>NZ_LZKQ01000017.1 GCF_001668675.1 Mycobacterium asiaticum | reverse complement strand
CTGAGCGGGATTGAAGGCGTCGTTTTGGTCGCCCACCTGTGGGGCCTCCTGTCTGGGAATGAGCCAGCGGATGCGTTGCCCTACAACGCGTTACGCATACACGGCACGATACGGCACTGCGGGCAGTTCCGAATGTGTTTGAATCGCTGGGATTTCCCCGTTAGCGGCGGTGAGAAATGCTCTCCACGTTGGTGATTCGATCGTCAGGCCGCTGCCCGGCGGAACCGCGCCACCAACGGGTACACCTGGCAACCAAGACAGATGCCGAATGCGGCGTTGAGGAACGAGGCGAACAGCGCGAATCCGGTGGCGATCGCACCTAGCAGCGGGATCCCTGCCGCGAAGCCGATCACACCCAACACGGCGAACACCAGGCCCACCAGCTGCGCGAATTTGAGCGGCGGGACAGGCTCGCGTTCGCGGACCGGGCTCAGCCGGGGCGCCACCAGCTTGGCAAACAACAACCCGTACGGGCTGTTGCGGGGCCCGCGCACGGCGCTGACCGCGAAAACGATCGCCTGGGCACCCAGAATCACCGCCGCGGCCGGCAGGCTGAATACCGAGACCACCAGCGTCACCACCAACACCGTGGTGGTGATCCACGCGGCGAACCGGGGTCCCCGGACGTCTACCTGGCTGATATCGGACGACATCGATGCGCTCCTCTCGGTGCCTTTTCACGGGCTTCTAATGGCTCTAATGGCTTCTCAAAGGCTGCAAAGCCGTCTGCAGATCGGCGGCCTTGGGCACGCCCGCGGAGCGGTAACGCTGGCGGCCGTCGGCGTCGAAAATGAACGTGGTGGGCAGCGACAGCACCGACAGTCGCTTGGCGGGAATCGGATTCTCGTCGATGTCGAGTTCGACGTGGGCCACGTCGGGCAACTCGGCGCACACCTGGTCGACGACCCGGCGCACCGCCGCGCAGGGTCCGCACCAATCGGCGCTGAAGTGCACCACAGTGGGACCGGTCTCGGAGAGGCCGAGGTCTGAATTGTCCTGGTCGACCGGCGCGTCACCGGCGCTGCGCAGCACACCCGAGCGCCGATTGATCGCCACGCCGACGACGCTGGCAACCCCCAACGCCGCGCCGATAGCGGCACTGACGACCAAAACAGAGCTCACGAGCGCATCAACACTTTCACCGGGGCGATATTCCCTAGACAGACCTAGATGGAGAAATCCTCGCCGTTCCAAACCCCGGCTTCCGGCGGTCGGATAACGCGCTCGGCGCGCCCGTCGGCCGCTGCGCCGTTGGTCTTGCCTTCCAGCCGCGCGACCCGGGTGAGCAGCGACTTCAGGCTGACGCCGACCAGGTCCGGCAGGTTCGACTCGTCCTCGCTGGTAGGACCGGGCCGGCTGACGATTTGACCAGGTACCCCAACGACCACCGAGCTCGTCGGGACCTCCTTGACCACGACGGCGTTGGCGCCGATCCGGCTGTCGTCGCCGATCTTGATGGCGCCGAGCACCTTGGCGCCGGCGCCGATGATCACCCGGTCACCGACCGTCGGGTGACGTTTGCCCGTATCGCGGCCGGTGCCGCCGAGCGTTACCCCGTGAAAGATCGTGACGTCCTCACCGATCTCCGCCGTTTCCCCGATCACCACGCCAGTCGCGTGGTCGATGAACAGGCCGGGCCCCAGCTGGGCCCCCGGGTGGATCTCGACGCCGGTCAGGATCCGGTTCACCTCGGCCAACGTCCGGGCCAAGAGGCGCGCCCCGCGTTGCCACAACCAATGGGTGACGCGGTGGCCCCATACTGCGTGCACGCCGGGATAGGCGAAGACGACCTCGAGCACGGTCGGCCTGGCCGGATCCCGGTCCCGGGCCGCCCGTATGTCGCGCCGTATCGCTTCCAGCATTGCTAGTCGTTCAGATCGGAGAACAGGACGGTACTCAGGTAGCGCTCACCGAAGTCGGGGAGCACAACGACGATCAGCTTGCCGGCGTTCTCGGGTCGGCGGGCCACCTCCAGCGCGGCCGCGGCGGCGGCACCCGAGGAGATGCCGACCAGCAGACCTTCCTCCCTGGCCAGCCGCCGGGCCAGGGTGAGTGCGTCGTCGTTTTCGACGGTGACGACCTCGTCGACCAGGCCCATGTCCAGGACCGGCGGAATGAATCCGGCGCCGATGCCCTGGATCGGGTGCGGACCCTTGGTGCCGCCGGAAAGCACCGCCGAGGCCGACGGCTCGACGGCGATGAACTGCGTCGAGGGCTTACGCTCCTTGATCACCTGGGCGACTCCGGTGATCGTCCCGCCGGTGCCGATACCGGATACGAAGATGTCGACCTTGCCGTCGGTGTCCTTCCACACCTCTTCCGCGGTGGTCACGGCATGTACGGCCGGGTTCGCCGGGTTCTCGAACTGCTGCGGCATGAAGTACCGGTCGTCGGACTTGACCAGTTCCTCGGCCTTGGCGATCGCGCCCGGCATGCCCTCGGACCCCGGAGTCAGGATCAGCTCGGCGCCGTATGCCCGCAGCACTTTGCGCCGCTCGACACTCATCGTGTCCGGCATGGTCAGCACCAGCTTGTAACCCCGCGCGGCGGCCACCAGGGCCAGGGCGATGCCGGTGTTGCCGCTGGTCGGCTCGACGATGATGGTGTCCGGCTTGATCAGGCCCTCTTTCTCGGCCGCGTCGATCATCGCCACGCCGATGCGGTCCTTCACGCTATTCGCCGGATTGAACGATTCCAGCTTGGCGACCACGTCGGCCACCGCGCCGTCGGTGACGCGGCGCAGCCGCACGAGCGGCGTGTTCCCGATCAGTTGCGTGATGTTCTCGGCGATGCTCATCTGCCTTCTCTCAAAGGTCGGACCACGCCTCGTGCCAGCTGATGTCGAATTCGATGGTCAGTTTGGTGGGCACGGTCAGGGCGACCGGTGTGAACCGTTGGTCCGGCCCGTCGAGGGCCACACCTGTCAGTACCCGTCCGCCAATTGGATGTGGAGTTGACCCGCTCAATGTTATTGCGGAAATCCCGGGGATGCGATGGAGGTAGAAGTCGGTGCCCGGTTGCACCGTGCTGTCCAGGGCGAAACCGTCGGCGTCCACGATCCGGTGACCGTCGGGGGCGGACAGTTTCAGCGGCACCCGCACCCGGAAAGGTCCGACCAGGTCGCCTTCGACGGTGGCCTCGCGATCGTCCACGGGCGCGGGCTCGGAATTGCGTCGGGCCGCGTAGGCGCCGGCCAGCAGATAGTTGTAGAGGTGCACCACGCGGTCGGCGTTGCGGTGATGCCCGGAGCCGGTCAGCCAGAAGTCGACATGGTCGATGTCCAGCAGGGTGCCCGGCGTGCTGCTGACCAACCGGTAATAGCGGTAACCGCGACGGCCGTTGCTGTGCTTGCTGGTGGAAACCGTGCTGCCGACACCCAGGGTCCGTCGATAGCGGCCTTTGCCCGCGTCGATGGCCAGGTGGGAGCCGGAAACGTCCTGCCACTCCCGGCCGTCGGTCGACTTCTGCAGCTTCACCGAGCCGGCGGCATCCGCCGACGCCCACATTGTGAAGCCGCCGAGCTGTGGTTGGCCGTCGAATTCAAAGGTGAGCGTCGAGCCGGGCCCACGGTGGACGGCGATCGGCGCGTTGAGTGGCCGGGTGTCCAGATTTAGGCCGTTGGTGAAGTGCCAGATCGCGGCTTGGGTGCCGGCGATCGCTTCGTGCTCGCTGATGTTCGCCCGCCCCAGGGGATAGCCGGCCCTGCGGAGCTGCTCGCTGAGCTCGGCGATCGTGCCCATCGGGTAGGAGTGCCGCAGGATCCAGTCGACCTCGGCCTCGCAGTCCCGGTCACGCAGGTGCGGCAGCGCCGACCAGTTGTCGAGTCGGTAGCGGGACGGCTGATGCGGCGCGATGCCAGCGAAATCCAGCGAGTAAGCCCGCAGGTTCGGGTTGAGCCGGATCAGGTCGGTGCGCGCGGTGGTGCCGTCGATGAACACGATCCGGTCGACGGTGTGTGAGTAGGTGCCGCCGCGGTACCGCATCATGCGGGACGGCTCGACGGTCGGCCGTGCGTGGACCCGGTGCCGGGTCGCGACCAGCGCGCGGCTTGGAGCGGACAGCAAAGTCATGGAGGGGTGATCTTTCCGAGAATGTATGGCCGCGCTTCGCCGTGCCGCCCGACGGTTTTGCCGTACCGCCTGCGAGGGGAGCGCGAGGATTACTGCGGGCTCAGAAGATCAACAACAACAACAGAAAGGCATTCCAGGGCAGCACAAGAGAATGTGGCGCTGCTGGATGGCCTGTTGCATGCGGTCCACTATAGGCCATGGGCTTTTACGGCCCGTTTGTGACGGTTTGGTTCACGCCTGCTTAAAGGTTTGTGTGCGTGTGCTGCCGTCGCTTACCCTCGGCGGGCGCCGGCCTCCGGGATGCGGCATGATTTGCGTTAGCGCTCAAACGTTTAAACAAATAATCAGCGTGATCGGAATTGCGAGGAAGGATCCGAATGACTACTTCTTCTCAGGGAGCTCAAACCGAGTCTCAGTCCCTTGGCGATCTTGCTGCCCGGCAGCTAGCCAACGCGACGAAGACAGTTCCGCAACTCTCCACGATCACCCCGCGCTTCCTGTTGCACCTGCTCAGCTGGGTGCCGGTGGAGGCCGGTATCTACCGGGTCAATCGAGTGGTCAACCCCGAGCAGGTCGCCGTCAAGGCCGAGGCGGGCGCCAGCATCGACGAGCCGCTGCCGGAGACCTACGTCGATTACGAGACCAGCCCGCGCGAGTACACCCTGCGCAGCATCTCGACTCTGCTGGATGTCCACACCCGGGTGTCCGACCTATACTCCAGCCCCCACGACCAGATCGCCCAGCAGCTGCGGCTGACCATCGAGACCATCAAGGAACGCCAGGAGTCCGAGCTGGTGAACAACCCGGAGTACGGCTTGCTGGCGCAGGCGACTCCGGAACAGACGATTCAGACGCTGGCGGGTGCCCCCGCCCCTGACGATCTCGACGCGCTGATCACCAAAGTGTGGAAGACGCCCAGCTTCTTCCTGACCCACCCGCTCGGTATCGCGGCGTTCGGCCGCGAGGCCACCTACCGGGGCGTGCCGCCGCCAGTGGTGAACCTGTTCGGCGCCCAATTCATCACCTGGCGCGGGATTCCGCTGATCCCGTCGGACAAGGTGCCCGTCGAGGACGGCAAGACCAAGTTCATCCTGGTCCGCACCGGCGAGGAGCGCCAAGGCGTCGTCGGCCTGTTCCAGCCCGGGCTGGTCGGCGAGCAGGCTCCGGGGCTCTCGGTGCGGTTCACCGGCATCAACCAGTCGGCCATCGCGACCTATCTGGTCACGCTGTACACGTCGTTGGCGGTGCTCACCGACGACGCGCTCGGGGTGCTGGACGACGTCGCTGTGGACCAGTTCCATGAGTACAAGTGAGTACCGGTCGGTAGACGCCGAAAGCGACCTGCCCGTCAGCGCCGCTGAACTCGCGGCGCTGGCCAGCCAGTTGTACGCGGCCAGCATCCGCCCGGGCCCCGACGGCCCGCCGCAGGCCACCCAGGTGGCCCCGCGGGGGAACTTGCCGGACACGACGGCCGCGACGTCTGCCGGGCGGACCGCCGCCGGCACCTCCGATCCGTTCCCGAATCCCGTCCCGCTGCTCAATTACTCGGATGTATACGTGCCGGCGCCCACCTCGCCGGGTCCCGAGGGCACGCCGCCCCAGACGGTGCCGGTGGCTCCGCGCGGCAACGCCCCGGACACCACCGCGGCGCCGTCGGCGGGGGAGGCAGGTGCCGCTGTCGCCGATCCGTTCCTGCCGCCCGGTGTCGCCGATCTGAGCGCGTTCGCCGTGCCGTCGGGCATCGTGCCGACGGTGCCCGGTGTGTTGGCCGGTGCGCCGCCGACCGTCCCGGTGGCTCCGCGGGGCTCGACGCCGGGCTGGTTACCTCAGGCGCCGTCGGTGGCCGACTTGGGTTGGTCCGATACGCCCACGGTGACGCCGTCCGGTGACGAGGCCGACTACCACTTCCTGACCAGGCGCGAACCGGTACCGCAACTGCCGGACACCCACGAGGTGTTCGACGTGAACGCCGTGCGTGCCGACTTCCCGATCCTGCGGGAAACCGTCAACGGAAAGCCGCTGATCTGGTTCGACAACGCGGCGACCACGCAGAAGCCGCAGGTCGTCATCGACCGGCTGGCGTACTTCTATGCGCACGAGAACTCCAACATCCACCGGGCGGCCCACGAGCTGGCGGCGCGCGCGACCGACGCCTACGAAGAAGCCCGCGACACGGTACGGCGGTTCATCGGAGCCCCGACCGCCGAGCAGAACATCTTCGTGCGCGGCACCACCGAGGCCATCAACCTGGTCGCCTATGCCTGGGGCGGCAAGCATCTGCGTCCCGGCGACGAGATCGTCATCACCCACCTGGAGCACCACGCGAATATCGTTCCTTGGCAACTGCTTTCGCAGCAGACCGGTGCGGTGCTGAAGGTCGCGCCGGTGGACGAGGCGGGCAACCTGCTGCTGTCGGAATTCGAAGACCTGTTGGGGCCGAAGACCAAACTTGTTGCCGCGACGCATGTCTCCAACGCGCTGGGTACGGTGACGCCGGTCGAGAAGATCGTCGAACTCGGCCACCGCTACGGGGCGCGCGTGTTGATCGACGGCGCGCAGTCGATCCCGCACCTGCCGATCGACGTCGCCGAACTCGGGGTCGATTTCTTCGTGTTCTCCGGCCACAAGATTTACGGCCCGACCGGCATCGGCGTGCTGTACGGAAGCGAGGAGGCGCTGGCCGAGACCCCGCCGTGGCAGGGCGGCGGGAACATGATCGCCGACGTCACCCTGGAACGGTCCCTGTATCAGGGTCTGCCCAACAAGTTCGAGGCCGGCACCGGCAACATCGCCGACGCCGTCGGGCTCGGCGAAGCGCTGCGCTACGTCGAGCGGGTCGGCATCGAGCGCATGGCGGCCTACGAGCACGCGCTGCTCGAATACGCGACGCCGCGGCTGGCCGACATCCCCGGTGTCCGTCTGGTGGGCACGGCGGAAGAGAAGGCCAGCGTGCTGTCATTCGTGCTGGCCGGGCACGAGCCGCTCGAGGTCGGCAAGGCGCTGAATGCCGAGGGCATCGCCGTCCGTGCCGGACATCACTGTGCGCAGCCGATCCTGCGACGCTATGGTCTGGAGGCCACGGTTCGTCCCTCGTTCGCGTTCTACAACACGTTCGAGGAGATCGATATTTTCCTGCGCGCGGTGCGTCGGATCGCCGAAGGGGGCGCGACCGTAGGCTGAACCCTTTGCCGGTTCCACGTTTGTTTTCTGGGTGATTGCAAACCTGGGAAACGGTTCAGCTTTGCTCGTAAGCTCGCCACGTGCCTCTATCCACATTCCGGCGACGCCACTTGCCGCATCCAGTGGATACCGTTAAGCCATTGCGGGACAAGGTATTACGGAACATCACGATTCTTTCCGTGACGTCGGTGTAAACGGGGCGGGGGGTGAGCAGGTCAATGAACACAGCAACCATCGCGAAGCCGATGAACGCGCTGGGCGAGTTTTTCAAGCTTTGCGCCGAAACCTTCGTGGTCATGGTGCGACGGCCGTGGGCCTGGCGGGAGATCCTCGAACAGATCTGGTTCGTTGCCCGGGTGTCGATCTTTCCGACGATCATGCTGTCGATTCCTTACACGGTGCTGATCGTGTTCGTACTGAACATCCTGTTGGTCGAGATAGGTGCCGGGGACCTCTCGGGTGCGGGCGCGGGACTGGCGTCGGTGACCCAGGTAGGTCCAGTCGTGACGGCCATGGTGGTCTCGGGGGCCGGATCGACCGCGATGTGCGCCGATCTGGGTGCGCGCACCATCCGCGAGGAAATCGATGCCATGCAGGTCATCGGCGTCAATCCGATCCAAGCGCTGGTGGTTCCGCGGGTCATCGCGGCCACCTTTGTGGCGGTGTTGCTGTATTCGGTGGTGGCGGTCACCGGGCTGGTGGGCAGCTACATCTTCGTGGTGTACGTCCAGCACGTGACGCCGGGCGCATTCGTCGCCGGGATGACGTTGCTGACCGGGTTGCCGCAGGTGGTGATCTCCCTGATCAAGGCGACGTTGTTCGGCATCTCAGCGGGCCTGATCGCCTGCTATAAGGGCATGTCGGTGGGCGGCGGTCCGGCCGGTGTCGGTAGCGCGGTGAACGAAACCGTGGTGTTTTCGTTCATGGCGTTGTTCTTCATCAACATCTTGACCACGGCGCTCGGGGTGAAGGTGACGGCCAAATGACCGCCGGGGTCGATGCAGAGCGCAGCGATGCGCAGGAGCGGCGCAACGTGATCGCCGGCAATGATGCACAACGCAGCGACGCCGGGGAGCGGCGCCAAATCACCGGTCTCGCAACGGAACCCTCGTGGTTCGCTTCGCTCGGCCCCAGGCTGGTCGCTTACACGCGCCAGCTGGGTGAACAGACCGCGTTTTACGGGCGGTCGCTTCTCAACATCGGTGAGGCGGTGCGCCGCTACCCGGGTGAATTGCTGCGGCTGATCGCCGAGATGGGCATGGGCACCGGCGCGTTGGCGGTGATCGGCGGCACCGTCGGCATCATCGGGTTCCTGACGCTGACGACTGGCGCCCTGGTCGCCGTGCAGGGCTACGACACGCTGTCCAACATCGGCGTTGAAGCGCTGACCGGATTCTTATCCGCGTTCCTGAACGTCCGGATGATCGCGCCCTGCACCGCCGGTCTGGCGCTAGCGGCCACCATCGGCGCGGGCGCCACGGCGCAGCTGGGCGCGATGCGGATCAATGAAGAGATCGACGCGCTGGAAGTGATGGGCATCCGCGCGATCACGTATCTGGCTTCCACCCGGATCATTGCCGGTGTCCTGGTTGTCATTCCGCTCTATGCCGTGGCGGTGCTGGCGTCGTTCATCGCGGCCAAGTTCCTGACGATCTCGGTCTACGGACAGTCGCGGGGTGTCTACGAGCACTACTTCGCCACCTTCCTGCATCCCAACGACCTGCTGTGGTCCTTCCTGTCCGCGCTGACGATGGCCACCGGCGTGATGGTGGTGCACACCTATTACGGGTTCACCGCGTCCGGCGGTCCGGCCGGGGTGGGCGAGGCGGTCGGTCGCTCGGTGCGGTCATCGATGATCGTCACCGCCTTTGTCTGCCTGATGATTTCGCTGTCGGTCTACGGGCAGCACGGCAACTTCAACCTGTCGGGTTAGGCCGGGTAGGACGAAGTGAGCAACCACGTCGCCGACGGCGCCCTGCGACCGAACAGGGTCCGCGCCAGCAAGATCGACCCAGTCTGGTATGCGCCCACCCTGTTTCTCGTGATCGCAGGTTTGGTCGCGATGACCGCGGCATCGTTCTCCGGCAAGTTCCAGGAGAGTATTCCGCTGACCCTGGTGTCGGACCGGGCCGGACTGGTGATGGAGCAGGGCGCCAAGGTCAAGTTGCGCGGGGTGCAGGTCGGCCAGGTCGGGTCGATCGGCACCGACGTGAAAGCCGCTCAGCTGCAATTGAAGATGGACCCGGGAGCTTTCAAGTTCCTGCCGAGCAACGTCGAGGCCGAGATCCGCTCGACCACCGCGTTCGGGGCCAAGTATGTCGACCTGATCGTGCCCGAGCATCCCAGCCCCGTACCGCTCAAGCCCGGGGCGGTGTTGCATTCCCGCAACGTGACCGTCGAAGTCAACACGGTCTTCGAAAACCTGCAGTCGCTGGTCCAGGCCATCGACCCGGCGAAGCTGAACGCGGTCCTATCGGCCTTCGCGCAATCGGTGCGGGGCAAGGGAGATCGGCTGGGCGAGGCCATCACCGACTCCAACAACCTGTTGCTGGCCGTCAATCCCCGGCTGGGCACCATCCATAAAGACTGGAAACTGTTCAGCAAGACCGCCGCGGCGTATTCCAATGCGGCACAGGACATTGCATCGATCCTTGACTCGGCGGCGACCACCAGCACGACGATCACCGAAAACCAGCGATCACTGGACACGCTGCTGCTCTCGGCAATCGGCTTCAGCCAGACCGGGATCAACGTCATCGGCCGCAACGAATCCAACATCGTGCGGGCTATCAACGTCCTGGACCCGACGACGCGGCTGCTGGAGATGTACTCGCCGACCTACACCTGCCTGTTCCAGGGCTCGCAATGGTATGTGGAGCACGGTGGCCGACACACCATGGGCGGCAACGGCTATTCGTTCATCATGGACGCCGGCCTGCTGTTCGGTGACGACCCGTACCGTTACCCCAAACACCTGCCCAAGGTCAACGCCACTGGTGGCCCCGGCGGCAAGCCGAGCTGCGGATCCTTGCCGGACCCGAGCGCCAATTACCCCGTACGGGCACTGGTCACCGACACCGGTTGGGGCACCGAGCCCAACGAGATCCGGACCAACCTCGCCGTTGGTAATCCGTGGTGGTCCAACTACTTCCCGACCACCAAGAACCCGCCCGAGCCGCCGCGCTACTTCTACCGCGGGGGGCAGCCGCCACCATGAGTAGAGAAGGACGCCCCAGCCTCTTCAAGATCTGGTCCCGTGTCGCGTTGTTCACCGTGGTCTGCCTGGTATTCACGTTCGCCCTGATCGCGGTGTTCGGGCAGCTGCGCTTCGACGATCGCAGCAAGTACTACGCGGAGTTCACCAACATCTCCGGGTTGAAGTCCGGCAACTTCGTGCGCATCGCCGGGGCGGAAGTCGGCAAGGTCGGCGAGATCAACCTGCGCCGTGACGGCACCGTGCGCATCGACTTCTCGATCGACAAAGGCCTGCGGCTCACCGAAGGCAGCCGGGCCGTAGTGCGCTACGAAAACCTCATCGGTGACCGCTATCTTTCCTTGGAGCAGGGCGCGGGGTCGCCCCGACGGCTGGCGCCGGGCGGGACCATCCCGCTGGGGCGTACGGCGCCGGCCCTGGACATCGACGTATTGATCGGCGGCTTTCGGCCGTTGTTCCGGGCGCTGGATCCCGAGCAGGTGAACGCACTGTCGGGGGAGTTGCTGCGGATCTTCCAGGGCCAGGGCGGCACGGTGTCCTCGGTGCTGGCGCAGACCGCGACGCTGACGTCGACGCTGGCCGGGCGCAGCGAGTTGATCGGGGAGCTGATCAAGAACCTGAACACCGTCCTGCACACCTTCGCGACCCGCGATCACGAATTCTCTGACGGGCTCGACAAATTGGTCGAGTTCGTCGACGGCCTGGCACAACGCAAGACCGACATCTCCACCGGGCTGGCCTACGTCAACGCGGCCGCCGGGTCGATCGCCGATCTGCTTGTGCAGGCCCGGCAACCGATCAAGGACGTGGTGCACGAGACCGACCGCATGTCCGCCCAGGTGTTGGCCGATCGCGACTATGTCGACAACCTGCTCAGGACCCTGCCCGACGTGTACCAGGTGTTGTCCAGGCAGGGCCTGAACGGTGACTATTTCGGCTTCTACTTCTGCGAGGTATTGCTGAAACTCAATGGCAAGGGCGGCAACCCGATCTATGTCAAGTTGGTCGGCCAGCCCTCGGGGCGGTGCACGCCGCAATGAGTCGTTTCGGAGGGAAACCCGGTCAAGGCCGCAACCCCGTCATGTTGGGCGTGATGGGCACGGTGATCGTGACTTGCGTGGTGATCGTGGCCTTCCAGTACAACAAACTGCCGTTCGTCAACGGCTACAACGACTATGCCGCTTACTTTTCCGAGGCCGGCGGCATCAAGCCGGGCAACCAGGTGCGGGTTTCCGGCGTGGGTGTGGGCAGAGTCTCCGACATCCGGTTGGACGGCACCAAGGTCCGGGTCGGCTTCACCGTGCGCAAGAGCGTTGAACTCGGGGACCGCACCGAGGCAGCGATCAAGACGGAAACCATCCTCGGCTCCAAGATGCTGGAGTTGACCCCGCGCGGATCGGGCCGCTTGCGGGCCACCATTCCGCTGGAACGCACCACATCTCCCTACGATCTGCCCGACGCGCTGGGTGATCTCACCACCCAGATCAGTGGTCTGGACACCACCCAATTATCCTCGGCGTTAACCACTTTGGCTGACACGCTGCGGGAGACGCCCGGAAACCTCAGGCCTGCGCTGGAGGGAGTTGCCCGGTTCTCGGACACCCTCAACAACCGGGACGCGCAACTGCGCAGCCTGTTGGCCAATGCCAACAATGTGTCCGGGGTGTTGGGGCGACGCAGCCAGCAGATCGCCGGCCTGGTGTCCAACTCCAATGCCCTGCTGGCGGCGCTGCTGCAGGAACGCGCATCGATCGACGCCTTGATGAACAACATCACCGCGGTGTCGCACCAGATTTCGGGTCTGGTCGACGACAACCGAACCCAACTCAAACCCGCGCTCGACAAGCTCAACGGCGTGCTCGAGGTACTCGACAACCGTAAGGAAGAGATCCAGCGGACACTGCCCAAGTTCAAACGCTACGCAATGTCGTTCGGCGAAGTCCTCGGATCGGGCCCCTTCTTCAAGGCTTACGTCGCGAACCTGGTGCCCGGCCAGCTCAGCGGCCCGATCCTCGACTCGCGGATGTATGACCGGTATCTGGACCCCAACCAGCACCTGCCCTCGGAGTCGGTGGACCCGCCGACCGGCAGTCCGCCCGTCCCGCCCGAAGACGCGCCGGTGCCGCTGTGGTCCCAGCCGCCGTCACCCGGACCGGCGCCCGGGCCGCCCCCCGAGCCGGCGCCGGCCGGCGGAACGGGGGCGCCGTGAACGTCCACCGGAACGTCCTCCGGACCGTGGCCGCGGTCAGTCTGATCGTGACGCTGCTCGGCGCTTCGTTCATCGTCGGGAAGAAGTTATGGAAAGAGGTCGACAAGAACACCTATTCGGCGTACTTCCCCCACGCGAACGGCCTTTTCGCAGGCGACGAGGTTCGCATCCTCGGGGTCGGGGTCGGGACGATCGACAAGATCGAGCCGCAGCCGACCAGCACCAAGGTGACCTTCTCCGTCGACAAGCAATACCCGATCCCGGCCGACGCCCGGGCGGTGATCCTGTCGCCTTCGCTGGTGACCTCCCGGGCGATCCAACTGGTCCCCGCCTACTCCAGTGGCCCGAAACTTGCTGCGGGCGCGTCGATCCCGATCAGCCGCACCGCGGTTCCGATCGAATGGGACGACTTCCGCCGGCAGCTGGAGAAGTTGACCGAGTCGCTGCAACCCACCGGTCCGGGCGGGGTGAACTCGCTGGGCGACTTCGTCAACTCCACCGCGGACAACCTGCGGGGTGAGGGTGACACCGCCCGCGACACCATCATCAAGCTCTCCCAGGCGATCTCAGCACTCGGTGACCACGCCGATGACATCTTCAGCACAGTGCGCAACCTGCAGTTGCTGGTCTCGGCGCTGTCCTCCAGCAGCGACCTGCTGGCGTCGTTCAACCAGAACCTGGCCAGCGTGACGACGGTGCTCTCCAACACGCCCAACGAGGTCGCCAACGCGGTGCAGACCCTGGACGGGGCGCTGGCCGATCTACGCGGATTCCTCGCCGAGAACCGGGAATCCATCGGTGTCACGTTCGACCGGTTCAACTCGATCACCACCGCGCTCAACGACAGCCGCGCGGATATCAAACAGATCCTGCACGTGGTGCCAACGGTGTTCCAGAACTTCGTCAACATCTATCAGCCGGCGCAGGGAGCGATGACCGGCATCATCGCGCTGAACAATTTCGCAGACATACCGCAGTGGATCTGCAGTTCCATCGAGGCGGCCTCGCGACGTGGCCTGGACCGGGTCTCGAAACTGTGCCTGCAGTATGTCGAGCCGATCATCAAAAACCGCATCTACAACTACATTCCGGCCGGCATCAACCCGTTCGTCGGGCCGCAGGCACGCCCCGGCGAAATCACTTACAGCGAGGACCGGCTTCGGCCCGGCTACACACCACCCGAGCTACCCCCACCACCAGAGGCGTTGCCCGCCGAGCAGCAGCCGGCACCCGCACCCACTGTCTCGGATCCGAGCCTGGGACTGCAGGGCCTGATGGTTCCACAAGGGGCCGGATCATGAAGCGCGCCATCATCGCAACGCTCAGCGCCTGCTGCATCGCCGTGCTGCCGGGATGTGACTGGCACGGCCTGAACTCGTTGACCCTGCCCGGCACCTCCGGCGGGGGACCCGGCTCGTACACGATCCAGGCGCAGCTGCCCGACGTGGTGAACATCCAGGAGAACACCCGGGTCCGGGTGGACGACGTCAACATCGGCAACGTCACCAAGATCGAAGTCCAGGACTGGCACGCGCTGGTCACCATGCGGATCAACGGTGATGTCCACCTGCCGGCCAACGCAACCGCCAAGATCGGCCAGACCAGCCTGCTCGGGTCCATGCACATCGAACTCGCCCCGCCCAAGAACGAGCCGCCGGTAGGGCAGCTCAAGAACGGGTCGGTCATCCCGCTGGCGCACGCGAGCATGTACCCGACCACCGAACAGACGTTGGCCTCGGTGTCGGTACTGCTCAACGGCGGCGGACTGGCTCAGCTGCAGGAGATCACCCAAGCGGTCGCCAAGGCGTTCGCCGGGCGCGAGAACGACATGCGCAGTCTGCTCCACCAGCTCGACGAATTCATCGCCGGCACGAACGACCAGACCGACGACATCATCGCTGCCGCAGAGAATCTCAACTCGCTGGCCGGCCAGTTCGCCGCCAAGGACCAGGTCGTCGACCGGGCGTTGCTGACCGTGCCCAAAGCGCTGGCCGTGCTGGCCAAGGAACGCACCGAGATCGCCGACGCGATCGATCAGCTCGGCAAGTTCAGCGCGATCGCCGCTGATACGGTCCGCCAGAGCAAGGAATCTCTGGTCAACAACTTGCGCCAGATCGCCCCGGTGCTACGCAGGCTGGCCGACGCCGGCCCGTCACTGACCAAGGGCCTGGACGGGTTGGCCACCTATCCCTGGCCGACATCGACGGTGACCAACTGGTTCCGGGGTGACTACGCCAACCTCACGATGATCGTCGATCTGACGTTGAGCCGCATCGACACCGGGATCTTCACCGGCTCGCGTTGGGAGGGCAACCTCACCCAACTCGAACTGCAGTGGGGCCGCACCATCGGCATGCAGCCCAGCCCCGCCACCGCAGGCAATCCGCTGACCTACCCCTACCACTTCGAGGGGTACTGATGCTGCGCCTGAACCGCAAAACCTGGATACAGTTGGCGATCCTGTCGGTTGTCACCGTGGTGTCCTGTGGCGCAATGGCATTCAACTACATGAGGCTCCCCGAGACCCTGTTCGGTATCGGCCAGTACAACGTCACCGTCGACCTGGCGCAGTCCGGCGGATTGTACGAGAACTCGGTCGTCACCTATCGCGGCACCGATGTGGGACAGGTGAAGTCGGTCAACGTCACCGCGACCGGCGTGCGCGCCGTGCTGGCCATGCGCTCCGGGGTGAAAGTGCCTTCTGACGTTCAGGCATCCGTGCACAGCCGCTCGGCGATCGGCGAGCAGTTCATCGAGCTGACCCCGAAAACCGATGAGGCACATGGTCGGCCGCTGCGCGACGGCGACGTCATACCTGCGGGCCGGGTCGACGTGCCGGTCGACATCGGCCGGCTGCTGGATATGACGAACCGCGCGCTGCAGGCGATCCCGCGAGAGAACCTGCGTACGGTGATGGACGAGGCGAACCGGGCGGTCGGCGGGCTCGGACCCGAACTGTCCCGGATCGTCGACGGGTCGGCGGCGCTGGCCATCGCGGGTGGCCGCACCATCGACCCGCTCACCACCCTGATCGACCAGTCCCCGCCGGTGCTGAATTCGCAGGTGCAGACCTCGGACGCGATCGCGACGTGGGCCCACCGCACCGTGGCCATCATGGCGCAATTCCAGGCCCAGGATGCGGCGCTGCGAGACCTGTTGACCCAGGGCAGTTCCGGGCTGGAAGAGGGCCGTGCCCTGTTCGACCGGGTCGCGCCCGCGGTGCCCACACTGATGGCGAACCTGGTGAGCCTGGGCGACATCGCGTTCGTCTACCGCCACGACATCGAGCAGATTCTGGTGTTGCTGCCACACGGCATCGCCGTCATGGCTGGTTCGCTGGTGCCGAACGCCAACACCAAGCAGGACTACACCGGCTTCTACCTCGATTTCAATCTCAACATGAACCTGCCCCCGCCCTGCACCACCGGCTTCCTGCCGCCGACCCAGCGACGCTCGCCGGCCAGTGTGGACGCTCCGGACCGGCCCGCGGCCGAACTGTATTGCCGGTTGCCGCAGGACTCCGAGCTCAATGTGCGTGGCGCACGGAACATTCCGTGCGAGACCAAGCCGTGGAAGCGGGCGCCGACGGTGGAGTTGTGTGAGAGCGACGAAGAGTACGTGCCGCTCAACGAGGGCTACAACTGGAAGGGCGACCCCAACGCCACGACCACCGGCCAAGGGGTGCCGCAGTATCCGCCGGGGCAGGACCCGCGCCTGCCACCGCCGCGCGGCACCGCGCCAGCCCCCCCGCCGGTCGCGGTGGCCACCTATGACCCGGCCACCGGCGACTACGTCGGACCGGACGGGCACCGTTACACCGAGTACGACCTGGCGCACCCGCGTGCCAAGAACTGGCAGTCACTGCTGGTGCCGACACCGTAAGTATCGGAGGAACAAACATGTCCGAAGAGCCGGAAGCCCCGGTCGATGAAGTCGTCGAGGACACCGAAGCGATCACGGCAGCCGACGACGTTGCCGTTGCAGCGCCCCGGCGGCGGCTTTCGGGCGACCGGAAGGCGTTGATCGCAGCCGGACTCGTCGTCGCGGCACTGACCGGCCTGACCGGCTGGCTGGGATGGGGCGCCTACCAACAGCACCAGGCGCAGGTCAAGCGCAACTTGTTCGTCCAGGTGGCTCGTCAGGGCGCGGTGAATCTCACCACCATCGACCACACCGAGATCGAGGCCGACGTGCAGCGGATCCTGGACCTCGCCACCGGCGCATTCCGCGACGACTTCGAACGCCGGTCCAAGCCGTTCATGGAACTCGTCAAGGCCGCACAGTCGAAATCCGAAGGGACCGTTGTTGATGCCGGACTGGAATCCGAACACGGCAACTCGGCAGAGGTCCTGGTCGCGGTGGCGGTGAAGTCACGGACCGCGGGTGGCGAAGAGGCGCCGCGGGAATGGCGCATGCGGATCGAAGTGACCTCGGTCGGGGACGACGCCAGGATGTCCAACGTGGTGTTCGTGCCATGACCGTACTCAGCGAAACAGAAGACACCATGGTTCACGACGACGAGATCGCCGACACCGAAGCCGCCGAAATCGAAGACACCGTCGAGGATTACGAAGACGACGAAGTCGAGCGGCCCGGAAAGCAGATCAACTGGTCGCGGGTGTTCGCC
This sequence comes from Mycobacterium asiaticum, assembly GCF_001668675.1. Lineage (GTDB taxonomy): Bacteria > Actinomycetota > Actinomycetes > Mycobacteriales > Mycobacteriaceae > Mycobacterium > Mycobacterium asiaticum_D. The sequence continues at coordinate 8,020 of NZ_LZKQ01000017.1, read as the reverse complement.
TTCGGAGTGCTGCCAGCGCTGGCGCTGCTGTTGGCGCTGACCGCGGGCTACTTCAAGTGGGTGGCGGTCTCTGGAACCGAGGCCGCGTCGGCCCGTACCGAATCGATGCGGGTCGCCAGCGAAGACGCGGTCGCATTATTGTCGTACAGCCCCGACTCGGCGGAGAAAGATCTCGGCGCCGCGCGTGATCGGCTGACCGGCGAATTCAAGGACTCCTACACCGAGCTGACCCGTAAGGTCGTCATCCCCGGCGCCAAGGAGAAGCGCATCTCCGCGATCGCGAAGGTCAATGCGGCCGCGTCGGTTTCGGCGTCCGCGAGCCATGCGGTGGTCCTGCTGTTCGTCAACCAGACCGTCACGATCGGGGATGGCGGCACGCCCACCGACACCCAGCCGGTGGTGCGGGTGGTTCTGAAGAAAGTCGACGGCCGATGGCTGGTTTCGCACTTCGACCCGGTGTGACGGGTCTGCTGCCAGCCGCCGTGAGCCTCACGGCGGCAGCGGCATTGACCATCCCCGTCGCGCACGCCGACAATAAGCGCCTTAACGACGCCGTCATCTCCGGCGTCTACACCACCCAGCACCGGGCCGGCTGCACCAACGACGTCATCAGCAACAATGCGCTCACGCTGGCCGCGCAATGGCACGCCGACGATATGCTCGGCAACCGGAACATCAACGACGACATCGGCTCTGACGGATCGACACCGCAGGATCGGGCCAACGCGGCGGGTTTTCGCGGCAAGGTAGCCGAGACCGTGGCAATCAACCCCGCGATAGCGATCAGCAGCGTCGAACTGTTCAACCAGTGGTACGACAACCCGGACTACCTCGCAATCATGCGCGACTGCGCGAATACGACGATGGGGGTGTGGTCGGTGAACAGCCTGGACCGCACCGTCGTGGTCGCCCTGTATGGGCAGCCGGCCCGTTAGTCGTACCTCGGTGCCCACATCGAGTCGAGGATCGCCTGCCGCACGTCGTCATGGGTCTTCGTCGCCACCCCATCGGCGACCGCGGCGTGATACACCGATTCGGCGACCGTCACCGAAATGTCGCGCAGGTTCTGCACGTCGGGCAGCAGCGAATCGCCGCGTGTTACGGGATTCGCCTGTTCGGCAACGGCTTTCGCCGAAGCCAGCAGCATCGACTGGGTGAGTCGGCGGGCGCCGGCGACGATGATGCCCAGGCCGATCCCGGGGAACACCAGCACGTTGTTGGCCTGACCGATGGTGTAGGTGGTGCCGTCATACTCGACGGGTGCGACCGGGCTGCCGGTCGCCACCAGCGCGGCGCCCTTGGACCACTGAATCAGATCGACCGGTATCGCTTCCATGCGCGACGTCGGGTTGGACAGTGGGAAGATCATCGGCCGCGCACAGCGTGCCGTCATCGCCTCGACCACCTCACGGGTGAAGACGCCCGGCACCGCCGAGCAGCCGAGCAGCACAGTGGGCGACGCCAGCTCGATCGCCTCGAGCAGCCCGACATGCTGGCCGGCGGCCACCCCGAGGCTTTCGCGGTTCTTGGCGTACGGGACCTGGAAGTCACGCAGGTCGTCCATGTCGTCGAACAACAGTCCCTGTCGGTCGATCGGCCAGATCTGGGCGGTGGCCTGCTCGACCGTGGTGCCGTCGGCGACCATCGCGTCGCGGATCTGATCGGCGACCCCGAGCCCGGCGGTGCCGGCACCGAACACGACGATGCGCTGGTCGCGCAGTGGGACTTTGCTGGCCTTGGCTCCGCCGTAGACCGCGCCCAGGACCACCGCGCCGGTGCCCTGCATGTCGTCGTTGAACACCAGGTAGTCGTCGCCGTAGGTCTGCAGGATCTTGCGCGCGTTGGTCGGCCCGAAGTCTTCGAAATGCAGGATCGCGTGCGGAAACAGTCGGTGCGCGGTCTCGATGTACGCCCGGACGAACTCGTCGTACTCCGGGCCGCGGCGCCGCGGGTGCCGGTTTCCCAGATAGAACGGGTCCTGCAGTAACTGCTCGTTATCGGTCCCGACGTCCAGCGAGACCGAGATGCAGCGCCGCGGGTCGATACCGCCCCCGGCGGTGTACAGCGCCAACTTGCCGACCGTGATCTGAATGCCGCCGACCCCCCAGTCGCCGATGCCAAGGATCGCTTCGGCGTCGGTGCAGACGATCAGGTCGATGTCGTCGGGACCCTGGCCCAGCGTCTCGAACGCCTCGGCGATCTCGTCGGGCGCGTCAATGCTCAGAAACAGCCCACGCTGCCCGCGGTACTCGTCGGAGAACCGCTGGATGGCCTCGCCGACGGTGGGCGTGTACACCACCGGCATCAGTTCCGGCAGATGGTCGCTCAGCACTTTGAAGTAGAGCAGTTCGTGCCGGTAGTGCAGCTGTTCGAGCAGCAGGTTACGGCCCAGATCGGTGGCCATGCTCTGCAGCTGATGCCAGACCCGGTCGGCCTGCTGTTCGAGGGTGAGCACCGCGGCGGGCAGCCGGCCCGTCAGCCCGAGTTGTCGCCGTTCTTCGTGGGTGAAGCCCACCCCGCGATTGAGGCTCGGCGTGGACAGTGCCGCGGGGAACCGTGGCACGCAGGCATCGCTCATCGCCAACTCCGTCCGTGACCGGGGATGTCAGGTCACGGTAGCGCCCGATACCTAGCTGGTGGAGACGGACCGATCCGCTTCTTCGCAGGCGCACACCTGGGCGACCTCACGGGTGCGGCGACGCAACAGGGTCCCGCGCCGCAACATCTGGAACTGGGCCATCACCTTGTCGCGCTGATTCTGCGAAAACGCCAGGTCGAGGTTGACCGGTAAACCCGCCCAATCGACCTGGTCGGTGCCGTTCTTCGAGCGGCAGTGCAGGGGACAGGCGGTGTTGATCACGGTTCCGTTGGAACCCTCTAAGTCCCGAGCCACGTGTACGACCCTCCCTAGAGCCCGCAAATCTCTTGGGTGAATGGTGCGACTCCAATGTTTCAGCGACTGGTGCCTGACGTTTCCGTCAAATTACGGATTTACCCAGAAGCTATCGTTAATACACGTCGCGGTGGTAACGCTTGTCGGCGCTCAGGGACTGCACGAAGGCCCGCGCTGCGTCGGCGTCGAGTTTGCCGTGTTCGGCCGCGATGTCACAGATCGCCTGGTCGACATCCTTGGCCATCGGGTCGGCCGTGCCGCACACATATAGCTGCGCGCCGTCTTGCAGCCAGCGCCACAGTTCGGCGCCGCGCTTGCGCATCAGGTGCTGGACATACACCTTCTGCTGCTGGTCCCGGGAGAACGCCAGGTCCAGTTCGGTGAGCAGGCCGTCCTTGTGCATGGCCTGGATCTCGTCGCGGTAGTAGAAGTCGGTGGCGGCGTGCTGCTCGCCGAAGAACAGCCAGTTGGGTCCGGTGTGGCCGAGGGCGCGTCGCTCCTGCAGGAAGCCGCGGAACGGAGCGATGCCGGTACCCGGGCCTACCATGATCATCGGGGTCCGCGGATCGCTTGGCGGCCGGAAATTCTTCGAAGTCCTTACATAGACCGCGATTTGGTCGCTGGGGTTGCGGTCCGCGAGATAGGTGGAGCACACGCCGCGGCGGGCGACGCCGCGGAAGTTGTAGCGCACCGGGGAAACGGTCAGGTGGATCTCGCCGGGGTGCTCCTTGGGGCTGGACGAGATCGAGTAGAGCCGCGGCTGCAGCGGCTTGAGCACGGTCAGCCACTCGTCCACCGACGCGGCCACCGGCGCCTGTACCAGTAGATCGACCGACTGCCGACCCCACGCCCAATCCGCAAGCACCGCTTTGTTTTCCGGTCGCATCAACTCGGCAAGCTGCCTGGCGGCGTCCGCGTCGACGGTGCGTTCGCGGACGAACCGCAGCAGGTCGGGGGACAAGTGGGCGATCTCGAAACGGTCAGTCAGCGCGGCGCGCAACGACATTGAGCCGTGGTCGGCGACCTCGACTTCGGTGTGGCCGTCCAAGCCGGTGACGGCCAGCCACTCCTCGACGAACTCCTCGTTGTTGTGCGGCCACACTCCGAGCGCGTCGCCGGCCTGGTAGCTGACCGTGTCCGCGGGGACATCGAACACCAGCTGCCGGACGTCTTTCGCCGACCGCGGGCGGCTGAGCGTGGTGTTGCGGATGACGTCGGTGACCAGGGGGCGTTTCTTGGAATATTTCTTCGGCGCACAGATCCGTTGCGGTGTCGTCGGAGTTTGCTGGGTCAGTGCGCGCAGCACACCGTCCAGCCACCCGGCGGCGGCCTCGTCGTAATCAGGTTCACAGTCGACGCGCGCGGTGATGCGGGTCGCACCGAGCTGGTGTAACCGGGCGTCGAGCTTGCGTCCGTGGCCGCAGAAGTCGTTGTAGTTCGAGTCGCCGAGGGCGAGCACCGCGTAGCGGGTGTCGGGCAATTTCGGCGCATCGGGGGAGGTCAGCGCCCGCCACAGGGCGGCGCCGTTGTCCGGCGGGTCGCCGTCGCCGGTGGTGCTGGTGATCAGCAGCAGGTCCCGTGTCTCTTGGAGCGCCGTGACGGGGAAGTCGTCCATGCCATGCAGCGCGACGGTCAGGCCGGCGTCCTGGAGGCGCGCGGCGATGTCGGTGGCGAGTTCCTCGGCGTTGCCGGTCTGGGACGCCCACAGCACCACGATCGGTGCCTTATCGGACGGGCGGCTCTCGGCCGGAGCCGGCGTGCGAGACAGCATCCCCGCCAGCACGCCGTCCAGCCACAGCCGGGTGCGGGCGTCGAACGGTGCGTTGAGCGGCACGGTCGGCTGCCCGGTCATCGGCCGCCCAGCCTCGAAGCGCAGGCCGGCCAGCAGCCCGGCCAGATAGGCGCGGCCATCGGCGTCGATTTCGGGGATTGGTTCGGCAGCGACACCGAGGAACTCGGCGATGGCGTCGATCTGGGCCAGGCTGACCTCGGGGGCCTGGTGGGTCGTGTCGCTGGGGTCGGGTCGTTCGGCCGTGGCGACCTTGGTCAGGGTGACCGCGCAGGCCTTGTACTCGGGTTGACGGGATACCGGGTCGACGGCATCGCTGGTGACGGCGTTGATTGAGAGGTATTCACCGAACACGTCATTCCAGTGGAATGGGGCGAAGCAGTCGCCGGGCCGCACCCGATCCGTGACCACGGCGGGTAGCACGGCGCGACCGCGCCGCGAGGCGATCTCCACCCGGTCGCCCTCGGAGACCTGCAGGCGGGCGGCGTCTTCGGGGTGAATCTCGACGAACGGGCCGGGGTTCAGCTTGTTGAGTTTTGCGACCTTGCCGGTCTTGGTCATCGTGTGCCATTGGTGTGGCAGCCGGCCGGTGTTGAGCAGGAACGGGTAATCGGCGTCCGGCATCTCTTCCGGCAGCAGGTGCGGCCGCGCGTAGAACACCGCCCGACCGTCGGGCGTCGGGAAGGCGAGCCGCGGGACCTGGCCGTTGTCGCGAACGAGTCGGCCGTCATTGAGGTAGCGGATCGGATTGCGGTCGGGTGCCCCGGGCGGGCACGGCCACTGCACCGGGGTTTGGCGGAGCCGCTCGTAGCTGATGCCACGAAGGTCGTAGCCGGTTTGGGGGTTCCAGAATTGCTTGATCTCCTCGAACACCTCTTCGGCGGAGGTGTAGCTGAATGAGTCGGAATACCCCATGGCGCAGGCCACCCGGGCGATGATCTGCCAGTCCGGCAAGGCTTGACCGGGTGCTGGGACCGCGGCCTGCGACAGGGTGAGGTTGCGCTCGGAGTTGACCATCACGCCATCGGATTCCGTCCACAACGTGGCCGGCAACAACACGTCGGCGTACTCGTTGGTCTCGGTCTCCAGGTAGGCGTCCTGGGTGATCACCAGCTCGGCCTTCTCCAACCCGGCCAGCACCGTCTTGCGATTGGCAACGGTGGCAACGGGATTGGTGCAGATGATCCAACAGGCCTTGATTTCGCCGTCGGCCATGCGGGAGAACATGTCGATTACGCCGTCGCTGACGTCGGTGCGTAGCGATCCGCGTGGGATGCCCCACTGGTCCTCGACGAACTCGCGGTCTTCGGCGCTGGTGACCGAGCGCTGACCCGGCAGACCCGGTCCCATGTAACCCATTTCGCGGCCGCCCATGGCGTTGGGCTGACCGGTGAGGGAGAAGGGGCCGCTGCCCGGTTTGCAGATGGCGCCGGTGGCCAAGTGGAGGTTGCAGATCGCGTTGGTGTTCCAGGTGCCGTGGGTGCTTTGGTTGAGACCCATGGTCCATGCGGTGATCCAGTTTTCCGCGGTGCCGATCCAGCGGGCCGCGGTGCGGATGTCTTCGGCTGGGATGCCAGTGATTTCGCTGACGTGCTCCGGGGTGAACTGCTCGAGGAAGCTGGGCATCTCCTCCCAGCCGGAGGTGAATTCAGCGATGAATTCGGGATCGGTGTGCCCGTTTTCGACGATCAGGTGCAGTAATCCGTTGAGAAGGGCTAGATCCGTGCCGGGAGCGATCTGCATGAACAGGTCGGCTTTGGCGGCGGTGGCGGTGCGCCGCGGGTCGACGACGATCAGCTTGGCACCGGCCTTGACCCGTTCCATCATGCGCAGGAACAGGATTGGGTGGCAGTCGGCCATGTTGGCGCCGATGACGAAGAAGACGTCGGCCTGTTCGAAGTCCTGGTAGGAGCCGGGAGGTCCGTCGGCGCCCAGGGAGAGTTTGTATCCAGAGCTGGCGCCGGCCATGCAGAGTCGCGAGTTTGATTCGATCTGGTTGGTGCCGAGGAAGCCCTTGGCTAGCTTGTTGGCGAGGTACTGGGCTTCCAGGGACATTTGTCCGGAGACGTAGACCGCGACGGCATCCGGTCCATGCTCGTCGATGATGGCTCGTAACCGCCTGGCGGAATTGGTGATCGCGTCGTCGACGGCGACCGGTTCGAGGGGCTGGCCGCGCTCGGTCCGGAAATAAGCTTGGACTGCGCGGCCCGGGGCGTTCACAAAGTCCGCTGTGGTAGCACCCTTGGTGCACAGGCGGCCGAAGTTGGCCGGATGATCGTTCTGCCCAATCGATTTCGCGATGTGACGGCGACCGCTTTCGGGATCTGTTGTGATCTGCAACACCATGCCGCAGCCGACACCGCAGTACGCGCACATGGTGCGCACGGCGTCCCTGTCGGACTGCATGGTGTGGATGTCCTTTCCCGATGGCGCGCTGCGGTATGGGCAAAATCCTGCGGCAACGATGTTTCGGCACGGCACGTTCCAGGTTTCCGCCGTTTTACAGAGTTCTCGCAGTGGTTTGGCGAGGAGTGTGCGTCCTGGGAAAAGCGCTGGAAACCGGCGCGTGCGACCCGGTCGTCGTCGACCGGCGATCTGTGGCCAGGTTACCCACGGCTGGGGGCGCTTTAAGGCGTATACCTGCGGTTTTAACTAGACCGGGGGGACATTCACAGTCTTCGTCAAGGCGCACTCAGGATTGGAGTCTTCGGAAAGCATTGCGCACGAGGGAGTTTGTCGCGGTTTGTGCTTGGGGTCACATCTGTCACACCGGCCTCTCCCAGGTAGCACCACTCTTTGTGCCCGGCTTGTAGCGACATTGTCGTTGCGACGAGATGGGGGCGTTGCGAGGTGGCCGGCGTTGAGACGAGATGGCGGGCGCTCGCGTGGAAGCGGGGCTGGCTTGCCTGGCGGTGCGCGGCCCATTCGTCACACTCGCCTCTGCCGGGTAGCACCACTCTTTGTGCCCGGCTTGTAGCGACTTTGTCGTTGCGACGAGATGGGGGCGTTGCGAGGTGGCTAGCGTTGCGACGAGATGGCGGGCGCTCGCGTGGAAGCGGGCTGCTTGCCTAGCGCTGTTCGGCCTGCGCGCCCGAGCGAAGCCGCCCCATGCGGCCGCGCCGGCCCACGCGCCTCGAGCCGTGACCCGCTCCCCGGCCCCACCCGTTGCCAGCTCCCCGCGTTGACCCGTCGCCCGCTCTGGCCAGTCCACACCGCGCGCCCCGGCACCTACAATGTCGCTACAAGCCGGGCACCAATCACAGTGCTCCCTGAACACCCGCGCCGGCACTCGCCAGCCCCCGCCCCAGCGCCGACAATGTCGCTGCAAGCCGGGCACA
>NZ_LZKQ01000016.1 GCF_001668675.1 Mycobacterium asiaticum | reverse complement strand
TCAGGCACAGCGACTGCTCACTCGGGTAACCGACGACCCGGAGCTGGATCCGATCGACGTCGGCCGGGCGCTGGCCGGCGCCGCGCGGCTCACCCGTTGTTGCGAGGGGCCATTCGGGGTCGCCAGACCGTTCGATGCGCCGTCCTGATTGACCGCCGACCCGCGGATCAGGGCCAGCACCGGATGGCCGAGGCGCTGTGCGTCGGCCAGCCGCTCGACGACCAGTGCGCCCGCGCCCTCGGAGAACCCGGTGCCGTCCGCGGCGCCCGCATAGGCCTTGCACCGCCCGTCGGGCGACAGCGCCCGCTGCCGGCTGAACTCGACGAACATCGCCGGCGTCGCCATCACGGTCACGCCGCCCGCCAGGGCCAGATCGCATTCCCCCGACCGCAGCGACTGCACCGCCAGGTGCAGCGCCACCAGCGAGGACGAACATGCCGTATCCACCGAGACGGCCGGGCCTTCCAGACCCAGCACATAGGCCACCCGGCCGGACGCCACACTCAGCGTAGAGCCGCGCAACCCATACCTCTCCAGCTCGCCAGGGACCCGGCCTTGACCCCCGTACGAGCCGTGGAAGATACCGGCGAAAACGCCCGTCGGCGATCCCCGTAGGGCTAGGGGGTCGATCCCGGCCCGCTCCAATGCTTCCCACGCCACCTCCAGCAACAGGCGCTGCTGGGGATCCATCGCGAGTACCTCGCTGGGTGCGATCCCGAAGAACTCTGCGTCGAAATCAGCTGCATTGGCAAGGAATCCGCCGGATCGGGTGTAGGACTTACCGATCGCGTCGGGATCGGGATCGAATAACCCGGCCAGGTCCCAGCCGCGGTCGGCCGGGAAATCCGTTACCACGTCGCGCCCCTGACTCACCATGTCCCACAGGGCTTCCGGTGAATCCACCCCGCCGGGATAACGGCAGGCCATGCCCACGATCGCCACTGGTTCGTTTGCGGCTGAGAGCAATTCGCGATTGTCGCGCTTGAGCCGTTCGTTCTCTTTCAGCGACGCCCGCAGCGCGCGAATGAGCTCGTCCTGCGTGCTGTTCATACCGATCCCATCAACGTCACATCCGAAGCGATGTTCAGGGAACGAGGGACAGTCCGCCGGCGTGCATCAGTGCCAACGCAGCAACACAAGTTCGGAGCAGAATCCGGGACCCATCGCGATCATGAGGCCGGGGCTGCCGCTGGGCGGTTGCTTGCCGATGGTGTCACGCAGGACATGCAGCACCGAAGCTGAGGACAGGTTGCCGATCTCGCCGAGCGAACGCCAGGTCAGCTCCAGCGCCTCGGGCGGCAGCCCCAGGGTGTCGTTGATCGCCTCGATGATCTTCGGGCCGCCGGGATGGCTCACCCAGGCCCCGATGTCGGTGGTGCTCAGGCCGTGGGCGTCCAGGAACGTGGTGACGTCGGTGCGGATGTTCTCCCGCACCACCTCCGCGAGATCCTTCGACAGCACCAACTCGAAGCCTTCCGAGCCCACGTCGTAACCCATGGTGCGCAGCGAGTCGGGGTAGAGATGGCTGCGGGAATCCAGGATGGCCGGTCCGCGTGCGTCGACCTGTTCGGCCCGGCGCTCCCCCACTGCCACCACCGCCGCGGCGCCGTCGGCGAACAACGCGCTGCCCACCAGGCCCGCCACGGACGGCTTGTACCCCGGGTAGGTGAGCGAGCACAGCTCGACCGAGATCAGGGCGGCCACCCCGTCCACGGCGCCGCGCAGATAGTCGTGCAGGCGCCCCACGCCAGCCGCGCCCGCCACACAGCCGAGGCCGAACAGTGGGATCCTTCGCACGTCGCTGCGCAGGCCCAGGCGGCTGGCGATCCGGGCGTCCAGGGACGGCACGGCGAGCCCGGTGACCGTCGTCGTGATGAGCACGTCGAGGTCTTCCGGTTGCAGGCCCGCCTCGTCGAGCGCGCCGGTCAGGGCCTCACAGCCCAGGTCAACCGCCTTTTCGATGAAGATGCGGTTCGCGTTGCCGAAGTCGGTCAGCGTCGGATATTTGTGCAGCGGCAGCACCAGGTGGCGACTGTTGACTTTGGCGCTGACGTGCAGCTGCCGGACGATGTCCTCGTAACCCTCGAAGTCCGGAATGCTGACGAAGAAATCGGTGAGCTCGGCCTGCGAATACCGGTGTGGCGGCAAGGCCCCGAAGACACCTGCGATGACGCTCATTGGTCTCACCCCTCTGATACGAACATCTCGGCCGCCAGGTTCATCTGCAGGGTCGATTGATGTGGATTCAACGGCTCACTCAGACCTGGGAGTTTAGTCGGCCCTTACCTGACCGGCAAAGAAAGGGGCTGCCGGTCAACGCCGCAACGCGTGTCGCAGTTGGGCGGCCGTTTCGCGCACGATGGTCAGTTGCTCGGCCACCCGACCGGGTGCGGTGCCGCCGCGGGCGTCGCGAGAAGACACCGAGCCTTCGATGGTCAGCACGTCCCGGACGCTCGGGGTCAGTTCGGGACTGATCGCGGCCAGTTCGTCGTCGGTCAGGTCCTGCAGCCCGACGCCACGCTGCTCGGCGGTACGCACCGCCGCACCGGCGGCTTCGTGCGCCAAACGAAACGGAACGCCCTGCCGTACAAGCCATTCAGCGACGTCGGTAGCCAGGGTGTAGCCGGCCGGGGCCAGCGCGGCCATCCGCTCGACGTGGAACGTCAGGCTACCGACCAAGCCGGCCATCGCGGGCAGCAGCAACTCCAGCTGCGCCACCGAGTCGAACACCGGTTCCTTGTCTTCCTGCAGGTCACGGTTGTAGGCCAACGGCTGCGCCTTGAGCGTCGCGAGCAGTCCGGCCAGATTGCCGATCAGCCGCCCAGATTTGCCGCGAGCCAGCTCGGCGATGTCCGGGTTCTTCTTCTGCGGCATGATCGAACTCCCGGTGGACCACGCGTCGTGCAAGGTCACATAGCCGAACTCCGTCGAGCTCCAGATGATGATGTCCTCGGCGAGCCGGGACAAATCCACACCGATCATGGCCAACACGAACGCCGCCTCCGCGGCGAAGTCCCGGGCGGCGGTGGCGTCGATCGAATTATCCGCTGCCGCAGCGAAACCCAGGTCCGCGGCGATCGCGTCGGGATCCAGTCCCAGTGACGAACCGGCGAGGGCGCCCGAACCGTACGGGGATATCGCGGCGCGCTTGTCGAAGTCCACCAGGCGGTCCACGTCGCGCAGCAACGGCTGGGCATGCGCCAGCAGGTGGTGGGCCAGCAGGATCGGCTGGGCGGACTGCATATGTGTCTTGCCGGGCATGATCGCGGTCGGGTGGGCGGCTGCTTGGTCGGCCAGGGCCAAGACCACGTCCAGTACGCCGTCGGAAACCCGACGCACCGCATCGCGCAGCCACATGCGGAACAGGGTGGCCACCTGGTCGTTGCGGGACCGGCCGGCCCGGAGCCGGCCGCCCAGGTCCGGTCCCACCCGGTCGATGAGTCCCCGCTCCAGCGCCGCATGCACATCCTCGTCGGTGACCAGCGGACCGAAGCTACCGTCGGCCACATCCTCGGCCAGGCTGTCCAGGCCCGCCAGCAACCCGTCGCGCTGGTCTTCGGTGAGCAGCCCGGCGCGGTAGAGCACCAGGGTGTGGGCGCGGGAGGCGGTGATGTCGTAGGGAGCCAGTGCCCAGTCGAAATGCGTGGACTTGCTCAGCGCGGCCAGCGCGTCGGCCGGACCTCCGGCGAACCGGCCGCCCCACAGCGACCCCTGGTTGGTGCTCATTTTTCTTGCGCGAGCAGACGCAAAAGCCCCTTTGCGCCCGGCGTGTCGGGGACTTTTGCGTCTGCTCGCGAGAGAACCGTCACCGCAGGTCCCGGCGGGCGGAGAGCTTGGACGACAGCCCATGCACGTAGACGAAGCCCTTCGCCATGGACTGGTCGAACGTGTCGCCCTCGTCGTAGGTGGCCAGGTTGAAGTCATAGAGCGACTCCGCGCTGCGCCGGCCATTCACGGCGATGTGGCCGCCGTGCAGAACCAGCCGCACCTCACCGGTGACGTGTTCCTGGGTCTTGGCGACGAAGCTCTCCAGCGCAACCTTCAGCGGCGAGTACCACAGCCCGTCATAGACCAGCTCGGCCCAGCGCTGATCGGTCTGGCGCTTGAAGCGACCCAGGTCGCGCTCCAATGTGACGTGTTCGAGCTCGGTGTGGGCGGTGATGAGCACCATGGCGCCGGGCGCCTCGTAGATCTCGCGGCTCTTGATACCCACCAGCCGGTCTTCCACGACGTCCAGCCGCCCGACACCTTGCGCACCGGCGCGGCGATTGAGCTCCTCGATCGCCTGCAGCATGGTCACCCGCTTGCCGTCGATCGAGACGGGCACGCCCTTTTCGAAGCCGACGATCACTTCATCGGGGGTGTTCCAGTTGACGGTCGGGTCTTCGGTGTAGTCGTAGACGTCCTTGGTGGGCGCGTTCCACAGGTGTTCGAGGAACCCGGTTTCCACCGCCCGGCCCCACACGTTCTGGTCGATCGAGAACGGCGAGCGTTTGGTGACGTTGATCGGGATGGCGTTTTCCTCCGCGAAGGCAATCGCTTTTTCGCGGGTCCACGCGTAATCCCGCACCGGTGCCAGTACCTCGAGATCCGGTGCCAGCGAGGCGAATCCGACTTCGAACCGCACCTGGTCGTTGCCCTTGCCGGTGCAGCCGTGGGCAACAATCCCGCCGCCATGCTCACGCGCGGCCGCGACCAGGTGCTTGACGATCAGCGGACGGCTGATGGCCGAGACCAGCGGGTAGCGGTCCATGTACAACGCGTTGTTGAGGATCGTGGGCAGGCAGTAGCCCTCGGCGAACTCATCCCGGGCGTCGACCACGACGGCTTCCACCGCGCCGCAGTCCAGTGCCCGCTGGCGCACGACGTCCATGTCCTCGCCGCCCTGGCCGAGGTCGATGGCGACGGCAACGACCTCCCGACCGGTTTCCTTGCCGATCCAACTGATGGCCACCGAGGTGTCCAGGCCGCCCGAATACGCGAGGATGACGCGCTCTGACATGAACAGTTTCTCCTTGTTGATGCCGCAGGGTCTTCGGCAAGAACCTGCAGCTGCTTATTTGAGGTCTACTTCAACTTCTCCAAGGCGGTGGCAGCTTCCGCCCCGGTCATCGGTTCGCGCGCCACCACAAAAACGGTGTCGTCGCCGGCGATGGTGCCGACGACGTACGGTAACGCCGCGCGATCGCTCGCGCTGGCCAGGTAGTCCGCCGCGCCCGGCGGCGTGCGCAGCACCGCCAGGTTTCCGCTTGCGTCGGTGGACACCAGCAACTCGCCAAGCAGTCGGGACAGGCGTCCGGTTCCGCCGGAGACGCCCCGGACCGGGCTGCCGTCCTCGGGCACGACGTAGACGGGGACGCCGCCGTATGCCCCGCGCAGTTTCACCGCGCCGAGTTCCTCGAGGTCGCGCGAGAGGGTGGCCTGGGTGACCTCGATGCCTTCCGCGGCCAGCAGCGCCGCCAGTTCGCTCTGGCTGCGGACCTCCTTGGTGGACAGGATCGCGACGATGCGGGCCTGCCGGCCGGCGCGGTTACCGCTGACCTCGGGTGCCGCCTTGGCTTCATGGGTTGTCATCGGGACCGCTCCAGCAGCCACACCAGCAATGCCTTCTGCGCATGAAGGCGGTTCTCGGCCTCGTCCCACACCACGCTGGCCGGTCCGTCCATCACCTCGTCGGTGATCTCATCGCCGCGATGCGCCGGAAGGCAATGCAGCACAATGGCTTCCGGGTCGGCGAGGCCGAGCAGCCGCTGATTGACCTGGAATGGCCGGAACGGCTTGACGCGGTCGAGACCGTCTTCCTCCTGCCCCATCGATGTCCAGGTGTCGGTCACCAAAACGTCGGCACCGGCGACTCCTGTGTCAGCATCGGCGGTTACGACCACTTCGGCGCCGGTCTCGCGGGCGCGGCGCTGAGCCGCGGCCACCACCTCCGGATCCGGTGTAAACCGTTCCGGCGCGGCGATAGTCACGTGCATACCCGCGGTAACCCCGCCCAGCATCAGCGAGTGCGCCATGTTGTTGGCGCCGTCCCCCAGATAGGTCATCCGCAAGCCGGGCAGCGCGCCTTTGCGTTCGGCGATGGTCTGCAGATCCGCCAGCACCTGGCAGGGGTGGAACTCGTCCGATAACGCATTGACCACCGGCACCGTCGCGGTGGAGGCCATGGCGGTCAGCCGCTCCTGACCGAACGTCCGCCACACGATGGCGTCGACGAAGCGGGACAGCACTTTTGCGGTGTCCTCCAGTGTCTCGTCGCGCCCGAGCTGGGTGCTGCGTCCGTCGACCACGACGGCGTGCCCGCCGAGTTGGGCAATTCCCATCTCGAAGGAGAACCTGGTGCGGGTCGAGTTCTTGTCGAAGATGACCGCGACCCCGCGCGGGCCCTCCAGCGGGCGCCGGCTGAACGGGTCTTTTTTGAGTACGGCGGCCAGTTCGAGGACCTCGGCCTGCTCGGCCGGGGTGAGGTCGTCGTCGCGCAGAAAATGTCTGGTCACCTTTGGTCTCCTGCCGCGTCGAGGATGCCCGGCAAGGCGGCCACGAAGCTGTCGAGTTGGGACTCGGTGATGATCAGTGGTGGTGCCAACCGAATGACATTGGGGGCGGCGGCATTTACCAGATACCCGGCATCGCGCGCGGCCGCCTCGGTGTTCTTGGCGTGCGGCGCGGACAGCACGATGCCTTGCAGTAGTCCTCTGCCGCGGACGTGGTCGATCAGCGGGTGTCCCAGTGCTTCGATCCCGTGCCGGAGCGATTTGCCCAATACGTCGGCGCTGCGCACCAAGTCGTCGGCGGCAAGCACTTTCAGCACCGCCAGCGCCGCCGCGGTGCACACCGGATTGCCCCCGAACGTGCTGCCGTGCAGCCCCGGGGTTAGCAGGTCGGCGGCGCGCCCCACCGCCAGACATGCCCCGATCGGCAGGCCGCCGCCGAGACCCTTGGCCAGGGTGATCACATCGGGCGTGATGCCGTCGTGCTGATGGGCGTAAAACGTGCCGGTGCGCCCCATCCCGGTTTGCACCTCGTCAAGCACCAGCAGGGCGCCGTGCCGCGCGGTGACATCCCGGGCCGCGGCCAGGTACCCCGCGGGCGGGACGACGACACCGCTCTCCCCCATGATCGGCTCGAGAAAAACTGCGGCCGTGTCGTCGTCGACCGCGGCGGTCAATGCGTCGGCGTCGCCGTACGGGACGTGGGTGACGTCCCCTGGGAGCGGCGCGAACGGCGCCTGTTTGGACGGCTGCCCGGTCAGGGCCAGCGAACCCATCGTGCGGCCGTGAAACGCTTCTTGAGCCGCAACGATTTTCGTGCGCCCGGTGAGCCGGGTCAGCTTGAAAGCTACCTCGTTGGCCTCGGTTCCGGAGTTGCAGAAGAACACTCGTGTCTGTTCCTCGGCTCCGAGCAGGGCGACGAGTTCTTCTGCCAACGCAATGCCCGGCTCGGTCGCGTAAAGGTTTGAGGTGTGGCCCAGCGTCGACATCTGGTGGGTGACCGCAGCGATGACGGCGGGATGCCGGTGGCCCAGCACATTGACGGCGATGCCGCCGAGCAGATCGAGGTAGGTCTTGCCGTCGACGTCGGTGACGACGGCCCCGTCGCCGCTGGCCAGCGCCATCGCGGGGGTCCCGTAGTTGTTCATCATCACTGCTTGCCAACGTTGTTGCACGGCACTGGTTTGCGTCATAGGGGCACTACCTTCGTGCCGGTGCCCGCATCGGTGAGCAACTCAACGAGGACGCAGTGCTCCACCCGCCCGTCGATGACGTGCGCGCTGGGCACCCCTGCGGTGACAGCCCGCAGGCACGCCTCGACCTTGGGGATCATGCCGGCCTCCAGCGTGGGAAGAAGTTGGGACAGTGTGGCAGTGTCGATTTCGCTGACCAGCGAGGTACGGTCCGGCCAGCTGGTGTACAGCCCATCGACATCGGTGAGCATCAACAGCTTTTCGGCTCCCAACGCCTCGGCCAGTGCCGCCGCGGCGGTATCGGCGTTGATGTTGTGCACCACGCCCTCGGCATCCGGTGCCAACGTCGATACCACCGGAATCCGGCCCGCGGTGATGAGGTCCAGCACGGCCGCGGTGTTGACCAGCTCGACGTCGCCGACCAGGCCGATGTCGGTGTCCACCCCATCGACGGTGACGCGACGCCGGACGGCGGTGAACAGCTGTGCGTCCTCGCCGGTGATGCCGACCGCATACGGTCCATGCGCGTTGATGAGGTTGACCAGTTCTCGGCCTACCTGCCCGAACAACACCATCCGCGCCACATCGAGCACTTCGGGTGTCGTGACCCGGAATCCGCCTTTGAAGTCACCGTCGATGCCGAGTCGCCGCAGCATCGCGGTGATTTGGGGTCCGCCACCGTGCACCACGACGGGATGGATCCCGCAGTTGCGCAGGAAAGCCATGTCCGCAGCAAAAGCCCGACGCAGTGCGTCATCGGTCATGGCGTTGCCGCCGTATTTGATGACGACGATCTTGCCGTGCAGCTGCTTGAGCCACGGCAGGGCTTCGGCCAGTACTTTTGCCTTGACCTGGGTGGACAGCGCGGCGGTATCGGCGCTCATGAGCTGTAAGCCGAGTTCTCTTCGACGTATCCGTGGGACAGGTCAGTGGTCCGGACGGCTGCCTGACCGTCCCCGATCGCGAGATCGACAACGATGTCGATATCTGCCCCGGACAGATCCACGTCGCGCGCACCAGGCGCTCCCACCTGGTCCCGATATACGACAGAACCGTTGAACGACACGGTAATTCGATCCGGTTCCAACGTCACCGGGGCGATCCCGACGGCCGCGAGGACCCGGCCCCAGTTCGGGTCGGACCCGAACACCGCCGTCTTGACCAAACTGTCGCGGGCGACGGCCCGTGCGGCCGTCAAGGCCTCCTCCTCGGTGGCGGCGCCGCACACGGTCACCGTGACGCGTTTGGTCACTCCCTCCGCGTCGGCCTGCAGTTGCGCGCACAGGTCGTCACAGACCCGCAGCACCGCGTCGTCGAGATCGTCCTGCGACGGGGCGATTTCACTGGCGCCGGACGCCAGCAACAGGACGGTGTCGTTGGTGGAACAGCTGCCGTCGATGTCGAGTCGCTCGAATGTTTTCACCGCGGCGCGCCTGAGCGCCTGGTCGAGTGCCGCAGGTTCGGCGACGGCGTCGGTGGTAAGCACACACAACATGGTGGCCAACGACGGCGCGAGCATGCCGGCGCCCTTCGCCATGCCACCCAGCGTCCAGTTGTCCTGGTGATGCAGCGCAACCTGTTTGGGGACGGTGTCGGTCGTCATGATCGCCCGGGCGGCGTCGTCGCCACCGGTGAGCCCGCCGTGCATCTCGTGCACGATGTCGCTGACCCCGGCCAGGACCTTGTCCATGGGTAGTCGGTCACCGATCAACCCGGTTGAGCAGACGGCCACCTCGATGGCGCCTGTCTCGGTTCCCCATTCCGACAAAGCAGCGGCGACCGCTTCGGCCGTGGCGTGGGTGTCCTGGAAACCGCCGGGGCCGGTGCATGCGTTGGCGCCACCGGAATTCAGGATCACCGCGCGCAGCCGGCCCGTGGTCAGCACCTGTTGGGTCCACAACACCGGTGCGGCTTTGACCTTGTTGCGGGTCACCACTCCAGCCGCTGCGTAGTCCGGACCCTCATTGAAGACCAACGCCAAGTCCGGCGCCCCGGAAGCCTTGATGCCAGCGGCGATGCCGGCAGCACGGAAGCCCGACGGCGCGGTCACACCCTGCGCACGGAGCAGCCTCGTCTGGTCGGTGCGGGTCACGGCGCCACCCCCACCACCGAAAGTCCTTCGGTTTCCGGCCAACCCAGCGCCAAGTTCATCGACTGCACTGCGGCACCCCCGGTGCCTTTGACCAGATTGTCGATTGCGGCGATCGCCACGAACGTCGACGCGTCCTCGTCCACAGCCACAGCGATGTGGGCCGCGTTACTACCTATTACTGATCCGGTGCGCGGCAACTGTCCTTCCGGCAGCAGGTGGACGAACGGCTCGTCGTGATAAGCCTTCTCGTAAGCGGCGCGCAACTGCGATCTTGGCGACCGCGTGCGAGCGGTGCAAGTCGCAAGGATGCCGCGCGACGTCGGGATCAAGACCGGTGTGAATGACACCGTGACTTCTTGGTCGGTCACCGACCGCAGCCCCTGAGCGATTTCAGGGGTGTGCCGGTGCACCCCACCTATGTTGTAGGCCCGGGCCGATCCAATGACTTCGGCGCCGAGTAGATCAGTCTTTGCCGCCCGACCCGCACCCGATGTGCCGCTGACTGCAACCACGGTGACCGCCGGTTCTACGAGGTCTGCAGCGACGGCAGGGATCAGGGCCAGCAGTGCGGCCGTCGGGTAGCAACCCGGCACCGCGATTCGGCGTGCTCCAGCCAATTGGTCCCGACCGCCCGGCAACTCCGGCAATCCGTAGGGCCAGCTCCCAGCATGCTGGGAGCCATAAAAGCGTTCCCAAGCTGCAGCATCGCCGAGGCGGAAGTCGGCGCCGCAGTCGATGATCAGGGTTTCCTCACCGAGACGCTCGGCCAAGGCGGCGGAGTGGCCGTGCGGTAAGCCGAGAAAGACCACGTCATGGCCCTGCAGGACGGTCAGGTCGGTCGGCTCGACGACTCGCTGGGCCAGGGGAACCAGGTGCGGATGGTGCTCGCCGAGGCTGGTGCCCGCGCTGGATGCGGCCGTCACGGCGCCGATTGTCAGGCGACCGTCGGCATAGGCCGGATGTCCCAGCAATAATCGGAGGATCTCGCCTCCCGCGTAGCCGGTTGCCCCGGCCACTGCCACCCGTATCCCATCGACCATCCGGCGATACTTGCATGTTTATGCAGCGTATTGCAAATTAATTCTCAGGATTTTGCGGAGCGCGCACTCCGCCCACGGGGTGGACGCAGAGCGGGTCTGTGTCAAGCGAACACGCCGACTTGTTGTTCCCTTTTGTCGCTGATCCTGTTAATTTCGTCGGTGGAGCAATTGCTCTGCCAGACACCAGTTTCCGCTCGGCGGTAGTGCCACCGAGACGCTCAGCCCGACATAACCATCCGGCTGAAAATTCTTAGAGATAACTGGTTTAACCGCGCCCAAGTTTGGGGACTTAGTGGGCACGCGTAGTCCCATCGGCGTTCGGGCGTCATTGGGTCAACGGCTTGTTCCATTGGTGGGGTCATCTGGGGAGATGGATCATGTCTTTTGTTATCGCCGTACCTGAGTTCGTCGAAGCTGCCGCTGAGCAGTTGGCCGGCATCGGGTCGACGTTGGTTCAAGTGAGCTCGTCTGCAGCGGGTGCAACCACAGCGTTAGCGCCTGCAGCCGCCGACGAGGTGTCGGCCGCGATCGCGCGGTTATTCGGCACCCTCGGTAGCGACTACCAAGCCGCCAGCGCGCAAGCAGCGGCATACCACGAACAGTTCGTGGCCTCTTTGACCCGTGGCGCAACCGCGTACGCCTCCGCGGAAGCAGTCAACATCTCGGCACTGTTCAACCTGAACAATCTTTTGGCGAACATCGAGATCGGCATCGGAAACCTCGCCGCCGGGTTCCAGAGCGCCCTTTCAGGTTCGTTGGGCGGCTTCGGCGGCTCGATCGGCGGGTCCGGTTCACTTGCGCTTGATGCCGCCAGTGCCGTCCGCGCCTTCGCCGCTCTCCCCAGCCTCGGCGCGGGTCTGGCCCTGCAGACCGGCGGCGCACTTGCGTCCGGGTTCGGCACGGGACTCGCCCAGACAGGCCAATTGATCACAAACCTCGGCGTTGGCTTGGGTGGAGCAGGTGCTTCGCTGTCGCAAGCTGGCGCCGCACTTACCGCCGAAGGCAACGCCGCCCTGGCTGCACTGCTGAACGGAACCCTCGGCGCTGACCTCAGCCTCAACCTGACCGCAAATCTCACCGGTGCCCTGCCGTCGCTCGCTGAAATCGCCCAGACCGGTGGACAAATCGTCGGCAACATATCGGCTGGCCTAAACCAGGCTTTGCAAACCGGCTTAAACCTTGTCGGCAACTTCAGCCTGCCCAACCTCGGCGCCTCCATTAACGCTGGGATAAACGCTGTGGTTGACCTGGCCGGCAACCTGTCGCTGCCGCCGCTGCCTGGGTTCCCCGGCTTCCAGTTCCCGCCGCTGAACTTCGGCCTGCCCGGCATCACCATCCCCGGCTTGCCCGGCTTGGTGCTGCCCGACTTCGGCGCCGCCCTCACCGGTGGCCTCAACACCCTGGTCAACCTCGCTGCCAACCTGGAACTG
>NZ_LZKQ01000015.1 GCF_001668675.1 Mycobacterium asiaticum | reverse complement strand
CTGCCCGCCGGCGAAGCCAAATACACTGCGGCAGCTGCGATGTCGGCCGGGTCGCCGAGGCGGCGCAGCGGTGTCGCCCGCTCCATCGGCTCGCGCAGTTGGTCATTGCCGGCCACCACGTCCAACGCCGAGGTCAGGATCGAGCCCGGGGCGATCGCGTTGACCCGGATGCGTGGGCACAGGTCCAGTGCCGTGAGCCGGGTGTAGTGCGACAGCGCGGCTTTGGCCGTGCCGTAGGCGGCGAAGCCCCGTCCCGCCAACCGGCCGATCGCCGATGTGATGTTGATGATGCTGCCGCCGCCGGAGTGTTCGAGCATCAGCGGTACCGCGGCAACGGTCAAAGCATGGGCGGTGCCGACGTTGAAGGTGAACGCGTCCTTGAGGTCCTTGGTCGACGTGGTCAGCAGCGTGTTCGGCATCGAGCCACCGACGTTGTTCACGACGATGTCCAGCTTTCCGAACGCCTCGACGGCCGCGCCGGCCAGTTTCGCGGTGTCCTCGGGATGAGCCAGGTCGGCGGCCACGACATGGGCGCGCCGGCCGGTGGCCTGGACCTGCTCGGCGACCTCGTCCAGCTGGGCTTGGGTGCGCGATGCGATGACCACATCGGCGCCCGCCTCGGCGAACGCCAGCGCGATGGCCGCGCCGAGGCCGCGGCCGGCGCCGGTGATGACGGCGACCTTGTCGTCCAGACGGAACCTGTCGAGGATCACTGCGGCCTCTCTTCAGTTGTCGGCCGAAACAGCAGCGGCGACCGCCCGTCCCGGGGGATTTCTGTAACAGGTTCTAGTTTGGCACAGCAATCGTGCGCAGCGACGGCCACGCCCGTCGTCGAGCACTACAGCGCCGGAACTTCGACCCTTCCAAGGCAAGTTACGTGTTGTTAATGTAGCTGCAGAGCAGCGAGGAAAGGGGCTGGTTGACGGCCGCAGCGGAGGGGTGGCGGCTAACATGTTTCATCACTACCGTTAGGAACTGAATTGAAACTCAACCGATTTGGCGCCGCGCTGGGAGTCCTGGCTTCAGGGGCACTGGTTCTTTCGGCGTGTGGTAGCGACAACAACGCAGGTGGCGGAGGCCAGGGTTCATCCGGCGGTTCGTCGGCTGCGTCCAACGTGAATTGCGGTGGTAAGAAGACGCTGAAAGCCAGCGGCTCGACCGCCCAGGCAAACGCGATGACCCGGTTCGTCAAGGCTTTCGAATCGGCTTGCCCCGGACAAACCCTCAACTACACCGGTAACGGGTCGGGCGCCGGCATCAGCGAGTTCAACGGCAACCAAACCGATTTCGGTGGTTCGGACTCCCCGCTGAGCAAGGAGGAGGCGGCCACCGCACAGCAGCGCTGCGGAGGCTCGCCGGCCTGGAATCTGCCGGTGGTGTTCGGTCCCATCGCGGTCACCTACAACCTCTACGGCGTCAGTTCGCTGAATCTGGACGGGCCCACCCTGGCCAAGATCTTCAACGGCGGCATCACCACCTGGAACGACCCCGCGATCGCGGCTTTGAACTCCGGCACCAACCTGCCCGCGACGCCCATCCACGTTGTCTTCCGTAGCGACGAGTCGGGTACCACCGACAACTTCCAGCGTTACCTCGACGCGGCGTCCAACGGCGCGTGGGGCAAGGGCGCCGGCAAGGCCTTCAAGGGCGGTGTGGGTGAGGGCGCCAAGGGCAACGACGGGACGTCCGCGGCGATCAAGAGCACCGAAGGGTCGATCACCTACAACGAGTGGTCGTTCGCTCAGGGCCAGAAGCTGAACATGGCCAAGATCATCACCTCGGCCGGTCCGGAGCCCGTCACGATCGGTACCGACTCGGTGGGCAAGACCATCTCCGGTGCCACCATCGCGGGTCAGGGCAACGACCTGGTGCTGGACACCCTCTCGTTCTACCGGCCGACGCAACCGGGCTCGTACCCGATCGTGCTGGCCACCTACGAGATCGTCTGCTCGAAGTACCCGGCCGCTGATGTCGGGACGGCCGTGAAAGCATTCCTGCAGTCGACGATCGGCGCGGGCCAGAATGGTCTGGGTGACAACGGATATGTGCCCATCCCCGACTCCTTCAAGTCGAGGTTGTCGACCGCAGTCAACGCCATCTCCTGATCTGAGGTTCGTGTGGTAACTACCCCGCTAGCTAAAGCTGCGCTAGCGGAGGTAGACGCGCGCGCGTCGCGACGGGCCGACCGCCTGTTCAAACTGCTCGCTGCGGCGGCCGGGTCCACCATCGTGGTGGCGATCGTGCTGATCGCGGTGTTCCTGTTGGTCCGGGCGATCCCGTCGCTGCGCGCGAACCACGTGAATTTCTTCACCAGTCCCAAGTTCGACACCGCCGACGACGATCAACTGGCGTTCGGTATCCGCGACCTGTTCATGGTGACGGTGCTGAGCTCGTTCACGGCGCTGGTGCTGGCCGTGCCGATCGCGGTTGGCATCGCGGTGTTCATCACCCAGTACGCGCCCAGCAGGTTGTCGCGCCCGTTCGGCGCCATGGTGGACCTGCTGGCCGCGGTGCCGTCGATCATCTTCGGGCTGTGGGGGATCTTCGTGTTGGCTCCGAAACTGCAGCCGCTGGCCGAGTTCCTCAACCGCAATCTGGATTGGATCCCGCTTTTTGCAAAGGGCAACGTCTCGCTGGCCGGCGGCGGAACCATCTTCACCGCCGGCATCGTGCTGGCGGTGATGATTCTGCCGATCGTCACTTCGGTATCGCGAGAAGTGTTCCGCCAGACCCCGCGCATGCAGATCGAAGCGGCC
>NZ_LZKQ01000014.1 GCF_001668675.1 Mycobacterium asiaticum | reverse complement strand
GTGGCCGGCGACGAATTCTGGTGAGAACGCCCTGGCCTGCTCGACCGGCCACGGCTCGAGCGACTTGATGCGTTTGCGGTTGAGGTTCTCGCCCTCGTTGGCCAGCACCGGCAGGTCGGCGAAGGAGTTGCGCACCTGCCCGGAGACGCGATACCACCGCGTCTGCGTCTCGTAGATGGCGTTGCCGTCGTCGTCGGTGCCGACGCGGACCCGGTGATCTTCGCCGCGTTCACCCTCGTACTGGGTGTCGGTGTCGGCGTCGTAGGTGAAGTAGGCGGTGTACAGGCTCGAGAAGGCGCCGATTTCGCGGTACTTCTTGAAGTCGTTGGGCGCGAACCAGCGCTTGGTCACCCACTTCTCGATCAGTGAGCGGGCCTGCTTCTCGTCGACGCGAAACGGCACCACCCCGTCGACCGGCAACCGGGCCGGAGCGTTGTGCACGTCGTCGCGCTGAATCGGTGTCGCGCAGTAGGGGCACTTGGTGGCCGTCAGGCTGCCCGCGAATTCCGTTGTGCCGCCGCAGTTCTGGCATGCAACCTCGCGCATTCCGGTGGTGCTCGGTGCGTCGTGGCGCCGTTGCACCTCCCTGAGTTGCTGCATGGCGCTGTGCAGTTCGCGCGACCTGACCGGGGTGTGGGGCGCGGTGACGTCGTAGTAGTTGCCGCAGTTCGGGCAGCGCAGTTTCTGGCTGCTGATGTCGAAGTTGAGCTGTCCTCCACAGGACGCGCACGGGTAGGTGCGGGTGCGCTCGGTGCTGTGGAACATCGCCGGCGCCGCCGGTGGGTGCGTGGGCGGGCGGAGGGGTGGCGGCGCCGGTGGTGGTCCAGCCGGCGGGCGGGGCAGCGGTGGCGGGCCTGCCTGCTGCGGTGGCAACGGCGGGGGACCGGGCCGACGAGGCGGCAGCGGTGGCGGCTGCGGCGGGCCGGGCCGACGGGGGAGCGGCGGCGGCTGCGGCGGCCCAGGATCGAAGGTCATTGCTGCGGCAGCGGCGGAGGGGTGCCCGGCAGGGGCGGTGGCGTGTTGAACAGCGTTTGCAGGGCCGGGACGGTCGATGCCGGGGCCCAGTTGGGCATCCCTTCGGTCCACACCACCGTGTCGCGGGTGAGTTGCCCGCTTGCGACGAATTGCCGCAGCGCGTTGACGGGGTAGGGACCCGCAGGCTGGCCGGCCTGCTCGAAATGGAAGAGCTGTTGGGGCGGCAACGGCGGTGGGGCGCCCTGCATCGGTGGCTGGGGCGATGCGAACTGTTGTGGTTGGGCGTAGCCGCCCTGCGCCGCACTGGCCATTTGAGCGCCCAGCGCCACACCCAGGCCCGCCTGAATCGCCGAACCCGCGGCGCCGCCGCCCTCGTTCTGGGCCGCCGCCAGCATCGCGTCCGCTTGACGGGCCCGCGCATACCGGTCGAGGTCGCCGACGTTGTTGAGGAAGCTGCTTTCTTCCAGACCGCGCGCCACCCCGCGCGTCATCGCCTGCTGGATCTCCTCGGGCAGCGAGATCGTCATGGTGACCGCGTCGATCCCGAGGCCGAACGCCTGCACGCGCTGGGCCACGAACTCGCGCAGTTTGTCCGACAACTCGACCTGGCGGCCCTGCAGATCGATGGCGCCGAGGCCGCTGCCCATCACCATGTCGTTGAAAGCGAGAGCGATGTTGCGCCGGATCAGTTCGGTGATCTGATCCATGTCAACCACGCTCTGCGTGCCCAGCACCTGCCGCAGGAACGCGGTCGGGTCGGTCACCCGGACCACCGTGGTGCCGTTGGCGCGGACCTGCACCATCTTGAAGTCGGGGTCTCGCACGGTCACGGGTTGCGGTGTGCCCCAACGCAAATCGGGGTACGGCCGGGTGTTGACGTAGTACACCTCGGACCGGAACGGGCTGTTGAACCCGTACTTCCAGCCCTGCAGCGTGCCCAGGATCGGCATGTTCTCACTGGTGAGGGTGTAGTGGCCGGGAGTGAATTGGTCGGCGAGCTGGCCGCGGTAGACGAACATGGCGCGCTGGCCCTCGCGGACGATCAGTTGGGCGCCGTTCTTGATCTCGTTGTCATACCTCGGAAAGCGCCACGCCAGGGTGGTGTTCGTATCGTCGAGCCATTCGATGATGTCGACGAACTCGCCTCGGATCATGTCCCGCATGCCCACGGTCGTGCCCCCTCCTCGGCCGGCAACGGCCGCCACGTCGCCGTTGCTCAGCGAGCTCGAGCGCGGATATTTGGGCGAATCTTACGCGGCATCACCGCTACTGCGGGGGCTTAATTCGCCCGATCCGGCGGATCTCCTCGGCGGTAGCCAGCGGTCGTTCGATCATGACGAGGTGCCCGGCGGGCGCGATGGTGACGTGCTCGGCACCCAGGGCTGCGGCCAATCGGATCTGCTGCGTGCGCCAGCGATGGGTGCGCCAACCCGCGTGGGCAGTGGCGACGACCCGCGGCACCGGCGGTAGTGGGTAGACGGCCCGCAG
>NZ_LZKQ01000013.1 GCF_001668675.1 Mycobacterium asiaticum | reverse complement strand
GCGGCTAGATTTCGGCGATGATCTGCGCCCGCCGGCTGGCGTACTCCTGGTCGTTGAGCGCACCGCTGGCGCGCAGCGACTCCAACTCCTGCAGCCGGTCCCCGATCGAGGCCTGCGGGGCGACCGGCGCAGCGCCGGCTCCAGCCTGCTGCCGCTCGGCTGCGCGCCGGACGACGGCCTGGATCTGTTGGCGCAGCGCGGGGTTCGACCGGATATCGACCATGCGGTTGAGCGGGATGTTGTTGGCCTTGAGGATCTGCAGGATCTCCATCAACGGTTCGGCCTGACCACTGAGATCGTAAGTCTTATTGTCCTCGGCAAGGGTGAACTGGGCCGGCACCAGCCCATTGACCAATGCGCTTCGCTCCCAGTCGATTCGGTACTGGTTGGTGGTGGGATCGACCACCACCACCAGTTTCCGGGCGGTCAGGTTACCCAGCCGCGTCACGCTGGCGATGACCCGGTCCTCAGTGTCGAACGGTGCGATGCCGGGTCCGGCGATGTGCAGGTGCACTTTCACCATCGGCTGGTCGTTGATCCGGGTACCGGTCTCGGTGAGACCGGTGATCTGCGCCAGCGCCAGCACTCCGGTCTGTTCGAGTTGCTCGTTCTTGGCGGAGGTGTTGACGCTCCAATAGGTCAACCCGATCGCGACCAGCACGTCGATGATCGTGACAAGCAGGCCGACATAGAACATCCAGGACAGCAACTCGCCGAACCCGAGCGTGAAGTACACGATCAGGAAGATCGGCCCAACCAAACCGCCGCACAACAGCACCAGCAACTGCATTTTGATGTACCGCGCCAGCATGTGAATTTCTCCTCGTATAGCCCGAAAGTTGATTCACATTAGCCCCAACTCGGGGGCTACCGGTCACAACAATCTCAGCTGGTCGGGCAAACCCAATTACGCAACGCCCGCACTGGGCCGGCCGCCCTTGCGCGAGCAGACGCAAAAGCCCCCGACACGCCGTGCGTGCGGGGGCTTTTGCGTCTGGTCGCGCTAGGAACTACTTGATGATCTTGGTGACCCGGCCGGCGCCGACGGTGCGGCCACCCTCACGGATCGCGAACCGCAGACCGTCGTCCATGGCGACGGGCTGGATCAGCTTCACCGAGATGTTGGTGTTGTCACCGGGCATCACCATTTCGGTGCCCTCCGGCAGCGTCACCACACCGGTCACGTCCGTGGTGCGGAAGTAGAACTGCGGACGGTAGTTGTTGAAGAACGGCGTGTGCCGGCCGCCCTCGTCCTTGGACAGGATGTAGACCTGGCCCTCGAACTCGGTGTGCGGCGTGGTGGTGCCGGGCTTGATGACAACCTGACCGCGCTCGACGTCCTCACGCTTGACACCACGCAGCAGCAGACCGACGTTGTCACCGGCCTGACCCTGGTCGAGCAGCTTGCGGAACATCTCCACACCGGTGACCGTGGTCTTGGTGCTGGTCGGGCGGATGCCGACGATCTCGACTTCCTCGTTCACGTTGACCACGCCACGCTCCACACGACCGGTGACCACGGTGCCGCGGCCGGTGATGGTGAAAACGTCTTCGACGGGCATCAGGAACGGCTTGTCGGTGTCGCGGACCGGGTCCGGAATCGACTCGTCCACCGCGTCCATCAGGTCCTCAACCGACTTGACCCAGGTCGCGTCGCCCTCGAGCGCCTTGAGCGCCGAGACCCGCACGACCGGGGCTTCCTCGTCGAACTCCTGGGCGGCCAGCAGCTCGCGGACCTCCAGCTCGACGAGCTCGAGCAGCTCCTCGTCGTCGACCGCGTCCGACTTGTTCAGCGCGACCAGGATGTAGGGCACGCCGACCTGGCGGGCGAGCAGCACGTGCTCCCGCGTCTGCGGCATCGGGCCGTCGGTCGCGGCGACCACCAGGATCGCGCCGTCCATCTGGGCGGCACCGGTGATCATGTTCTTGATGTAGTCGGCGTGGCCGGGGGCGTCGACGTGCGCGTAGTGACGCTTCTCGGTCTGGTACTCGACGTGCGCGATGTTGATCGTGATACCGCGCTGACGCTCCTCAGGCGCGTTGTCGATCTGGTCGAACGCCTTGGACTCGTTCAGGTCCGGGTACTTGTCGTGCAGGACCTTGGTGATAGCCGCGGTCAGGGTGGTCTTGCCGTGGTCAACGTGACCGATGGTCCCGATGTTGACGTGGGGCTTGGTCCGCTGGAACTTCGCCTTCGCCACTTCTGTGTCCTCCTGGACTGTTGGTGCTTATAAAAGCAGTGTTGATTTTTCTGAAATTTGCCGCGGTACTAACCGCGTCAGCCTACTCGCAGGGGCCGGACTACTCGCCGGTCGCCTTCGCGTTATCCATTGCTCGGCTCCTCACTCGTCGGCTCACGCCTACTCGCCCGTCGCCTTCGCGATGATCTCCTTCGACACGTTCGCCGGCACTTCGGCGTATGAGTCGAACACCATGGAGTAGTTTGCCCGGCCTTGCGTCTTGGACCGTAGGTCCCCGACATAACCGAACATCTCCGACAGTGGCACGTGCGCTTTGACGACGCGCGCGCCGGCACGCTCCTCCATGGCCTGGATCTGGCCACGGCGAGAGTTCAGGTCGCCGATCACGTCACCCATGTAGTCCTCGGGTGTGGTGACCTCGACGGCCATGATCGGTTCCAGGATCACCGGCTGAGCTTGCGCGGCAGCCTTTTTCAGCACCTGCGAACCCGCGATCTTGAACGCCATCTCAGACGAGTCGACCTCGTGGAAGGCCCCGTCGAGCAGGGTGACCTTCAGGTTCACCAGCGGGTAGCCGGCCAGCACGCCGTACTGCATGGCGTCCTGTGCACCCGCATCCACCGACGGGATGTACTCCCGCGGGATGCGTCCACCGGTGACCTTGCTCTCGAACTCGTAGGTGGCGCCGTCTTCGCTGGTGAAAGGCTCCAAGGAGATCTGCACCTTGGCGAACTGGCCGGATCCACCCGTCTGCTTCTTGTGGGTGAACTCGACGTTGTCCACCTTCCGGCGGATGGTCTCCTTGTAGGCCACCTGCGGCTTGCCGACGTTGGCCTCGACCTTGAACTCGCGGCGCATGCGGTCCACCAGGATGTCCAGGTGCAACTCGCCCATGCCGCCGATCACGGTCTGGCCGGTCTCCTGGTCCAGGTGCACCTTGAAGGTGGGGTCCTCCTCGGCGAGCTTCTGGATCGACAGGCTCAGCTTCTCCTGGTCGCTCTTGGTCTTGGGCTCGATGGCGACCTCGATGACTGGATCGGGGAACGTCATCGACTCCAGCACGACCTGGTTGTTCGGGTCGCACAGGGTGTCACCGGTGGTGGTGTCCTTGAGCCCGATCACCGCGTAGATGTGGCCGGCCGACGCCGTGTCCACCGGGTTCTCCTTGTTGGAGTGCATCTGGAACAGCTTGCCCAGCCGCTCCTTCTTGCCCTTGGTGGCGTTGATGACCTGCGAGCCGGAGTCGACCTTGCCCGAGTACACCCGGACGTAGGTCAGCTTGCCGAAGAACGGGTGCGCGGCCACCTTGAACGCCAGCGCCGAGAACGGCTCATCGGTCGACGGCTTGCGGGTCACCTCTTCCTCTTCGTTGCCCGGAACGTGGCCGGTGGCCGCCGGCACGTCGAGCGGCGAGGGCAGGTAGTCGACGACGGCGTCCAGCATGGGCTGCACGCCCTTGTTCTTGAACGCGCTGCCGCACAGCACCGGGTACGCCTCCGAGCTGATCGTCAGCTTGCGGATCGCGCCCTTGATCTCGGCAATCGTGAGTTCTTCACCGCCGAGGTACTTCTCCAGCAGCTCCTCGTCGGTCTCGGCGACCGCTTCGATCAGCTTGGTGCGGTACTCCTCGGCCTTGTCGGCCAGGTCGGCGGGGATCTCGACGGTGTCGTAGGTCTCGCCGAGCTTGGTCTCGCCACGCCACACCTTGGCGTTCATCTCGACCAGGTCGACGATGCCCTCGAACTCGCTCTCCGAGCCGATCGGCAGCTGAATCGGGATCACGTTGGCCCCGAGGCGCTCCTCCATGGTGCGCACCGAGAAGTAGAAGTCCGCGCCGATCTTGTCCATCTTGTTGACGAAGCAGATGCGAGGCACGTCGTACTTGTCGGCCTGCCGCCAGACCTGCTCGGACTGCGGCTCGACGCCCTCCTTGCCGTCGAACACCGCGACCGCGCCGTCCAGCACCCGCAGCGAGCGCTCCACTTCCACGGTGAAGTCGACGTGCCCGGGGGTGTCGATCAAGTTGATCTGGTGGTCTTTCCAGAACGTGGTGGTGGCGGCGGAGGTGATGGTGATACCACGCTCCTGCTCCTGCTCCATCCAGTCCATGGTGGCGGCACCGTCGTGCACCTCACCGATCTTGTAGCTGATGCCGGTGTAGTAGAGGATGCGCTCGGTAGTCGTCGTCTTGCCGGCATCGATGTGCGCCATGATGCCGATGTTGCGGACCTTGCTCAGGTCTGTCAGAACGTCCTTCTGTGCCACAGAAGTCTTCCCACTCTTTCGTTGCTTGTCAGTTCGCTAGTGTGTGCGCCCAGCGTGGTCAGCTGGTGCCCGTCACCAGCGGTAGTGCGCGAAGGCGCGGTTTGCCTCGGCCATCTTGTGGGTGTCCTCACGCCGCTTGACGGAGGCGCCCAGGCCGTTGCTGGCATCCAGGATCTCGTTGGCCAGACGCTCGACCATCGTCTTCTCCCGGCGCTGCCGCGAGAAGCTGACGAGCCAGCGCAGTGCCAGCGTGGTGGACCGGTCCGGACGCACCTCGACGGGCACCTGGTAGGTGGCACCACCGACGCGGCGGCTACGCACCTCCAGTGCGGGCTTGACGTTGTCGAGGGCGCGCTTGAGGGTGATGACGGGATCGGTGCCGGTCTTGTCGCGGGCCTGCTCGAGCGCACCATAAACAATGCGCTCAGCCAGCGATTTCTTCCCCTTCAGCAGAACTTTGTTCACCAGCTGGGTGACCAGCTGCGACCCGTAGACGGGGTCGTTGACCAACGGACGCTTGGGTGCGGGCCCCTTGCGCGGCATTAGCTCTTCTCCTTCTTGGCGCCGTAACGGCTGCGAGCCTGCTTGCGGTTCTTCACGCCCTGGGTGTCGAGCGAACCGCGGATGATCTTGTAACGCACACCGGGCAGGTCCTTCACTCGGCCGCCACGCACCAGCACCATCGAGTGCTCCTGCAGGTTGTGGCCCTCGCCCGGGATGTACGCCGTGACCTCAACCTGGCTGGTCAGCTTCACACGGGCGACCTTCCGAAGCGCCGAGTTCGGCTTCTTCGGAGTGGTGGTGTACACGCGGGTGCACACGCCACGGCGCTGCGGGCTGCCCTTCAGGGCCGCGGTCTTGACCTTGGCGACCTTGTCCCGGCGACCCTTGCGGACCAGCTGCTGAATGGTTGGCATCTACCGGCTTTCTGTGTTGTGCGTTCGAAATGCGTTTCTAAAAGTTCCTGTACTGCAGTTATGCCCCTCCCCGGAATAACCGAAGTATCCCGAGGTCGGGCGTGTCGCATGCGGTTGCCCGGAACCGAATCCGTTGCATCGTGGACACGCGAATTGGCCCGGCTGTTTACGCCCCCAAGTTCAGGCGCCGTAGGCCGCCAGGCACGAGGTACCACAATACCTGGCACGGGTGAGGCAGGTCAAAGCGGTGGAATCCGGTCCCTCAGAGACCTGACCAGCGGCCCAGACTACGACCGGTCCGGTGCCGGCGCGGTGCGCCGGTCCATCCCGGCCGCCAGCCGCAACACCATGTCGGTGAACACCGCGTCGGTGTCGATTTCGTCCATCACTCCGGTCATTTCGAGCAACACGAACCCGTGCAGGGCCGACCAGAATTCCAGCGCCGCGTAGAACGCCTCGTCGCCGTCGAGACCGTAGGACGACAACACCGCGATGACGGGCGCGGCCGCCCCCCGGGTCGCCTCCGCGTACTCGGGGTCGTCGCCGCCCAGCGGCATGCGGGTGAACGCCGAGTACCGGCCGGGGTGATGGTGCGCGTAGCTGCGGTAGGCGCCCGCCATCACCAGCACGGCGTCGTCGCGGGCGCGGCCCTCCCCCACCCGGTTGAGCATCGTGATGATGTCGTCGATCACCCGGATTCGCACCGCGCGGCGCAGGTCCTCGAGGCTGTCGACGTGGTTGTACAGCGAGGGCCCCTTGGTGCCGAGCTGGGTTGCCAGCGCGTTGATCGTCAGCGAATCCCAGCCCTCCCGGTCCAGGAACGTCAGCGCACCGTCGACGATGCCTTCGCGGCTCAGCTTGGCCTGGCGGACGCCGCCTTTGGCTCCCCGCGGACGGCCACCGGCTGACGGTGGTTCCGGTTGAGCTGCCATGACGCTTCGCCCTTCGGTTGGCTTACCGGCCTGGGTCAACTAATGACTCTAGTTGAAGGCCTCCGGCGGAGCGGACGCGGCGCGCGTGGTAATCGGCGCGACGGCCGGTCAGTGTCGGCGGAAAATGTGCGAGGGACTGTCCTCCCACGGGCAAATACACGTAATCTCATTCGAGGTCTCCATCAGTGCCCGGAGCCGTCACCCGCCCAATGAAGGGGGGCCGCAGTGAATCGCACAACCGCTGTCGGGACGCTGGCTGTTCTGGTCGCCGCCCTCGCTGCCGCGCCCGCCGCCCCGGCGCCAATGGCGCAGGCCAAAAACGGCGACACGCACATCACCGGGCAGGGCCTGGACACGGTCATCGACTGCAACGACGCCACCCTGTTGGTGAACGGGACCAACAACACCGTCACCGCGAAGGGCACCTGCTGGGCGGTGACCATGATGGGCAGCTCCAACACGGTCATCGCCGACACCGTCATCAACGACATCACCGTGTACGGCTACGACGGGACGGTGTTCTTCCACAACGGCGATCCGGTCATCTGGGATCGTGGCCGAGAGTTGGGCATGACCAACCGGATTGCACGAGTAGGCCCCTGAGTCACCTAGCCATCGATCGGCAACCACCGCAGGCAAATACCGGGAGGAACAAAACCGTGCGTGTCAATATCCCTGCACTACGTATCGCCGCGGCGGCCGTCGCCGTGGCCACGCTCGGGCTGGCCGGTTGCAGTTCGACGGCCGGCCCGCCCGCGGGCTCCACCTCCAGCACCTCCTCGACCAAGTCGTCGACGTCGGCGACCAGTAGCGGCACCGCCGAGCCGTCGTCGTCGGGCAGCGCGACCACCACCGCCTCGGTCGAAATCGGCAACACGCTGACCTACGGCTCGATGGGCACGACCGCCTCCCTGGATTGCGCGGACGGCAAGTCGCTGAACGTGGCCGGTTCGGACAACACCCTGACCGTGACGGGCAGTTGCGAATCGGTGCGCATCCTGGGCAAGGGCAACAAGATCACCATCGACAAGGTCACCAGCAAGATCACCGTGCTCGGTCTCGACAACACCGTCACCTATAAGGACGGCGAGCCGAAGGTGGACAACGTCGGCGGCTCGAGCAACGAGATCAAGAAGGGCTGACGCGCCTAGTTTGCGTTGGTGTTCCCATTAGTGGCCGGTGCGCCGTGCCGGCCGGCCCCGGCCGCGAATCGGCCAGCACCCTCGAGTGCCTCTCCGGCCACCCGGGAGATGCTGGCGAATTCGAGGTCCATTGCGGCGGACTCGGGCAGTCCCCACTGGTGTAGCGCCGAGAGCCGGTCGGAGCGCAGGCACTGTTGCGGCAGTGCCGCCAGCTGGGCCGCCAGCTCTTGGGCCGCTCGAAGGCCTTGGCCTTTGGGCGCTACCCGGTTGGCCAGTCCGATGGCCAACGCCTCGTCGGCCTTTACGGCGCGGCCGGTGAGGATCAGGTCCATCGCGCGGCTGTGCCCGATCAGCCGGGGCAACCGGACGGTGCCGCCGTCGATCAGCGGCACGCCCCAACGACGGCAGAACACCCCGAACACGGCGTCCTCCTCGGCTACCCGAAGGTCGCACCACAGTGCCAGCTCCAGGCCGCCGGCCACGGCGTAGCCGGTGACCGCGGCGATCACCGGTTTGGACAACATCATCCGCGACGGCCCCATCGGACCAGGGCCGGTGCGGTGCACGGCGTTGGCCTGCGGGGTGCCGAAGGCCTTCAAATCGGCTCCCGCGCAAAAGGTTCCGCCCTCGCCGCACAGCACCGCAACCGACGCGGATTCGTCGCGGTCGAACTGGTCGAACGCGGTGTAGAGCGCGGCGGCCGTAGGGCCGTTGACCGCGTTGCGCGCCTCCGGTCGGGTGATGGTCACCGTGGTCACCGGACCGTCGCGCTCGACACGCACCAGATCACTCATGTCGCCTCCTGTAATTGTTGGTCCGCCACATCGCGGCGTTCCGCGAGTTCGGTGGCGAAGTCGTGGTAGGCCGCGCGCAACCGGGCGCCGGGCCAATCAGCCGGCAGCAGTTGGTCGGGCAGCATCGGGTCGGTGAGCAGGTGGCGCACCATGGCGGCGGCCACCGTGAATCGCTCCGGAACGCTTGCCGCAGTGGTGATTTCGTCGAGCAGCCGGTGCCCAACCTGTGCCCACTCGGTCAGGTCCCACAATTGCTTGGCCAACGCGGCCGGGGCGTCGTCTCGTGCGTGCAGTACCCGCACCCGGCCCTGCACATCGGGGTTGAGGTCCAGCTCGATGTTGTCCGGACGCATCCAGACGCCCTCCCGTAACTCACCGAACCGCTTGCCGTGCATATGGTTTCGCAGGGCGGCGCGGGCGCGGGGGTCGGTGCCGACACTGGTGACGACCACCAGGTGCCACGACCCGTTCCAGGCTCGGGTGGGCGGGCGCATGGCCTCGTCCTGGCGGCGCTGGCGGGCCAGCAGCCGATCCGAGAGCCGGTAGCCGTCGGCGGAGCGGACCAGGTCACCGGCGCTGACCATGCGGGTCAGCGCCACCCGTAGGGTCGGTTCCTTGATACCGAAATCGGCTGTCAGCTTGATCAATTCGGCGGCACTGGCCCAGGCGGGGTGGGCGCCCAACAGCACGCTGAGCACCACCGACCGTGCGGTCATGCGGGCCAGCGATTTAGGCATCTGCTACACCTCGGACGCTTTTCGGCCGTAATCACCGAACGGCTCGTCGCGGTGCCGGACCGCCTCGCGGAAGCCGTGTTCGACCGCGTCGGCCACGAATGCGTGCCCCTCGGGAGTGTGGCGAGCGACGCCGTCGAACACGGTGCTGACCATCCGGCTGGTGACGACACCTTGTTGCAGCAGAGGGGCGTTCAGCGCGAGCTTGATCATGATCAGCTGGTTCACCGGCAGGGCCGCGATCCTGGCCACCAGCCGTTCGGTGCGCTCGTCGAGATCCTGCGGGTCGGGGGCTTCGACCGCCAATCCCCATTCCGCGGCCTGTGCCCCGGTGATGCAGTCACCGGTGAACAGCAAGCGTTTGGCGCGCTGGTCGCCGAGCCGGTGTGCCCATAGGCCGGCGGCCGGCACACCCCAGACCCGGGTCGGGGGGTAACCGATCTTGGCGTCGGCGGCCGCGATCACCTGGTCGGCGTGCAGCGCGATGTCGGTGCCGCCGGCCACGCAATAGCCGTGAATCTTGACGACGGTGGGTTTGTCGGCGTGCATCAGGCTGGAGAAGCCGCGCACGAACCGGCTCATCATCTGATAGTCGATCATCGGGTCCCACGGCTGGTTCGGCAGATGGTTGACGCCCTGGGTCTTCCCGTCCAGGACGGTGCCGCGGTAGCTGCCCTCGCCACCCGCCGAGCCGGTCCGGTCCGCGTAGGCGGACAGGTCGAAACCCGCGCAGAAACCTTCGCCCCGACCGGAAACCAAGATGACGTGCACGTTGGGGTCGAGGTCGGCCCGCTCGACCAGCGCCGACAACTCGAGCGGGGTGTCGGCCACGATCGCGTTGCCCTTTTCAGGCCGGTTGAAGGTGATACGCGCTACCCGGTCGGTGACCTCGTAGGTCATCGTTTTCAGGTTGTCGAAATCAACCGGCCTGATTGCGTGGGTCATGGGCGCCGCTCCTCCTCATCGCTGACGCTCTGCATCGTCGCCGGC
Organism: Mycobacterium asiaticum; assembly: GCF_001668675.1. Classification (GTDB taxonomy): domain Bacteria; phylum Actinomycetota; class Actinomycetes; order Mycobacteriales; family Mycobacteriaceae; genus Mycobacterium; species Mycobacterium asiaticum_D. Next base: position 5,587 of record NZ_LZKQ01000013.1, on the reverse strand, counting down.
GCAAGTCATCCCTTAACTAGAGCACGCTCGATAATCGGCGCCAGATCCAGACCGGCCGGCATCGTGCCGAACGCTCCGCCCCACTGACCGCCGAGCCGGGTGGCCAGGAACGCCTCGGCAACCGCAGGATGCCCGTGACGCACCAGCAGCGACCCCTGCAACGCCAAGCAGATGTCCTCGGCGACCTTGCGGGCGCGGTACTGGATCGTCTCCAGGTCGGCGAGCTGGTCACGCAACCGCGTCACGTGCGCATCCTGCCGGGCATCCTGACCGGCACTCTGCGCCAACTCGTCGAACAGCACCTCGACGGATTCGGGCCGAGTAGCCATGGCGCGCAAGGTGTCCAGCGCGCTCACGTTGCCCGAACCTTCCCAGATCCCCATCAACGGGGCTTCACGGTAGAGCCGCGGCATGCCGGAGTCTTCGACGTAGCCGTTGCCGCCCAGGCACTCGAGCGCTTCGGCGGCATGCGGGGTGGAGCGCTTGCATACCCAGTACTTGCTGGCCGCCAGCCCGATGCGGCGCAGCAGCGCCTCCCGCTGGTCGCCGCGTACCGCCCTGTCGGTGGCACCGGCCATCCGCATGGCCACGATGGTCGCGGCCTCGGCCTCGACGGCTAGGTCGGCCAGCACGTTGCGCATCAACGGTTGATCAATGAGGTACGCGCCGAAGGCCTTTCGGTGCTGCGCGTGGTAGATGGCGCGGGTCAGACCGGTGCGCATGCTGGTCGCGCTGCCCAGGGTGCAGTCCAGCCGGGTCAGGTTGACCATCTCGATGATGGTCGGGACACCGCGACCCTCCTCCCCGACCAGCCAGGCGGTGGCGCCGTCGTACTCGACCTCGCTGGACGCGTTGGCGTGGTTGCCGAGCTTGTCCTTGAGTCGCTGCAGGAACATCCGGTTGCGGGTGCCGTCGGGCAGGATGCGCGGCAGCATGAAGCACGACAGCCCGCCCGGCGCCTGAGCCAGCACCAGGAAGATGTCGCACATCGGTGCAGAGGTGAACCACTTGTGGCCCCGCAGGCTGTAGGTGCCGTCCCCATTGGGGGTGGCCTCGGTGGTGCCGGCCCGCACATCGGAGCCACCCTGCTTCTCGGTCATCGACATGCCCGCGGTGATGCCGGCCTTCGTCGCGGCCAGCTTCAGTTCCGGGTCGTATTCGCGACTCGTCAGCAGCGGCTCGTACACCGCGGCGAGTTCCGGGTTGAAGCGGAGCGCGGGGACGACGGCGTATGTCATCGAGATCGGGCAGATATGGCCCGGCTCCACCGTCCACACCGATGTCTTGGCGGCGCGCACCACGTGCGACCCCGGCCGGTCGTCGGCCCAGGGCGCTGCGTGGAGGCCGTGGGCGATGGCTGTGCGCATCAGCTCGTGATAGGCGGGGTCGTACTCGACCTCGTCGATGCGGTGCCCGACCCGGTCGTGGGTGTGCAGCACCGGACGGTTGCGGTCGGCCAGTTCGCCCCAGCGCTGGGCCTGCGCGCTGCCGTTGATGGCACCGAGTTCGGTCACCTCGTCCACGCCCCATTGGCCGCCTTCGCGGATCAGGGCCTCCATGAGGACCGCCGAGGTGGCCGGGTTGTGGTTCTCGAGGGGCGGAACCTGGTTGGTGACGACGTGCGTATCTGGCATAGCCCCCATGTTACATTTTCCCGACAACCGCACAAGAGGATGTAATGGCGCGGTGATCTACTCGATCAGTCGGTGTGCTCGCGCAGGAAGGCGATGTCGTCCTTGCGGCCCTCGTCGGCGGTCTCGCAGATCACGGGCGCGTCCGCGGCGGTGACGACGGCGACCAACAACTCGGGGTCGATCTGGCCGGTGCCGAAGTTGGCGTGCCGGTCGGCACCCGAGCCGGCCGCGTCCCGAGAGTCGTTGCAGTGCACCAAGTCGATGCGCCCGGTCAGTGCCTTGATCCGCTCGACGGCGTCGACCAGCGCCTCTCCCGCCGCCCAGGCATGGCAGGTGTCCAGACAGAAGCCGATGCCGGTGTCGCCGATGTGGTCCCACAGCCGGCCGATGGTGTCGAAGTAGCGGGCCATCGCGTGGTCCCCGCCCGCGGTGTTCTCCAGATAGACCTGCACATCGGTTTCCAGGTATTTCAACGCCTTGACCCACCGGTCGAAACCGGCCTCCATGTCGTTGTCGTCCGCGTGGCCGCCATGCACGATCACCGCCGTCGCATTGATCTCGGCGGCCGCGTCGCAGGTGTCCTGCAGAATCTTGCGCGACGGGATCCTGATGCGGTTGTTGGCCGAGGCCACGTTGATCAGATAGGGCGCATGTACATACAGCGGGATGTTGGACGCTTTCAACGTCTCGGCGTCCTCGCGCGGCTTGGGTTTTTTCCAGCTTTGCGGGTTACCGAGGAAAAACTGCACCGCGTCGGCACCGTCTGCGGCGGCCGCGGCCAGGGGATCGTCTCCACGAACATGCGAACCGATAAGCACTTGGCCAGTTTAGTGATGCGCATAGGGTGTGAGTCCGTAGCCAACAGGATGGAGGACGGGCGATGGTGTCTGTGGGCCTTTCAGTGGGACGGGGCATCGCTGACATCACCGGAGAGGCCACGGAATGCGGCATGCTCGGCTACGGCAAGACCGAGCAGCGCACCGCTGGCATCCACCTTCGGTTGCGAGCGCGCGCGTTCGTCTTCGATGACGGGAAATCGCGGGTCCTGTTGGTGGTGGCCGAGCTACCGCTACCGATGCAGAACGTCACCGACGAGGTGCTGCGCCGGTTGTCCGCTTCGTACGGCAGCACCTACACCGCCCAAAACACCGTCATTACGACCACGCACACCCACTCGGGGCCGGGTGGCTATTGCGGACACCTGCTCTACAACTTGTCGACGAGCGGGTTTCGGCCCGCGACGTTCGGAGCGATCGTCGACGGGATCGTCGAGGCGGTGCGGTACGCCCACGACGACGTCGCGCCCGCAGAGGTGACGTTGTCGCACGGCGAGCTGCGCGACGCCAGCATCAACCGGTCGCCCTCGTCGTTCGACCGGAACCCTGTGCAGGACAAGGATTTCTTTCCTGGCCGCATCGACCCGCTCACCACGCTGGTGCGCATCGATCGCGACGACCGCACCGTCGGCGCCGTCCACTTCTTCGCCACGCACGGCACCAGCATGACCAACCGCAACGTCCTGGTGTCCAGCGACAACAAGGGCTTCGCGGCCTACCACTGGGAACGCACCGTCGGCGCAGCCGACTACCTCGACGGACAGCCCGATCTCATCGCCGCGTTCGCACAGACCAATGCGGGCGACATGAGTCCCCACGTCGACGGGCCCATCGCCTACGGCCCTTCGACAGTGGCCGACGAACTGGCCAACACCGAGCGCATCGGGATGTCCCAGTTCCAGGACGCGTTCTCGCAGTTGGATAGCGGCACACCGATCGGCACCGGCGTGGACTCCCGCTTCACCTACGTCGACCTTGGCGCGGTGCGGGTCCGTGGTGAATACACCCCCGACGGACAAGAGCGCCAGACTGGACGCGCGCAGATCGCCGCCGCAACAATGGCGGGCACCGACGAAGGCGAGGGGTTCCGAGGCTTCCGGCAAGGGCGGAACCCGTTCTGGGACAAGGTTTCCGGTGGAATCTACCGGTTGTCGGCGCGACTGCGGGCGGCACACGCCCCGAAAGGCATCGTGGTGCCCGCTCACCTGATCAACCGGCTGCAGCCGTTTGTGCAGGAGATCGTGCCGGTGCATCTGCTGCGGATCGGGCGGCTCTATCTGATCGGTATCCCCGGTGAGCCGACGATCGTCTCGGGACTGCGGCTGCGTCGTACGGTGGCTTCGATCGTCGGCGCGGAGCTGAATGATGTGCTGTGCGTGGGCTACTGCAACGCCTACATCCACTATGTGACCACGCCCGAGGAGTATCTGGAACAGCGCTACGAGGGTGGCAGCACCTTGTTCGGCAGATGGGAGCTGCCGGCGTTGATGCAGACGGTGGCCGGGCTGGCCGAAGCGATGCGCGACGGTCGTCCGGTTGATCCCGGATCCGGGCCGAGGCCGCACAAGCCGCGCAGCTGGCTACGCGACATTCGTGCCGACACCGGCTCGTTCGGCTCGATCCTGGCCGAGCCCACCGGTACCTGCCGGCGCGGCACGACCGCCGAAGCGGTATTCGTCAGCGCCCATCCCAACAACGACCTGCACCGCAACCGGACCTACGTCGAGGTGCTCCGCCTCGACGGTGACCAGTGGGTGCGGGTCGCCGACGACGGAGACTGGTGCACGACGTTCCGGTGGCAGCGCGACGGCCGCAGCGGGTCGCGGGTGAAGATCACCTGGGACATCCCGACTGATGCGACGCCGGGAACGTATCGGATCGCGCACCACGGCATGGCCCGGGACAGCCACCGTAGGCTGCAGCCGTTCCTGGCGACAACTCACGAATTCACGGTCGCCTAGGTTGCGCGAGCAGACGCGAAAGCCCCCGCACGCACGGCGTGTCGGGGGCTTACGCGTCTGCTCGCCAAGTGGAACTTGACCCGGTCCGAAAGCCCGACGGGGTCGCCGCGGACGTCTTCGACGGTAATCGGGACCGTCAGCCAACCGCACTCTTGCAACCGCGCCGTTTTCAGCCGGTCGTGCACCAACGCTTTGCGGCCCTGGTGCCACTGCACGCTGTCGTACTCGGCCACCAACATGGCGTCCGGCCAGGCGAAGTCGACTCGCCATACTTCGCCGTAGTAATCGACGATGGTGTACTGCAATTCTGGCGTAGGGACCTGGTTGTCGATGAACACCAGGCGCGCCTCACTTTCCATCGGTGACTCGGCCCGGCCGTCGGCGTAGCCGATCAGCTCCCGCACCTGGACGATGCCGCGCCGGCCCTTGTGCTCGCGCATGACGGCGTCGAGTTCATTTCTGGTGCATGCCCGGATGTGCATGGCGGCATCCAGCGTGGCTAGGCCGCGCGGCCGCCGCAGCGTGCGCGCGACCTCGATCGCCGTCCAGGCGGGGGCGGTCGCGAGCCGCCCCTCTACCCGACGCAGGGGCGCGCCGATCCGTTGGTGCACCATGAGATTCGCCGAGGGCCGCATGCGCACGCCCGGATCGAGGATATGAAGCCGCGACGTGTTCTCGGTGTCGAAGCCATAGAGTGCCGCGGCGGTACCCATGCAGGCGACGATCGGCTCGCGGGCCAGCAGGTCCAGCGACGCCAGTCTGCCCAGCGCATCAGGTGCGCTGAAGCTGTAAACGCCGCGGCAGATGCGAATCAGCTTGCCTGCCTTGACGAGTCCGGCCAGTTGCTTGCGGGTCAGGGTGGTCAGGAGTTGGGCGGTGGTGAGGAGTCCGTTGTAGTCCGGCAGAGCCTGTTCGACGTTCACCTGCGGCATGGTGTCGCAAGTGCGCGAGAGTTGTTGGCGCGCAGCGGGCTAAGTAGCGCTAGCTGTGGATAGGCGCGCGGGTGGGGATGCGCGAGCTGGGGGCACCCGCTTGCGAGCAGACGCAAAAGCCCCCCCCCCCCCGGGGGGGGGGGGGGGTTTTGGGGGGGGCGCGCTACTCAGCGCTACCCAGCGCTACCACGGTCGGGTATAAACAAGCGTCGCGGGCCCCGGGA
>NZ_LZKQ01000012.1 GCF_001668675.1 Mycobacterium asiaticum | reverse complement strand
CGGCGGCAGCTCCACCACCGACGGCGGGGCAGGCAAAGACGGCGGCGCAGGCGGCACCGGCGGCACTGCCGGGGCGGCCGGCGCGGGAGCTGACGGCGGCAAGGGCGGCACCGTCGGCACCGGCGGCACCGGCGGAAACGGCGGCAACGGCGGAAACGGGGGCAACGGCGGCTCGGGCGACCCAGGCCACACCGGCGGTCTGGCCGGAAACGGCGGTCGTGGCGGCAACGGCGGAGCTGGCATCGACGGCGTCGGCGGCGGCAATGGCGGCAACGGCGGCAACGGGGGCGTCGGCGGAAACGGCGGGAGCGGCTCAACGCCGCCGATTCTCAACGACGGGAGGCACGGAGGCGTCGGAGGCGCCGGCGGTAACGGTGGCTTCGGAGGCGACGGCGGTGCCGGCGGGGGCAGCGGCGGCAACGGCGGCAATGCCGGTAGGGGCGGCAACGGCGGGAACGGCAGCGACGGCCGGGGCAGCGGCCACACGGGCGGTACCGGGGGTCAAAGCGGCAAGGGCGGCATCGGCGGCAACGGCGGTGCCGGCAACGGCAGCGGTAACGGCGGCAACGGCGGCAGGGGTGGCGACGGTGGGACCGGTGGCCACGGCGCGGACAGTGTCGGTGGCGCCAACGGCGGCAGGGGCGGTAGGGGTGACGCGGGCGGTGCGGGTGGCGCCGGCGGCCAGGCCAGCGGCAGCGGGACCGCCGGTGATGGCGGCGACGGCGGGACCGGCGGCACCGGCGGCACCGCAGGCCGCGGTGGCAACGGTCAGAACGGCGATGGGGGCAACGGCGGCTTTTCCGGCACCGGCGGCACCGGCGGCGCCGGCGGCGACAACACCGGTTCAGGCAATGCCGGCAACGGTGGCAAAGGCGGCGCCGGCGGCACCGGCGGCACCGGCGGCAGTGGCGGTTCCGACGAGAATGGGGGCACCGGCGGCCCGGGTGGTACGGGCGGCACGGGCGGCGCCGGCGGTAATGCGACCGGCACCAGCGGTAACGGCGGCAACGGTGGCGACGCTGGCCACGGCGGTACCGGCGGTAGGGGCGGCAGCGGTGGTAGCCCCATCGGCGATGGCGGTGACGGCGGCAAAGGCGGCGGCGGCGGCAAAGGCGGTCGTGGCGGCGATGGCGCCGGCAACGGCGACGGCGGTGACGGCGGGATCGGCGGCGACGGCGGCAACGGCGGTGGCAGCGGCCCCGGCGCCGGGCCGAATCAAGACCGCGGCGACGGCGGCGACGGCGGCAACGGCGGCAACGGCGGCAACGGCGGCACCGCCGGCGATGGCACGCAGGGTGCGCTGGGCATAACCGGTAGCCCCGGCTCCCCGCATAGCAGTGAAGACGCGGGCGGCGGCGGCAGCGGTGGCGGGGGCGGCGCCGGCGGCTGATAGCAGCGACAGGCTGGCCGGCCTACCGCAACCCCGCGGGTGCTCGGGCCGGACGATCGCCTGCCAAACTGACGCGATGGGAACCAATCAGCGCGCGCTTATTGTCATGTCCGAGGCCGAGATCGCCGACTTCGTAGCCAGCAGCCGCACCGGCACGCTGGCCACCGTCGGTCCGGACGGCCAGCCGCACCTGACGGCGATGTGGTACGCCGTGCTCGACGGTGAAATCTGGCTGGAAACCAAGGTGAAGTCACAGAAGGCCGTCAACATCAAGCGGGATCCGCGGGTCAGCTTCCTGATCGAGGGTGGCCATACTTATGACACGCTCCGCGGGGTTTCCTTCGAGGGCATTGCCGAGATCGTCGACGATCCCGAGACCTTGCACCGAGTCGGAGTCAGCGTCTGGGAGCGCTATACCGGGCCGTACACCGACGACATGAAGCCCTTCGTCGACCAGATGATGAACAAGCGGGTCGGTGTGCGCATCGTCAGCCGCCGCACCCGCTCCTGGGACCACCGCAAGCTCGGCATGCCCGCCATGCCGCTGGGCGGCTCGACCGCGCCGGCTGCGCAATAGCGAGCAGACGCTAAATCCCCATTTCGGTACGAAATTGGGGGATTTAGCGTCTGCTCACCAGTGAAAAAGTAGCCCCGATGGGATTCGAACCCACGCTACCGCCGTGAGAGGGCGGCGTCCTAGGCCGCTAGACGACGGGGCCGGAACCGATCCGAGCAGTCAGCATAGCTCACGCCCGTGAGCCCACCTAATCCCGCGGTATCCGCTTGGCGTCGGTGAGACTTTGCTGGGGTACCAGGACTCGAACCTAGAATGGCTGAACCAGAATCAGCTGTGTTGCCAATTACACCATACCCCATTGGCCGCCTAAAACCGCTGGTCAAGCCCCATTCTGCGGTGATAACCGCGTCCTGGGACCAGTGCAGCCAGCCGTTGTAAGCCGCAGTGCAGACTACCAAAGAATCAGGACGCACCCGCACGCGCGGCACGCAGTCGCTGCAGGCTGCGATCGCGGCCCAACAACTCCAGCGATTCGAACAGCGGCGGGCTGATCGTTGTTCCGGTGGCGGCCACCCGAATCGGGCCGAATGCCTTGCGCGGCTTGAGCGCCAGTCCCTCGACCAACGCCGCCTTGAGGGCCTCCTCGATCTGCGCGGTGGTCCACTCGCCCACACCGTCCAGCGCGGCAATGGCGGCGTCCAGCACCGGGCTCGCATCCGGACCCAGCTCCTTTGCGGCGGCTTTCGGGTCGATCTCGTACTCGTCGTCGTTGAGGAACTTCAGCAATCCCCACGCGTCGCCGAGCACCACGATGCGGGTTTGCACAAGTTCGGCGGCGGTGGCGAAGCTGTGCTCGTCCAGGGCGAGGCGATGCCCGTGTGTATCCAGGTAGTCCCGCAACCGCCGGGTGAAGTCGTCGACGGCGAGCAACCGGATGTGCTCGGCGTTGAGCGCGTCGGCCTTCTTCTGGTCGAAGCGGGCCGGGTTGGAGTTGACGTTGACCACGTCGAAGGCGGCGACCATCTCGTCGAGGCTGAACAGGTCGTGATCGTCGGCGATCGACCAGCCGAGCAGGGCAAGGTAATTCAGCAGTCCCTCGGGAATGAACCCGCGATCGCGATGGGCGAACAAGTTGGACTGTGGGTCCCGCTTGGAGAGTTTCTTGGTGCCCTCCCCCAATACCGTTGGCAGATGGGCGAATTCCGGAATCCGTTCGGCCACTCCGATCCTGATCAGCGCCTGATACAGCGCCAGCTGGCGCGGTGTCGAGGGCAACAGATCCTCGCCGCGCAACACGTGTGTGATCTTCATCAACGCGTCGTCGCACGGATTGACCAAGGTGTACAACGGATCCCCGTTGGCGCGGGTGAGGGCGAAGTCGGGCACCGTGCCGGCCGCGAACGTGGTCGGGCCGCGCACCATGTCATCCCAGCTGAGGTCTTTGTCGGGCATGCGTAACCGCACCACCGGCTGGCGACCTTCGGCCAAGAACGCCGCGCGCTGCGAATCGGTGAGCTGCCTGTCGAAGTTGTCGTAACCCAGTTTCGGATTGCGGCCGGCGGCGACATGGCGTGCCTCGACCTCCTCCGCCGTCGAGAACGCGTAATAGGCCTCGCCGGCTTCCAGCAGTCGCGCCACCACGTCCCGGTAGAGGTCCGCACGTTGGGACTGTCGGTACGGCGCGTAGGGGCCGCCGACCTCGGGCCCCTCGTCCCAGTCCAGGCCCAGCCAGCGCAGGGCGTCGAGCAGGGCTAGATAGCTCTCCTCGCTGTCGCGCTGGGCGTCGGTGTCTTCGATGCGAAAGACGAATGTGCCGCCGGTGTGCCGCGCGTAGGCCCAGTTGAACAGTGCCGTGCGGACCATCCCGACGTGCGGGGTGCCGGTGGGCGACGGGCAGAAGCGGACCCGGACGTGGTCGGTTGTAGTCACGACTTTCCTTTGCGGACAACGGGATTGGTGAGGGTACCAATTCCTTCCACGGTGACGGAGACTGTGTCACCATCTTCGATCGGGCCCACTCCAGCCGGTGTACCGGTCAGGATCAGATCGCCCGGCAGCAGCGTCATCACCGCCGAGATCCATTCCACGATGGCGCCGACGTCGTGAATCATCAACGAGGTACGGGCGTTCTGTTTGACCTGGCCGTTGACATCGGTACGCAGTGCCAGATCGGCGGGGTCGACATCGGTGACGATCCAGGGGCCGATCGGGCAGAAAGTGTCGTGGCCCTTCGCGCGGGTCCACTGGCCGTCGGCCTGCTGTTGATCGCGGGCCGACACGTCGTTGCCGATGGTGTACCCAAGGATATTGTCGGCGGCCTGCGCCGCGGAGACGTCTTTGCAGGCCCGGCCGATCACGGCCGCCAGCTCCCCCTCGAAGTGCACGGGTGAGGCGTTGGCCGGCAATCGAATCGGCACGTTCGGCCCGATGATCGCGGTGTTGGGCTTCATGAAGATCACCGGGTCGGCGGGCGCCTGACCACCCATCTCGGCGATGTGGTCGGCGTAGTTCTTGCCGATGCAGACCACCTTGCTGGCAAGTATCGGGGCCAGCAGCCGGACGTCGGCCAGGGGCCAGGAACGGCCGGTGAAAGTTGGGGTGCCGAACGGATGCTCGGCGATTTCGCGGGCGGTCAGGCTGTTGGGGTCGTCCAGTTCACCTTCGATGCTGACAAAGGCGACTCCGTCTGGGCTGGCGATTCGACCAAGGCGCATTCGGATGAGCCTAGCGAGGGTGACAATGCGGGCCCGCAGGGCCCGAGGAGGAGGCCCGCGATCAAGCCGAGCGAGGGTGACGATGCGGGCCCGCAGGGCCCGCTTGCCGACCGCACACTCGCCGAGACCGCAGAGTTGCAGCGAAAGGGCGAGTGCAGCCCTGCAAATTTGCAGTCTCGACGTCGTCCTCCCCCACACCCCCGTTCGAATCAGCCCTCCTTATGACGTCACTTCTGTGCAAGCATGGCTTGATGTCATCGCACGCGGTCAGCGCGGCGACGCGCTGGTCGATGGTGGCTGTCGCGCTCGTGGTGACTGCCAGCGCGTTCAGCTTCATCAATGCGGTCCCATTCCTGATCCCGGCTCTGGAAGCCGCGCACGGAACCCCGCTGTCGGAATCCGGTCTGCTGTCGGTGATGCCGAGCCTGGGCATGGTGGTGACGCTCATCGGCTGGGGCTACGTAGCCGACCTCATCGGCGAACGAATTGTGCTGACGGTGGGTTCGATGGTGACGGCGGCGGCCGCGTACGCGGCGTCGACGGTTGACTCGCTGCTGACGATGGGCATCCTGCTGTTCCTCGGTGGCATGGGTGCGGCGAGCTGCAACCCCGCCTGCGGCCGCCTAGTAGCCGGCTGGTTTCCGCCAGAGCAGCGGGGTCTGGCCATGGGGGTCCGCCAGACCGCCCAGCCGCTCGGAATTGCCATGGGCGCGTTCATGATTCCGCATCTGGCTGAACATGGACCACCGGCCCACGGGCTACTGTTTCCCGCGCTGGCATGCGCGATCTCGGCGGTGGTCGCCGCCGCCGTCGCACATGACCCGCCGCGCAAACCGCGTGCCGCGGCGCGGGACGATGAACTGGCCAGCCCCTACCACGGAACCACCGTGTTATGGCGCATTCATGCACTTTCCGCGCTGATGGTGATGCCGCAGTCGATGACGGTGACGTTCATGCTGGTCTGGCTGAACAAGAATCAAGGTTGGTCCGTGGAGTCCGCCGGTAGCCTCGTGACGCTCACGGCCCTGCTCGGCGCTGTCACCCGCATCGCGGCGGGCCGGTGGTCGGACCGCATCGGATCACGCATGCGCCCGATTCGGTTTATCGCCACCGGAACCGGCGTGACGATGCTGCTGCTGGCATTCACCAACAACTTCTACGGCCCCCTGGCGGTGGCGCTGATGATCACTACATCGGTAATTACGGTGATGGACAACGGCTTAGAAGCCACCGCAATCACCGAGTTCGCCGGTCAGTTCTGGAGTGGGCGCGCGCTGGGAGTTCAGAACACCGTCCAGCGGCTGATGACGCTGACCGGACCGCCGATGTTCGGCGCGATCATCGGCGCCTTCGGCTATCCGGCGGCGTTCGCGCTGTGTGGCCTGTTCCCGTTGGCGGCCGTACCCGTGGTGCCCACCGGCCTGGTGGCGCCCGGGTTGGAGGAACGGGCACGCCAGCAACCCACCACCGGCCGCCTCCGCGACCGGCTGGTCCGGTCGCGAAGCTAGCGCACGGAGCGATCCCCCAACCTGTGCGAGCATTGACAAATGCCCAGGGAGTCGACCAGCCCGGCCGCTCGCTGGACGATCGTGGTCGTCTCGCTGCTCGTCACGGCTAGCTCGTTCCTTTTCATCAACGGCGTCGCATTTCTGATCCCGAGGCTGGAAGCCGCGCGCGGAACGCCGCTGACGCAGGCGGGTCTATTGGCGTCCATGCCCAGCTGGGGCATGGTCGTCACGCTGGTCGCCTGGGGGTATGTGCTGGACCGCGTCGGTGAGCGGATCGTTTTGACGGTGGGCTCCGCGCTTACCGCTGCGGCGGCCTATGCCGCGGCCTCCGTGCACTCGCTGCTGCTGATGGGTGTCTTTCTGTTCCTCGGCGGCATGGCCGCAGCCAGCTGCAACAGCGCGGGTGGCCGGCTGGTCTCCGGCTGGTTCCCGCCGCACCAACGAGGGCTGGCGATGGGTATCCGCCAGACCGCACAACCGGTGGGAATCGCGGTGGGCGCGTTGGTGATTCCGGGGCTGGCCGA
>NZ_LZKQ01000011.1 GCF_001668675.1 Mycobacterium asiaticum | reverse complement strand
GCGTTCAATTTGCCGAAGTTGACGATTCCTGATTTGACGATTCCGCCGATTACGATTGGTGCGGGGACGGCGTTGGGCGCGTTCAATCTGCCGACGTTGACAATGCCTAACCTGACGATTCCGGCCATTTCGATTCCGGCCGGTACTTCAATCGGTGGCTTCTCTCTCCCGGGAATCCAAACGCCATCGATTTCTGTGCCGCCCATCACTGTGCAGCAATTCACCACCCCGACTCTTACTACTCCGTATATAACCGGGCCCAGGTTAGATTTCCCAGGGATTAGCATTCCGTTCCGCTTGTTCCTGCCGAATAATATTATTGCCCTCCAGACGGGTGTTTCCGGCCAGTACCCAGCTATTGGCACCTATTACGGCATGCCGGGCGCCCTCTTTGAGACCGGAGACTTCTCAATCGGCCCCATCGGATTCACCGGTTTCACCGTATCCCCGATCACAGTGTCTGGGTTCAGCTTGCCCGGGTTCACCATCCCTGGCCTCAACGTGGCTCCGATCTCGGTCGCGCCGTTCTCGCTGCCGGCAATAAGTACGCAGCCCATTTCCATTCCTGGGTTCACTATCAATCCGATAGGTGTGGGCAATACGCTGCTGCCGCAGATCACGACGGGTGCGGTGTCGATTCCGGGGTTCACGGTGGATCCGATTGGGTTGGGCAACTTGGTGCTGCCGGAGATCACGACGGGTGCGGTGTCGATTCCGGGGTTCACGGTGGATCCGATTGGGTTGGGCAACCTGCTACTCCCGGAGATCACGACGGGCGCGGTGTCGATTCCGGGGTTCACCGTCGATCCGATCGGGTTGGGCAATCTGCTGCTGCCGGAGATCACCACCGCCCCAGTGTCGATTCCGGGCTTCACGGTCGGCCCGATCGGTGCGGGCGCGTTCACGCTGCCCGACATCACCACGGCGCCGTTCACCACGCCGGCGCTGGCGATCCCGCCGTTCGGGCTGGCGGCGTTCACCACACCGCCGATCACCATCCCGAGCATCCATCTGCCCGCCACCACGCTCGGCTCGTTTGCCGTACCGCCGGCGCCGGGCTTCCTCAACTCGAGCAGTGGCGGGTCATCGGGATTCTTCAACTCCGGGCCCGGGGGCAATTCTGGGTTCTTCAACAACGGCAACGGACTGGCCGGCTTCTTCAACTCGAACGGCCCGGGTCTGCCGGGCGGGTCGGGCTTCCAGAACTACGGCGGGTTCGTCTCGGGCTTCAACAACCTGGGCAGCGGCGTCTCGGGCATCGCCAACACCGGCGCGCTGGATCTCGCACTGCACAATTTCGTCTCGGGCATGGCCAACATCGGCAACAACATCTCCGGCCTGTTCTTCAGCGGCACGGTGTAAAGACAACGGCATTAACGCAATTCGCGCCTGCTGCGGGCAGGCGCGAATTGCGTTGTGGGGCTCGCGAGAAGCTCAGTCCGACTTGAGAACCAGCTTCTTGAGTGCTTCGCGGTCCGGCTTCAGCAGTTCCTCGATGCGCGGTTTGTTCACCTCGGCGACGATGATCTCACCGACTTCCTGATACACCTCACTGAAGATGCCGTGCGACTTCATCTTCTCGGTCTGATACTGGTTGTCCTCGGTCGGCGTCACGTAGTAGACCGCGTCGGCCTTGAACCGGTGCACCAGCCACAGGTGGATCAAGGTCATCAACCGCTTCTGCCGCAGCTTCTCGGCGAACGTATTCTGGTCGCGCACCTGCAGAATGCTGCGGCCGTACCGGTCCTTGATCGGGTCGACGACGACGTTGGCCAACTGGTCGTCGCCCTCGCCGTAGATCCCGAGCTCCAGGACATCGGAGCCGGCGCGCCGCGGCCGCAGCGTGACCCGCAGCTTCTCGCCGAGCTGATAGTGCTCGCTCCACAGCGCCAGCCACTCTTCCAACAGCTTCTTGGGCACCTCGGTCTGCACCAGATGCTGATGCTGCGTGGAGCCCTTGCCCATCGACTTGGTGGTGGCGGTGCGTCCCGACGAGGCGGCCAGTGCCGCATCGCTGCGCGGCCCGCCGACCAAAGTCTGCGGCGTCCGGTACGGCGACTCGACCAGCCGCATCTTGCGCTGCAAGCGAGCCAGCGCCAGCATCCCGTCCTGCTTGAGGTTGGTGGCGAACTCCTCGGCCGCCACGCCGTCGATCTGATGCCCGCCGTAGGTGATGAAGTTGAAGACGAAGCCCATCTTGCCCAGCTCGGCGGGAAACTGCTTCATCTCCTCGTCGGTCATGCCGGTGGTGTCCCAGTTGAACGACGGCGAGAGGTTGTAGGCCAACATCTGGTTGGGGTACACCGCGTGGATCGCGTCAGCGAACTGCCGCGCATCGGCCAGGTCCGCGGTTTTGGTCTCCATCCACAGAATGTCGGCAAACGGCGCGGCGGCAAGGGATTTGGCGATCGCATACGGGATGCCGCCGCGGATCTGGTAGTAGCCCTCGGGGGTCTTCGCCAGTTCGCAGTCCCATGCCGCGTCGGCGCGCAGTTCCCTGGCCTTGGCGCGGGCGGCGTACAGCGACGCGGTGGCTGCGAAGGTCCGCCACTCTTCGGAGCTCATGCCGGCCTCTTCGCCTTCGCTCTCGCTGAATTCCAGCTTCTCCGCCACGGCCTCGCCGTAGGTCATCACTCCGGCGTCGTCCTCCCAGGCGGCGACGAACCGGGACTCGACCTCGTCGTAGACGTCGTCGATCGACTTCTCGCTGTCCTCCCGCCAGGTGTTGACGGCCTCGGCGACCAGGTTCATGATGCCCTGGCGCTCCAGCCATGCGTCGGCGGCCGCATACTCGGCATCACCGAGCGCGTACAGCAAGTGGCCGTTGATCTCTTCGGCGCCAAGGTCGAAGAAGCGGCGCATCATCGCCAGGAAACACGCCTTGTAGGACGGGATATCGAGGTTGGTGGCACCGAGCAGGAAGGGCTGGTCGCGCTCGTCGCCTCTGCTGTCGAGCAGGTTGGCGGCCTCCGCGTCGGTCCGGGCCACGATGATGCCGGGCACCCGCATGACGTCGAGTTGGAAGCGGGCGGCGTTGAGCCGCTTGATCTGTTCGTCGGACGGCACCAGCACCTTGCCGCCCTGGTGGCCGCACTTCTTGGTGCCCGGACGCTGGTCCTCGATGTGATAACCCGGCACCCCGACTTCGACAAAGCGCCGAATCAGGTTGCGCACGTGGGGATCTCCGCCATGACCGGTGTCGGCGTCGGCGATGATGAACGGGCGATAGTCGTACAACGTGGCCGACGCCCGCTGCCGCTCACTCATGTTCAGGCGCTGATATTCCTGATTGCGGTCGGCCGTGAGCAGCGCGCGCACCAGGACGGCGGCGTCGTCGGGCACCTGGCTCAACGGGTAGCTGGCCAGGTCCGGCCCCGGGTCCTCGGTGGTGGAACCCTTGGCCGAGGTCGCCCAGCCGCCCAGGTAGATCCCCTCGATGCCCATTCGTTTCATGCTCACCGCCTGCCCCGGCGAGTACGGGCCGAAGGTGGTGATGCTCTCCTTGGCGGCGAACAACTCACGCAGGCGCTGGTAGAACGCGGTGGCCGCTTCCCGCGCCACCGTGTAGTCGGTGGGGATGGTGCCGCGTTGCTCAACGACTTGGCGAGCCGAATAAAGGCGCGTGATCTCGGAGAACCGCTCGCTCTCGAAGTACCGCTGCGTGGCCGCTAGATCTTGCTCGAATGGTGATTGGACCGCGTTGTCCGTTTCAGCGATGGCCATGGCCTCCGACTCCTCCTCAACCCCGATTCCCCTGACGGAACCGAGTGTATGCCCCGCGATAGTGAGCTAGATCACCGGCTGAGCTCAGCCGAACCCCACCCCACCGCTGGATCGGTTCAGCGCGCGGCGGCCGGGGCGGCCCTGCGGAGAACCCCGACGAGCCAACGGGTTACGTGCGTCTTCTCGCTAGGCGGATCGCACCGGCGTACCGTCACATCATGAACGTGGACTTGCGCTTCGACCGCTGGTATCTCCCGTTGTCAGTCCCTCTCGGGCTCGGTCCGAACAACAGCGAACTGCGGCTCGAGGCCGACCGGCTGCACGTCAAGATGGGCTGGGCTTTTGGCGCCGATATCCCGCTGGCCTCGATCACGAGGGCCGAGGTGAGCAATGCGCGGGTCTTCGAGGCGGGCGTCCATTTCCGGGGATCCCGCTGACTGGTCAACGGGTCGCGCAAGGGCCTGGTGGAGCTCACCATCGACCCACCCGCGCCGGTGAAGTTCTCGCGGATGTCGATGCGGGTGAGCACCTTGGTGCTCAGCGTGACCGACCCGGATGCGCTGGTGTCGGCGTGCAGCGCACCCGCGCGTTAGGTGTTCGCGAAAACTCAAGCAGCGCAACAATTGATCAGAGCGAGGAAAACACTGGGCCGAGCGCACCGAGGCTGGCACAGTGAGGCTTCTCGCGGGTGTGGCTGAGTGGCTAGGCAGCGGCCTGCAAAGCCGTACACACGGGTTCGAATCCCGTCACTCGCTCCCCTTGCCCGACGCCCCGGTCACTGACCAGAGACGGCCTGCACCAGAGCCGACTCGGAGTCGGCGGAAAGCATCCACCCACCCTGGTTCACGAACGTCAGGTTCTTGGTCACCGGCGCCGGCAACTTCGGTCCGGACACGGCCACGTCGGCGCTGGCCCGGTTCGGACCGGCCGGCGCGATGTTGGAAACGGCGAACGACAACGGCAGTTCCCCGTTGCGGTACGCCTTCCTCAGTTCGTGGTCCACAACATGTCCCTCGCCCGAGCCGATGCCCCCTTCGACCAGCCCTTCCTTGGTCCGGTATGACACGCCGGGGTCGGCCAGGTTGGTGAGCAGGCTGCTCAACTGCTCGGCGGTCGGTAACTGTTCGGCGGGTGCGGGCGGCGCGGGGTCCTGGGGCAGCGGCGCGCCGAAGGCGACCAGGCGAACTGCGGGCGCGAGGTCGGTGGCACCGGACGAAACACCAACGGCCGCAACGCCGATGCATGCCAGTGCTGCCGCGCCGATGGTGAACGTTCTCACGGTTGTCACTGCTCCCCCTATGTTGTGTGTCGGCTCAAACTAAGCCGTAATCGACGCGATTGGCCTGTGTGCGGGCTGGGAAGCCGCTGCCGGTTCCCCGAGTGCGTCGGCAACAAGGCGGTACGACTACCGGTACAACTACCGGTTCGAAGGCCTCGAGTCAGTGGTCCCTGCCGCCGTGCGCGGCGTGCGCCGCTAACCAACGGCGCTGCTGCCGAACGAATTCAGCGTCGACCACCCGTCCGTGCCCTGGGACGTATACCGCGCCGGGCCCTCCGAGCTGCAGCAGCCGTTCCAGGGTGGCGGGCCAGGCGGTGACGTCGGAGTCGGCGTCGATCGCCGGGTCGGCGGACTCCTCGACCAGGTCGCCGGTGAACACGACGGTCGGGTCGTCCGCGTGAATCCCGGGAACGACCACGACGAGGTCCGAACGGGTGTGGCCGGCGCCCAGGTGACAGACGCGGACCGTGCGGTCGCCGAGGTCGATCAGCGCATCGTGCACATGATGCTGTGGCTGGCGCAGGGCCGCGATGGCGCGGTCCACCTGCCCCGCGTCCGCGCCGTGCCGCACAGCGTCGTCGCGCAGGTCCGAGGTGGCCGATGTCAGGGATCGGGCCACCTCCGGCCCGCAATACAGCTCTGCTCCGGCGAACACCGCTGAACCCAGAACGTGGTCAAAGTGCTTGTGCGTCAACACCACATGGTTCACCGGGCGACCGGCGATCGCAGCGACGTCCGTGGCCACGGCGCCGGCCTCCTCGAGCGTGGTGCCGGTGTCGATGAGCAGCGTTCCGTCGCGTCCGCACACCAGACCGATCGTCACGTCACAAAACGGGAGTCGGCAGCGATGCACACCCGGGGCCAGTCGCTCCCAACGCTGGTGCACTAGTGCCCCGGACGGAGCACCGTCGGACCGTACCAATGGCAGGCGAACAGGGCCAGCTCGACGTCGACCCGATCGGAGATCGGCCGGCCGCGCCGTGCGACCGCTCGTTCAAGTCGGCTCTTGAGGGCGTTGAAGGTCAGGTTCAGCTGTTGCGCGGCGATTTCGTGGGCGGCACCGTTGTGCAGGTATAACCGCAGCGTCTCGCGCAGCACGGCATCGTCGTCGGTGCTGGATGCCAATGGGCCGAGCACGTCGGAGACCCAGTCGCGGACCTCATCGACGGTGGTGCCCAACAGGCCCGCGGCCGTCATGGCTGCATCGGTTGCCGCGGCGACGACCCGCCGCCGACCCGGTGATCTCTCCGCCCTGGCCAGTATCGCCGCCCTGACTCGTTGCGCCTGACGGTGGGAGCGGCGAAACCCTCCGACACCCGATCCCACCGCGCCGATCGCCATGCACAGCGATTCCGTTCGCGCCGTCACGTAGTGACGGACCTTCGTCGTGATATCACCCGGTGCGGCGCGAAACGGCAACCAGATCCAGGCGCTGGTCCGGTCGGCGGCGGCGATCAGCGGGCTGGCGGAGCTGTCGACCGAATCAGCCAGGCCGCCGATGAATCCCTGGATACGGGCGAGCTCATCGTCGTTGCATTCGTGGCCGGGCAGCCAAACGACCAGGCCAAGGTGCTGCCAGTGCAGGGGATACCGGAGCGCGGCGGAGGCGGCCTCGACGTCGACGTCCGTGTTGTCGCCGAGCAGCTCTTGCACCCGCATGGCGCGGACGGTGTTCTGGTTTTCCAGCCAGTGGCCGCGTTCGTCCTCGTACTGGGCGGCCATTTGCTGCGACACCCGATCGACATAGTCGAGAACCACCGCGGTGATTCCTTCGATCACCGCCACCCGGGTGTTCGGTTCAAACGCCAGCTCGCTCAGTTCCGCAAACACCAGTTCGGTCAGGTGACGCTGTCCCAGCCGATAGGCACGGACCAGCGTGGTCAGTGGCAGATCATGCTGAGCCACCAGCCTGGCGTATTCCAGGGCGGGCTCCGGCACGCCGATCCGGTCGATCTCGGAGCCATGCAGCAAGACGTCGAAGACCGTCAGCAGATTCGTCCGCACACTCGCGGCCAGCATGTTCGCCATCCCCGCGTCTGAGCCCAGTTCAGGAATTTGCTCTTCGAGTCCCGTCTGAATCATCAGGCTGATCTCGTCGATCCGCTGCGTCAGCCGCGTGGCGATAGTGACGACATGGCCGCGCACCACCTCGTCGGCGGCTCGACGCTGCTCGGTCACGCCTAGACGGTAAAGCGCGGTCCCGAGCGCCCGCCAGGCGCCTTGACATGTCGGATTTTTCCGACATATATTGCGGCGTGCCTTCCCCCGATCGCCTCTGCGATCGCCTGTTCGTAGCGCTGGCGAATCCGGTGCGACGTCGGCTCCTCGAAATCTTGACGCGCCAGCCCCTGTCGGCCGGAGAACTCAGCGACCGATTCGAGCTCAGTCGCCCAGCCGTCGCCGAACACCTCAAGGTGCTGCGCGAAGCCGGCCTGGTCGCCGACGAACCTCGGGGTCGCCGGCGAATCTACCGGCTGACCGCGGAACCCCTTTCGGCACTGGGTGATTGGTTGCATCCATTCGAAAAGATCTGCCGCAACCAGGAAGGAACACAATGCGAGCAGTCGTGATCACCAAACACGGCGACCCATCGGTCCTGAAGGTCCAGGACCGACCGGATCCCCCGCCGCCGGGTCCGGGTCAGATGCGAATCGACGTGCGGGCGGCCGGAGTGAACTTCGCCGACCATCTGGCCCGCGTCGGGCTGTATCCCGACGCCCCGAAGCTGCCGGCCGTCGTCGGCTACGAAGTCGCCGGGACGGTAGCGGCGGTCGGCGACGGCGTCGACCCGGGTCGCGTCGGCGAACGGGTGTTAGCCGGAACACGGTTCGGTGGCTACGCCGAGATCGTCAACGTCGCCGCGGCGGATGCGGTGACGCTGCCCGATTCGACGAGCTTCGAACAGGGCGCGGCGGTGCCCGTAAATTACGCGACCGCCTGGGCCGGCCTGCACGGGTACGGGTCGCTGCGTGCCGGCGAGCGGGTGCTGATTCACGCCGCGGCCGGCGGAGTGGGCATCGCGGCCATCCAGTTCGCCAAGGCCGCCGGCGCCGAGATTCACGGCACCGCATCGCCGGGCAAGCACGCCAAGCTCAAAGAGCTGGGCGTGCACCGGACGATCGACTACCGCCGCGACGGGTGGTGGAAGGGGCTGCAACCCTACGATCTTGTCCTCGACGCGCTGGGTGGCACGTCGTTGCGGCGGTCGTACTCCCTGCTGCGACCGGGCGGTCGGCTGGTCGGTTATGGGATCTCGAACATGCAGGAGGGTGAGAAACGATCGCTGCGCCGGGTGGCGCCGCACGCGCTGGCCATGCTGCGCGGTTTCAACCTGCTCGATCAGCTCTCCGAATCCAAGATCGTGATCGGTCTGAACATGCTGAAGCTGTGGGACGACCGCGGCACGCTCGAGCCTTGGATCACCCCGCTCAGCCAGGCGCTGCATGACGGTACGGCATCCCCGATCGTGCACGCGGCCGTGCCGTTCGCCGAGGCGCCCGAAGCGCACCGGATCCTCGCGGCCCGCGAGAACATCGGCAAGGTCGTGCTGGTGCCCTGACCGCTGTTTCAACGGGTGCGACCGCGGCTACCTACCGGGCATGGCTGTCACCGAGTCCAGAGAGGTCGTCATCGAGGCGACGCCCGACGAGATCATGGACGTGCTGTTCGACCTCGAATCGTTGCCGGCGTGGTCGCCGGCCCATCGCAAGGTGGAGGTCCTCGAACGCGACGAGCACGGTCACCCCAGCAAGTCGCGGCAGGTCGTCAAGGTCGTAGGGGTCAGCGACGAGCAAGTGCTGGACTATTCCGTGCACGACGACGGCGTGAGCTGGACACTGGTGAGCTCCAGCTCGCAGCGCGCTCAGCATGCCCGCTACACCCTGACTCCGGAGGGTGACTCGACCCGGGTCAACTTCGAGCTGACCGTCGACCTCAACGTGCCGGTCCCGGGATTCCTGGTCAAGAAGGGCGCGAAGGGGTTGATGGAGACCGCCACCGACGGCTTACGCAAGCGGGTGTTGAAGACCAAAGGCGCCTGAAAACGCTTCGCTAGGAAGCGTCGTCGAGTGCTTGATGGCCGGCGTTGTACCCGGGAGTGAAGGTGATGCCCGGGCCGCCATGACATCCCGCACCACCGAGGTAGAGACCGTCGACCGGGATGGGGAGATCGAGGAACCCCTTCGGGCCGGGGCGGTTGGGCCCCATCAGGTCCGGGTGCAGCAGGCCGTGGCAGAAGTCACCGTCGGGCGCGGCGAACATGGTCTGCATGTGGTACGGCGCGAAGGTGATGTGTCGCCGCACGATGTCCTTGAAGTTCGGTGCGAACCTGGTGATCTTGTCGATAACCTGTTGTGCCATTTCATTTTTGAGATGACCATGCTGCTTGCGGTCGACCTCGACCGGGAACGCGTAGGCGTAGGCGCTCGCGGCGTGCTTGCCGGGCGGCGCCAGGCCCGGGTCGTGTACCGACGGGATCTGTAGGCCCATGGAGGGGTTGTCGGGCACGATCCCCCGTCGGCAGTTCTCCCACTGACGTTGCTGCTCCTCGGGTGAGCCGAAGATGCCGACCGACATCTGCATGCCGGGTTCGTTCAACAACTCGTAAGGCGGCGCGAATTCGGGCAACCCGTCCAGGGCGAAGTGCATCTGCACGAACGACGCGCGGTGGTCGCGACCCGAAAGGCGCGCAATGAGTTCGGCGGGAAGGTGTTCGGCCGAGACCAACTCGCCGAGCGTGAGCTCGGGCGCCAAGTTGGACACCACGATCGGCGCGCCGATCGTCGAGCCGTCGCGCAATCGGACGCCCGTCACCGCGCCGTGGTCGACGAGGATCTCCTCGACCCGGGACCGGAAGCGGATTTCCCCGCCGTGGGACACGAACAACTCGCGCAGATGGTCGGTCAGGGCGCCGATGCCGCCCTTGAGTTTGGTCATCATCGCCGTGCCGCTGTCCGGTACGGCCAACGCGAAGGCCAGGCAGGTGGCGCTGCCCGGCGTATAGGGTCCGCGGTAGGTGGAGTTGACCGCCAGGAAGGCCAGCATCCCCCGCATCACGGCGTGCTTGTCCTTGTCGGGCAGATAGCGGTCGATCACGTCCATCGCCGATCCGAACAGCACCTCGTGAATGGCGCGGCGCTCGGCGTCGTTGGCCGCACAGGCGTACATCTCGTCCAGGGTCTTCGGCGGAGTACGAACGTCGAAGCGGCCAAGCGCTTTTGCCGGACCCTGGCTCCAGCCGATCAGTTCGGCCATCCCCGTGACGGCCTCGAACCCGTGCTGGTCCCCCAGGTGCGTCATCAGCTGCATCGGATCGCGGTAGAAGATCATCGGCTCTTCGCCGTTTTCGCCGATGTTGGTCGACATCACCTCCGGCTCGACCGTGGGCAAGGTGTCCAGGCCGAGTTCCTTGGTGATCTGGCTCGCGGTCGGAAACTGCACGGACCCGGCAATCTCGTAGCGGAAGCCGTCGATCAGTTCGACGGTCGCCGCCATGCCTCCGGCGTAGGTGTTGGCCTCCAGGCACAACGTGCGCAGCCCCCCTCGCTGCAGGATCACCGCCGCGGCCAATCCGTTGTGGCCGGCACCCACCACGATCGCGTCGTAGTACTCGTTACGCGTCATCCGACGAGAATATGTCAGTACTGACATAATCGGAAGATGTCAGTACTGACTAATTCCTGACGGCTGCGATACCATCTCCCCTGCTATGACTGCATTGGTCCCTGGGGCGAACCGACACACGCTCCGCCGTCAATCGACACATGAGGCGCTGCGTCAGGCAGCCCTGAACAGCTTCGCGCGCAATGGTTTTGCCAATGTCACGGTAACGGAGCTGGCCCGGGAGGCCGGAGTCACCGAGCGGACGTTCTTCCGGCACTTCCCTACCAAGGAAGCCGTGCTGTTTCAGGACTACGAGACACACCTCGAGTGGTTGGCGGAAGCGCTTGCCCAGCGACCGGCTTCGGAGCCACTGTTCGACGCGGTCTTGGCCAGTGTGGCGGCGTTCCCGCATGACATCGAGGTGGTCCGCCAGGCGGCGACCGCCCGCGCCGAACTGATCAGCGCCGACCGGATCGCGGGCCACCTGCGGGTGGTACAGGCGTCTTTCGCCGCTACGCTGACCGACTTCATCAGACAGCGCTACCCGCAAGTGCCGAACATCGCCCTCGTCGCCGAAGTCGCCGGTGCGGCGTTGGCAGCGGCTTTGGTTGTGGCGGTGGAGAATTGGGGCCGTCGGGGTTGTGTGGACGATCTCGGTGAGCTGGTGGCGACCAGCCTGGAGCTGGTTCAGAACGGGTTCGCGGCCCTCGGGTGAGGCGATTCAGTCGCGTTCGGCGACGGCCGCCTCCACGAAGCGGCGCAGGCTCGCATTGCGATGCCGGGGCAGAAAGACCAGGGTGACCGGACTCGGCGGGGCTCCGCGCAGCGTGATGAACCGCACCCCGGGATGGATGTTGCGCCGGACGGCGACATCGGGAATCACGCCCAGACCGCGGTCGGCCGCGACCGATTCGATCCACTCGTCGAAATTCAGTGTCTCTACGATCTTTTCGGGCCCTTCGCCCACCGGCCAGGACCACGGACCGGTGGTGCCGCTGGTGGTGTTGACCACGAGCGGGAACCGCGGGATCTCCCGCCACTCCAGCTCCGATCGCTCCGCCAGCCGGCTGTGCACCGAACACACGGCGACGCGTGATTCATCGAACAGATGAACCACGCGTACGGCGGTCGACTCGACCTGCCCCCGCACCACAGCAACGTCGACCTTGCCCTTCTCGACCGCGGCAAGCGCATCGTCGGTGCGCACCAGGGTCACCGTGGTTCCGGTGGTGCGCTCGAAACTCGCGACCGTGCGCTGTGCCCAGGGATCGGGCAGCAGCCAACTGAACCCCAGCCGGATGGTCGCCTGTCGCCGCAACGCGCCGAACCCCCGCTCCAGCTCGGCCAGGACCCGCTCGACGTATTCCAGAAACGTCCGTCCGGCCCGGGTTGTCTCCACGCGCCGTGAGGTGCGGTCGAGCAGCGTGACGCCGAGCGCGTCTTCCAGTTGGGCGATGGTGCGGCTCAGCGCCGGCTGGGTGATGTTGAGTTCGTCCGCGGCCCGGGTGAACGACTTGAGCCGGGCCACCGCCTCGAACACCCGCAGGTGACGCAACTCAACGCGCCCGCTCTGCACACCACTCATGCCTGGCAAGCATAGATGCGCCACAGCAGGCATTTCACCACCGGTATTGCGCGCGTCGGTCTCGACGTTGCCTCAGACATCAGGAAGGGGAAAGCAATGCCACTGGTATACATCGACATCGTCGAGGGGCGGACGCCCTCGGAGGTTCGGGTGCTGTTGGACGCCATCCACGAGGCCGTGGTCGAGGCGTTCGGAGTGCCACAGCGCGACCGCTATCAGGTGGTGCGCAGCCATCCCGCCCACGAGATCGTCGCGCAGGACACCGGTCTGGGCATCGATCGCACCGGCGCCTTGGTCATACTGCACGTGGTGAGCCGGCGCCGACCACGCGAGCTCAAGCAGAAGTTCTATGAGCTGGTGGCGGCCAAACTCGTCGACCGATGCGGCCAGGATCCGGCGGATCTGATCGTGTCGATAACCGAAAACGACGACGAGGACTGGTCTTTCGGGCACGGCCGGGCGCAGTTCCTCACCGGTGAGCTGCAGTTGGCGAAGGAGAGCCGCTCATGACGCTGAACACCCGTCTCACCGATGTGCTCGGCATCGAGCACCCCATCCTGCTAGCGCCGATGGCTATGGTGTCGGGTGGCCGGCTTGCCGCGGCGGTGACCGCCGCCGGCGGCCTCGGCCTGATCGGCGCGGGCTACGGCGATCCGGACTGGTTGCAGGCAGAGATGCAGAACAGCCAAAAAGCCCGTGTCGGATACGGGTTCATCACCTGGGCATTGGCGCGTCAACCCGAACTGCTGGATACCGTGCTCGCGCAGCAACCCGCCACGGTCATGCTGTCGTTCGGTGACCTCGCGCCGTTCACCGCACGCATTCACGACGCCGGGGTCCCGGTGACGGCGCAGGTACAGAACCTTGCCCAGGCGCGCAGCGCCCTGACCGCCGGTGCCGACATCATCGTCGCCCAGGGTGGCGAGGCGGGCGGACACGGAATGAGCGCCCGGTCGACCTTCACCTTGGTCCCCGAGGTGGTCGACCTGGTCGCCGAACGCTCACCTCAGACGCTGGTGGTGGCAGCCGGCGGTATCGCCGATGGCCGGGGCCTGGCGGCGGCGCTGACCCTGGGCGCCGACGGGGTGCTGGTCGGCAGCAGGTTCTGGGCGTCTCCGGAGGCGTTGGTCTCGCCGCGGGCACAGCAGCGGGCGCTGCAGGCCGGCGGCGACGACACCATCCGTACCCGCGCCTTTGACCTTGTGCGACAACGGGAATGGCCGCCGGAATACGATCTGCGGTTGGTGACCAACGCACTCATCCGCCGGTGGCACGGCAACGAGACCGAGCTGCAGAGTCGGTTGCCCGAGGTGGTGGCTGCGTATGAGCGAGGTGTCGCCGCCGAGGATTTCGACGTCGACACGGTGCTGGTCGGCGAGGCCGTCGGGGTGATTCACGACATCCGTCCGGCCGCCGACATCGTGGCCGGCATGGTCGCAGACGCCGCGCGAATCCTCAATCGCGGCAACGAAAGCTAGGAAACACCCGCGATCAGCGCGGCGAGCTGACCGCGATTGACCTTGCCCGTCGCGTTGTAGGGGATGCTGTCGACGATGGCCAGCTTCTCGGGCAACTTGAAATAGGCGATCCGGGCCCGGCAGTGCGAGCGCAACTCCTCCAGCGTGACCGCCGTCCTGGCCACGATCGCGGCGCCCACCCGCTGGCCCAGTTCCTGATCGGCGATGCCCGCCACCGCGACGTCGCTGACCGCCGGGTGGGACCGCAGCGCCTCCTCCACCTCGATCGGCCCGAACTTCTCGCCGCCGCGGTTGATCGTGTCGCGCAGCCGGCCGGTCGGGAAGATGTAGCCGTCCGCGTCCCGGCGCCCCAGGTCGCCGGTGCGCAGCCATCCCGGCACGGTGTTGACCGGGGAGTTGACCCACAACTCCCCCACCGCACCCTCTTCGACGTCCTCGCCGGTGTTGGGATCGACCACGCGCACCTCGACGCCGGGCAGTGGCCGGCCCACCGATCCCGCCCGCGCCGGATCGTGATGATCCTCGGGCAGCAGGTTGGCATACGTCCCGAGGGTCTCGGTCTGACCGAAGACGTTGGTGAAGGCGACCTGCGGCAGCGCGGCCACGGCGCTGCGCATCAACGTAATGGGCGCGGCCGCTGCCCCGTAGGTGATGGCGGCCAGTGAGGACAGATCGGTGGTGGCGAAATCCGGATGCTCCAGGATCCGGTGCAGCATCGTCGGCACCAGGAACATCCCGGTCACCCGATACTGGGACACCAGGCGCAACCACTCCCCGGCGTCAAAACGTTTCTGCACCACCAGGGTGTTGCCCGAGTAGAGGCTGGCGAGCAGTCCCAGTGAGCCGCCGACATGGAAATAGGGGACGCACATCATCACCGCCACCGCCGGCGTGTCCACCGCGAAGGGCCGCGAGGTGCGCTGCAGCCGGGCCTCAAGTTGCCGGTTGCCGATCTCGACGGTCTTGGGCAACCCGGTGGTGCCGCTGGTGAACAGGATCATCGCCGCGGAGTCGGCGGAGTCGGCGGCCGGCTCGGGCGCCGCCGCTGCGCGGTCCTCGAGGAGGTCGGCGTCCGTCAGCACCGTCGGTACCCCGGCTTCTGCGAGCCGGTCGGCATACGCGGCCCCGGCCACCGCGACGCGCAAGCAGCCGGCGTTGTCCATCAGCGCCCGCAGCTCGCCCGGTGTCAGCGCCGGATTCATCAGCGCCGCCGCGGCACCGATGCGCGCCGCCGCAAGCAGTGTCGCGATCGAGAGCACACCGGCGGCGTCGACAACGGCGACCCGGTCGCCGGCAGTGATGCCCCGGTCGGCCAGGCCGGTAGCGCAGCGACGGACCGCCGCGCCGAGTTCGCCATAGCCGACCGGACGGTCGTCGATGATGAGCGCGATGCGCTCCGGATCTTGCGCCGCGGCGGCGTCGATGATCGTCCCGATATTCATCCGTGCCTCAGTAGAGCGGGGACCACGTCGAGGTGCGCAGCAACCGGCTGGTCCACTGATCGCGCAAGTCCAACGCGTCGTGCAGCCAGGTCCCGGGCACGCGGTACTCCGCCGGGATATGCGTGCGCAGCAGATCGAGCAGCGCTTCGGGGCGGCTGATGCGTTGCATAAGGATCACCTCCCGGCGCAGATGACTGCCCAGCGCCGGCTGGAAGGACGCGTGCATCTTCAGCATGGACGACGGTTGTTCCAGGGAGCGCGCATACACCTCGCCGCAGCGCACGATGTACTCCTCGAATTTGTCCTCGTAGGGCCACATGGTGTCCTCCATGTAGAGGCTCATGTCGTGCTCCCGGCCGTCGACCGGCACCTCGTCGAACGACACTTCCAGCATCGGCGACCACGGCAGCGGCACCAGCAGCTTTGCGTCCACCTCGTGGCGCAGTTCGTCCGTGTGGCGCATCCAGTCCCGCAGATCACCCCGCTGGACCCGGTGGGTCAACCGCTCCCAGGCGGCGCCGTCGCGGACCGCGGTCACGGTGATAACGGTGTATGCGGGGCCGCTGCCGTGCGCCTGGTTGGTGTACCAGAGCAGGCGGGCCTCGTCGCCGTCGGCGAGCATGGGCATCCAACCGTCACGGAAGGCGGCCTCGAAATCGTCCTCGGCGCGGCCGCGCACCGTGTGTACTTCGTGCATGAACAGCAACGCCCAGACCTCTTTCCGCGGCGCTGCCTTGCGAACGCACGCTTTCTGCCAGCACGGTAAACCGGCGCGGTTCATCCTGTCCATGTGCGGCTAACGCTCGCGTCAATAGCCGGGCTTTCTCGATCGCGCGCGATCGGTAAATTCTGAGCGGACGGCGAAAGGGCACGGAATGGACATCGCTTCAGTCGACAAATTGCTGACCACCACGCGGGCGGTGCGCAAACGCCTCGACCTGACCCGGCCGGTCGGTCGGGAGGTCATCCTCGAGTGCATCCGGCTGGCGATGCAGGCGCCGACCGCCAGCAACGCCCAGGATTGGCGCTGGGTGGTGGTGACCGACCCGGGCAAGCGCGCCGCCATCGCCGAGATCTACCGCAGCGTCGGCGCCGAGTATTTGGCGCAGGCCGCCGCCACCGCGACCGATCCGCAGACTCAGCGCGTGTACCGCAGCGCGCACGCCTTGACGGACACGCTGGCACGGGTGCCGGTGCACGTAATCCCGTGTTTGCTGCAACCCATCGATGACAGCAACCGGTTGGTCGCCGCGTCGGCGTGGGCCTCGATCATCCCGGCCGGCTGGAGTTTCCTGCTCGCCCTGCGGTCCAGGGGCCTGGGCTCGGTGTGGACGACGATGCATCTGGCCAGGGAGCGAGAGGTCGCCGACGTGCTGGGGATTCCGCCCACGGTCACGCAGGCCGCCCTGTTCCCGGTGGCCTACACCATTGGGACCGACTTCCGGCCCGCGGCACGGCCGCCTGCCGAGTCGATCACGTTCTGGGATGAGTGGGGTGGCTGACGAAGTCCTATGCCGTTCGCCATCTGGACTGACACCATGCCGTGCGTGGCGGTACCCTGGTTAGTTATGCGCTCTAAGGAAAAAGCTCGCACGGTGTGGCGGGTCGGCGCCGCGGCGCTGATGGTCGCCGGCTGGGCCGCATCCGTAGGCGTCGCTGCGGCCGATCCCGACCCTGCTCCTGCTCCCGCCCCGGCTCCGGCCCCGGCCGGGTCACCGGCCCCGGCCCCTGCGGCGGCACCCAAGACGACCATGGACCACGACGGCATCTACAACGTCGGAACGGACATCGCCCCGGGCATCTACAGCTCCGCGGGCCCGGTCGGCGACGGTACCTGCTACTGGAAGCGGACCGGCAACCCCGACGGCGCGCTGATCGACAACGCGATGACGAAGAAGCCGCAGGTGGTGCAGATCGAGCCCACCGACAAGACGTTCAAGACGAACGGTTGCCAGCCCTGGCAACCGTCGGCGGACGCGCCTCCGCCCGCCGCTCCCGGACCGGTCGCGGGGGCTCAGCTGCAAACCAGCCTCGGCATCCTCAACGGCCTGCTCGGGCCGAACGGCCAGCACGTCCCTTAACGACTCGTGTCGGAGACTCGATGCGGCCGCTGTTCGGTCAGCGCGTTGTCTTCCCCCATTCGCAGCGAGTGGTCTGCGGGCGGCATCAACATCCCGGACAGGTGCGGCGCGCTTGGTCAGCGAGGAGGGCGGAGGCGGTTCAGGCCGGCGGCGCCAACGCGTTTTCGACGTTGGAGTACATGGGCAGCAACCGGCGTAATCCGCACGCGGCGATGGTGCGGGCCACGATGGGTTGGTTGCTGACCAGCCGCAGATTCACCCCGCGGCGACGGCAACGCACCGACTCCTGCGCCAGCACCGCATAGGCACAGGACCCTAGGAAATCCAGCTCGCGGATGTCGATGACGAACGGGCCGGGCGCGATGGCGATGGCAGAGCTCCTGCTCACCAACCGCTGCCACACGACCTCATTGCTGGCATCGATATCACCGCCGACATGGATGACGACGGCCGACCCGGTGCACTCGGTGACCGCCCGCAGACCACTGTTCGGATCAGCAAGTTGCGAACTTAGCCGCGTGCTCCCGGGACCGGGCTTCGATCCGATCGCGACAGTGTTCATATTCCGCGTTATCCCGTCGTCGTGGGGGTTATCTTCGTCGTACCGAGAGACAGCGTAGGTGTTTGCCGGTCGTCAGATGCGGTCTTCGAAAGCACGGACTTAATTAGCATATGTGTAATTGGGCCTGACAACATAGGGAGTCGGGGCGAAATTTCAGAGTTACTTCACTGCGAATTCAATGCCCGCGCCCAGCTCGGCGGCTGGCCAGCGACAGCACCCAACTGACGATCGACAACAGGATGGCCGCCCAGATCGCGGTCCACCAGAAGTGATCGATCTGCAGTCCCCAATGAGTGGTGTGCTCGGTGATGCGGGCGGTGATCCACAGCATCAGTGCGTTGACGACGATGTGGAACAACCCGAGGGTCAGGATGTACATCGGAATCGACAAGATCTGAACCACCGGTTTGACGATCGCGTTCACGAATCCGAACAGGACCGCGACGACGAAGATGAGTCCGATCCGCTGCACTACATTGTCCCCGCCGACGAAACGCATTCCGGGCACGAAAAGAGTCACCACCCATAACGCAAGACCGGTGAAGGCCGCGCGGACCAGAAAAGGCACCATGCGCCGATCCTGCCACCGGGTGCTCAGTTCAGCTGGTAGAAGCGCTGTGCGTTCAGTCCACCGATCTTTTCGCGGGATTGTTCGCTGATGTCCGACCGGTGGCGCAGGTGCTTGGTGCTTTCCGGCCATTCCCCGTCCCAATGCGGGTAGTCACTGGCGAACATGATGAAGTCGTCGCCCAGGACGTCGATTACGCCGGGCAGGATCGGCTCCTCCGGTTCACACGTCACCCAGATGTTGCCCGCCCGCAGGTACTCCTGCGGGTCGCGTCGCCAACCCCGCTCGATCCAGTCGCCGCGCTTCTCGTAGTGCTCGTGTAGGCGGTCGATGAAGAACGGCACCCACCCGGCGCCGGCTTCCAGGAAGGCGACCCGTAATCGGGGATACCGTTCGAAGACACCGCCGGACACCAGCGCGGTCATCGCGGTCATCTGGTCGAACGGGAAGCTGATGCAGTGCACCTGGATGTAGTTGGTGAACCGGTCCACGCCGATCTTGGGCAGGTGCACGCCCGGCGCGCCGTGAATGCCCAGCGGCATCTCGAGGTCGACGGCGGCGGCGTAGAACGGGTCGAGGTCGGGATGGTCGAGGTTGCGGGCCTTGAGCGCCGGCGGCACCAGCGTTGCGACCAGTCCCAGGTCCTTGGCCTCGGCCATGATGTCGATGGCGACCTGCCCGTGCTCGATCGGGGTCACGCCCACCCCCCGTAGCCGGCCGTTGGTAGGTGCACAGAAGTCGGCGATCCACTCGTTGTAGAGCCGCGCGAATCCGGCTGCGAACGCCGGGTTTTCCAGGCTCGGCGCGCACAGGCCGAGGCTGGGATAGAGCACCATGGTGTCCAGTTGATCGCGGTCGGCGTCGCCCAGCATGCCCTCGGGCGTCGCGCAGTTGAGACCGGTCGCCTTGGTGATGCCGTGCTCGACGGGGCAGCCGGCGCCGGGACCCTCGTCCTCGGGGTAGCGACGCCCTTCGATCACCAACCGGGGCCGCTCGCCGCCGCTGAGCGCCACATGCTCTGGCCACCGCTTGAGCATCTCCATCGCCAGAGTGGGATTCTCGGCGACATGCCCGTCGGCGTCGATGATGCGCATGTAAGCGGAACATACTCGCCCGTCGCGCGGATGGGGGCGTCGAACGTGCGCCTTACGGCGGCGCGAGTGCGTTTCAGCTACCTGGGGCCCACGTTCGGCGCACACTGTGCGCGCCACGCTCGCGGTATCGCTGCGGGTAGGCCAGGATGCTCAGGTGAGTAGACAGCGCCTGACCAGCGACCAGCGCAATTCGTTTGTCGCGGCGTTCCTGGGCTGGACGATGGACGCGTTCGACTACTTCATTGTGGTACTGGTCTACGCCGACATTGCCGAGACGTTCCATCGCTCCCGAACCGAGGTCGCGTTCGTCACGACGGCCACCCTTGCGATGCGGCCGGTGGGGGCGTTGTTGTTCGGGTTGTGGGCCGACCGCGTCGGCCGGCGGCTGCCTCTGATGGTGGACGTGGCCTTCTACTCGATCGTCGGATTCCTCTGCGCGTTCGCGCCGAACTTCACTGTGCTGGTGATACTTCGGCTGCTCTACGGCATCGGCATGGGCGGCGAGTGGGGGCTGGGCGCGGCGCTGGCGATGGAGAAGGTTCCCGCCGAGCGTCGCGGGTTCTTTTCGGGCCTGCTCCAGGAGGGTTACTCGCTCGGCTACCTGCTGGCCACAGTGGCGTCGCTGGTGGTGATGAACGGCCTGGGCCTGTCGTGGCGCTGGTTGTTCGCGCTGAGCATCATCCCCGCCTTCATCAGCCTGATCATCCGGTACCGGGTCGAGGAATCCGAGGTCTGGGAGGCCGCGCAGGATCAAATGCGGCTGACCAAGACCAGGGTTCGTGACGTGCTGCGCGAGGCGAAGGTGATCCGGCGGTTCTTCTACCTGGTCCTGCTGATGACTGCGTTCAACTGGATGAGCCACGGCACGCAGGACGTCTACCCCACTTTCCTGAAGGCGACCACCGACCACGGGGCCGGCTTGTCCAGCGCCACCGCCCGCTGGATTGTGGTGGCTTACAACGTCGGTGCGATCATCGGCGGGCTGGTCTTCGGGACGCTGTCGCAGCGGCTCGGCCGCCGCTACACCATCGTGTTCTGCGCCGTGCTGGGGCTGCCGATAGTGCCGTTGTTCGCCTATTCGCGCACGGCCGCGATGCTGTGCCTGGGGTCGTTCCTGATGCAGGTCTGCGTGCAGGGCGCGTGGGGTGTGATCCCCGCGCACCTCACCGAGATGTCACCGGACGCCATCCGCGGTTTGTACCCCGGGGTGACCTATCAGCTCGGCAATCTGTTGGCGGCGTTCAACCTGCCCATCCAGGAGCACCTGGCCGAGACACACGGCTACCCGTTCGCGCTGGCGGCGACCATCGTGCCGGTGCTGGTCATGGTCGCGGTGTTGACGCTGATCGGCAAGGACGCCACCGGGATTCGGTTCGGCACCGCCGAGACCGCGTTCCTGCCGGACGACGCGCGTTAGCGTCTCCCCTCGTCGAGCGTCACGCCAGAGTGGCGGTGGGCGCCGAGCGTCACGCCAGCGTGACGTAAGGGTGCGACGAAGGCGGTGGGCGCCGAGCGTCACGCCAGCGTGACGTAAGGGTGCGACGAAAGGCGGTGGGCGTCGAGCGTCACGCCAGAGTGGCGGTGGGCGCCGAGCGTCACGCCAGCGTGACGTAAGGGTGCGACGAAAGGCGGCGAGCTAGTCGCGCAGCAGCCGTAGCAGCAGGTGCATCGCCACCGTGGTGGAGCGTTCCCGCACGTCGGACCGATTGCCGGGCAGCCGCAAGGTCCGGGTGACGGATCGGCCATCGCCCAGCGCCACGGTGAAACAGACTGTGCCGACCGGCTTTTCCTCGGTTCCCCCGCCGGGGCCGGCGATTCCGGTGATCGCGACCGCGGTGTCGGCGTCGAAGCGCTTGAGGGCGCCGGCCGCCATCGCCTCGGCAACGGGCTCGGACACCGCGCCGTGCTGCTCGATCAGGCCGGCGTCGACACCGAGCAGTTGCACCTTCGCCTCGTTCGAGTAGGACACCACGCCGCCGGCCACATAGTCCGACGAGCCCGGCCGTTCGGTCAGCCGCGCCGCCAGTAGTCCCGCGGTGCAGGATTCCGCGGTTGCGATTCGACGGCCCGCCAGCAGCCCGGCCACCAAATCATCGACCTGCGAACCGTCTTCGGAGAACACCTTGTCGCCGTGCCGGTCGCGCAGCAGCTGGGTCAGCTGCGCGTAGGTATCGGCCGCGTCGGGCTCATAGCGGGTCACGATCTCCAGCTCGCCGCGCCGCAGACAGGTGGTGATCTCCAGCGCCCCGAAGCCGTCAATGGCGGTCTCGGCGTCACGCAATGTCTCGGCCAGGCCCGACTCGGGCAGCCCGAACATCCGCACCATCTCCTGCCGGTACACCGTCCGGCCGGCGATCGCCTCCTGTACCCCGGGCGTCTCAATTGCCTTGCGCCACATCGGTTGTAATTCGCGCGGCGGACCCGGCAGCACCAGCACCGCCGGCTTGCCGGGCACCACCACACCCGGCGCGGTCCCGACCGGGTCGAGGATCTGTGAGCCGACCGGCACCATCGCCTGTTTGCGGTTGGCCGTGCGTACCGACTCGAAATTGCCGGGCTCCAGCAGGGCGGCGAATGCCGGGTTGCGCGCCATCATGGACTTGAGGATCTCGGCGATCCGGTTCTCCAGCTCGTCGTCCAGGACCAGCTCGCGCCCGCAGAACCGGGCCACCACCTCGACCGTCATGTCGTCGGCGGTCGGGCCCAGTCCGCCGCTGGTGATGATCAGATCCACGCCCTGGTCGGCCATGAATCGCAGCTGCGCCTCGATGTCGTCGGGGCGGTCACCGCAGATGGTGATGTGCGCCAGTTCAACGCCCAATTCGAGGAGCCGATCGGCGATCCAGGGACCATTGCGGTCCTGGACGCGGCCGGTGAGAACTTCGGTGCCGGTGACGACGATGCCTGCGCGTGCGCTCACCGTCATGAGATTACGCAGACCAGCGGTTGGGGTTAGCCTGAGCCCGTGGTGCAGGCTCCGCGTACCCGGTACGCCAGGTGCGGCGATGTCGACATTGCTTATCAGGTACTCGGTGAGGGTCCAACGGACCTGCTGTTGCTGCCGGGACCATTCGTGCCGATCGACTCGGTGGACGACGAGCCCGGGCTGTACCGCTTCCACCGACGCCTGGCATCGTTCGCCCGGGTGATCAGGTTCGACCTGCGCGGGGTCGGCCTCTCCTCGCGCACCCCGGCCGCCGACCTGCTGGGCCCGCGGTTCTGGGCCGAGGACGCGATCGCGGTGCTGGACGCGGTCGGTTCCGAGCGCGCGACGGTCCTCGCGCCCAATTTCCATGCGATGACCGGCCTGGTGCTGGCCGCCGACTACCCGGAGCGGGTGAGCAACCTGGCGGTGGTCAACGGCACAGCGCGGTCGCTGCGGGCACCCGACTACCCCGTCGGCGCCGACCCGCGCCGGCTCGACCCCTACCTCACCGTCGCGCTCGAGCCCGACGCGGTGGAACAGGGTTTCGACGTGCTACGCATCGTCGCGCCGTCGGTTGCCGATGACGACCGGTTCCGCTCGTGGTGGGACCTGGCCGGTAACCGGGCCGGCCCGCCCAGCATGGCGCGGGCCGTGGCGCTGGCGTTGGCGGAGGCCGACGTGCGGGAAGCGTTGCCCCGCATCAATGTGCCGACACTGATCCTGCACCGGACCGGGGCGATCTTCATTCCCGTCGGGCAGGGTCGCTATCTCGCCGAGCACATCGCGGGATCACGGTTCATCGAGTTCCCGGGCGCTGACGTCCTGTACTGGGTCGGCGACGCCGGATCGATGCTGGATGAGATCGAGGAGTTCGTCACGGGCGTGCGCGGCGGGGCAGCCGCCGAACGCGTGCTCACCACCATCATGTTCACCGACATCGTCGGATCGACCCGGCGCGCAGCCGAACTCGGCGACAACCGCTGGCGTCATCTGCTCGACAACCATGACTACATCGTGCGCCACGAGATCCAGCGGTTCGGCGGTCACGAGGTGAACACCGCCGGCGACGGATTCGTCGCGACGTTCACCAGCCCGAGTGCGGCGATCGCCTGCGCCGACGCCGTCGTGGCCGCCGTGGCCGTGCTGGACCTGGAGGTGCGGGCCGGCATCCACGCGGGCGAAGTGGAAGTGCGGGGCATTACCAAGATCGACGTCGCCGGCATGGCCGTGCACCTCGCCGCCCGGGTCGCGGCCCTCGCGGACGGCGGTGAGGTGCTGGTGTCGTCCACCCTGCGCGACATCGTCACCGGCTCCGGGCACGTGTTCGTCGACCGCGGCGAACACACGCTCAAGGGCATTCCCGGCCAGTGGCGGCTGTATGCCCTGGACCGCAGTCGGCCGGCAATCAGCCCCTAGGTGCTGGGACTGCCTTCTTGGCCGGGTATCCCCGGGTCGACCAGGCCGCCCCGTTCCTCCTGCTTGCCGGGCTGTCCGGGTTGACCGGGCTCGCCGGGCTGACCCGGCTGACCAGGCTGTCCCGGTTGACCAGGCTCGCCGGGTTGACCCGGTTGACCGCCGGCACCCGGTGCACCGCCGGGCCCGCCGGCACCGCCGTCACCGCCGCGGCCGCCGTCACCGCCGCGGCCGCCGTCACCCCCGCGGCCGCCGTCACCGCCGCGGCCGCCCTGGCCGCCGGCCCCGCCGGCTCCGCCCGCTCCTCCGTGACCGCCTTCGGTCATCTACCGCCTCCTGTCCAGCCGTCCGCTCTGTTTCGGCCTCACGCTACGCGCAGCGAGACAATGAACCCATGAATGTCCCGATGATCGAGCTAGCGGTGTTGCAGGCGGACGTGACCAAACTCGAGGTCGACGCGATTGCCAACGCGGCCAACACTCAGCTGCGCCACGGGGGCGGAGTGGCGGCGGCGATCTCCCGCGCGGGTGGACCGAACGTGCAGCGCGAGTCGAACGAGAAGGCGCCGATCGGGCTGGGCGACGCGGTCGAGACCACCGCGGGCGCCATGCCCGCCCGGTATGTGATTCATGCGGCAACGATGGAGCTTGGCGGTCCGACCTCCGCCGAAATCATCACGCGCGCAACAATTTCAACGTTGCAGAAGGCGGAAGAGCTGGGTTGCCGGTCGCTGGCTTTGGTGGCATTCGGCACCGGCGTCGGGGGCTTCCCGCTGCCGGACGCGGCGCGGCTCATGGTCGACGCCGTCCGCGGCCACCGGCCCGGCTCGTTGCGGAGCGTCGTCTTCGCCGTGCACGGCAACGAGGCCGAGCGCGCGTTCACCGCCGCAGTGCAGGCTTAGTCAGCAGGCTCAGTCAGCCGACAGATAGCGCTCGACGGATGCCACCTTCTGCGTCATCGCGTCGGTGACCCCGGTCCGCGAGTCCACCTTGATCACCGTGCTGACCCGGGGGGCGCGCGCGGCCACCGCCTCGACCGCCCGCTGCACGACGGCCATCACCTGCTCCCAGCTGTCCCCTTCGATCACGGTGAACATCGAATCGGTGTTGTTGGGCAACCCCGAATCACGCACCACTCGAACCGCTTCGGCGACCAGCTCGCCGACGCCCTCCCCCACGCCCAGTGGGGTCACCGAAAACGCGACCAGTACCGACACCCGTCTACTGTCGCATGGCACCATCGAGACCCATGCGGCTTCTGGTGCAGCGGGTCTCCTCGGCGTCGGTCTCGGTCGCCGGCGAAGTGGTCGGCGAGATCCGGCCAGCCGGTCAGGGCCTGCTGGCATTCGTCGGTGTGACGCACCGCGACGAACCGGACCACGCCCGCCGGCTCGCCGAAAAGCTTTGGAAACTAAGGATTCTCGACGACGAAAAGTCCGCCTCCGACGTCGGGGCGCCGATTCTGGTGGTCAGCCAATTCACCCTGTACGCCGATACGGCCAAGGGCCGGCGCCCGTCGTGGAACGCTGCGGCCCCCGGCGCGGTCGCCGAGCCCCTGGTGGCGGCCCTCGCCGAGGCGCTGCGCCGGCTCGGAGCGCAGGTCCAAACGGGGGTGTTCGGCGCGCACATGCAGGTTGAACTGGTCAATGACGGCCCAGTAACGGTCCTACTGGAACTCTGAAGGGTACGTTCAGCTTTATGACGGAATACGGTTCGCTTCGCTCCGACGACGACCAGTGGGACATCGTCAGCGGCGTCGGCTACACCGCTCTGATCGTGGCCGCCTGGCGTGCGTTGCACGCCATCGGTCAGCAACCGTTGGTGCGGGACGACTACGCGAAACTGTTCATCGAGGCGTCGGCGGACCCGTATCTGAACGGCCTGCTGGCCAATCCGGGAACCTCCGAGCACGAGAGCGCCTTTCCGCGGCTCTACGGCGTGCAAACGCGCTTCTTCGACGAGTTCTTCGGCGCCGCGTGCGAAGCCGGGATCCGGCAGGCGGTGATCGTCGCGGCCGGGCTGGACTCCCGGGCATACCGGCTCGATTGGCCCACCGGGACAACCGTTTTCGAGATCGATCTGCCCAAGGTGCTGGAATTCAAGACCCAGGTGCTCGGCGAGCACGGCGCGCGGCCCAAGGCGGAGCGCCGCGAGGTGGCGGCCGACCTGCGCACCGACTGGCCCGCGGCGTTGGTCGCGGCCGGTTTCGACCCGCAAAGTCCGAGCGCGTGGTCGTTGGAGGGCCTGCTGCCCTACCTCACCAGCAAAGCTCACCAGGCGCTGTTCGCCGGCATCGGCGAGTTGAGCGCACCGGGCAGCCGGCTCGCCATCGGCGCCCTGGGTTCCCGGCTGGACCACGATCAGCTGGCCGAGCTGGAGGAATCGCACCCCGGGGTCAACGTGGCGGGCGATATCGACTTCTCGTCGTTGACATACGAGAACCCGACCGACCCGACGGATTGGCTGGTCGCGGACGGATGGGCGGTCGAGCCGGTGCGCAACACACTCGACCTGCAGGTCGGCTACGGGCTGACGCCACCCGAGGTGGACATCAAAATCGACAGCTTCATGCACTCGCAATACGTCATCGCGACCCGCTGACGTGGCGACGGTAGTACCGGCGGCCGTGTAGCCGCTGGTAGTGCCACACTGCGGCGGGCAGCGCGCCGCGTCGATGCAGCCAGAAGCCGGCGGGCACCTCGGCCCGCGGAGTGCGCCGCCCGACCTCGACCTCGGCGACGACGATGCCCTCGCCGTCGGCTCCGTCGCGGCAGCCCAGCACGGTGCCGTCGGCCGCGACGATCAACGTGCCGCCCTCGAAGCGACCCGCGTAACTCATTGGTAGCCAAGGCATCCGGCACTGTAACGAGCCCGCGTGCGCAGCGTGCAGGACGGGCGCCCCGATGTAACCGGCGAACGATGCGGCGGCTTTGCGCGCGGTCGCCGCGTTGCGCGCCTCCAAGCGGCGAAAGCCGCCTTGCGGCCACCAGTCCGGAATCGACCACCACCCCGATCCGGTCATCGCCAGGTCAACGCGGCCACGCAGCCGGCGCGCGGTCTGCCCGCGCATCAGTTCCCAGCACACCGCCGCGCCCACCGTGATCTCACCGGTCTCGATCACCCCGTCGTCATCACCGCCGACGTAGAACGCGTTCTCCCACATCGTCGGCAGGTCCTTGTCGTGGCGACCGGCCAACCCCTCCGGCGTGACGAGCAGGTACGCGTTGCGGACGTCTCCGTCGGTATCCCGGATCAGCAACGAGCCGCCGATCATCACACCGTGTCGCCGCGCGAGTCCAAGGAGAAGTTCGGTGGCCTTCCCGTCGGGCGGCTGCGCGGCGTCGGCGAGTTCCGGCCAGAAACCGATTCCGGTGGTGAAGAACTCCGGCAGCGCGATCGTTTCGGCGCCCGCGGCGACCGCCTCCTCCGTGAGACGCTCGACGATGGCCAGGTTCGCGTCGACATCGGCCGGCACGGCCTCGAGCTGTATTGCCGCACAGCGCATGGGGCCATGCTGCCACAGCCGACCACTACGGCGTGAGCAGGATTTTCACGTCGTCACCGGACCGGGCCGCGGCGGTTGCATACGCCTTGGCCGCGTCGTCGAGCGGCAGCGTAGTGGTGAAGATGCCGTCGACGTCCAGTCGTCCAGACTGCAGCAGCGGGATCAATTCCGCCCAGGTGCGCTGCACGGGTGCCGTGGTCATCCGCAGCGTGATGCTGCGGATGAGGGTCATCAGGGCGGGAAACGGGAACGGTTGCAGATCATGCACGCCGACGACGGATACCGTGCCGCCGGGTCGCACCGCCGACAGTGCGTCGGTCATGGAGGCGTCGGTGCCGACGGCGTCGATCACCGCGTCCGCACCCCGGCCGCCAGTCGCGGCCAGCACCGCT
This sequence comes from Mycobacterium asiaticum, assembly GCF_001668675.1. Taxonomy (GTDB): domain Bacteria; phylum Actinomycetota; class Actinomycetes; order Mycobacteriales; family Mycobacteriaceae; genus Mycobacterium; species Mycobacterium asiaticum_D. The sequence continues at coordinate 37,257 of NZ_LZKQ01000011.1, read as the reverse complement.
TCGGTGGCCGGCGAGGGCACCGGCGTCGCACCCCAGTCGGCCGCGCGCCGCAACCGCCCCTCGACGCGGTCCACGGCGAAAACCGTTGCGGCACCTTGCAGGAAAGCACTACGCAGGGCGCACAGCCCCACCGCCCCCAGGCCGATCACCGCGACCGTGCCGCCGTACGGGATGTCGGCGCGCTGCGCCGCCGCCCAGCCGGTGGCCAGGTTGTCGGTGAGCAGTAGCGCCTGCTCGGTGCTGATGCCCTCCGGGATCTTGCGCACCTGGAAGTCGGCGGCGTGCACCGCCAGCAGGTCGGTCTGGGCGCCGGGCAGCACCCCGCCGCCGAAGATCGTCAGGCCCGAATGGCACATGACCGGGTCGTTGGTGGCGCAGCCTGGACACGTGCCGCAGCCGGCGACCGACGACACCAACACCTCGTCGCCCACCTTGACGGTGCGCACCTCCGACCCGGCCTCGACCACGGTGCCGATCGCCTCGTGACCCAGAGCCACCGGCTCGGCCATCGGGTAGTCACCCTCGTAGAAGTGCAGATCGGACCCGCAGATGCCGGCGGCGCGGACCGCGACGATCACACCGTCCGGACCGGTGAGGCCGGGATCCGGACGCTTGTCCACCCGGATGCTGCTGGGCCCGTCGACGACAACTGTCCGCATATAGCTCACTTCTCCTGTCGCACAATGAAATCGGACCAGTCCGGTGTACGCACCGCGGCCCAGTACTCGTTGAGACGCCATGGGCTGACCGTGTGGATCTCGCCGTCGGCGTTCTTGAAGTAGGAGTGCTTGACCGCGGGATGTGACCAGACCATCTTCTTGATCTCGGTCTGCGTGCGCCGGTGCCATGCGGCGGTGGCCTCCGGTGTGGGCTCGAGCTCAGCGATCCGCTCCTCGGCCATCCGCTGCAGGCACAGGTTGACGTAACGCATCTGCAATTCGGATTGGAAGATCAGGCTGCCGCCATGGGCCAGGTGGGTCCCCGGCCCGTAGATGATGAACAGGTTGGGGAAGCCGGGAACGGTGATGCCCAGATGGGCGTGCGGTCGGCTCCCCCACACTTGGTGCAGGTCAATTCCGTTGCGGCCGAGGATCTTCAATGGCCACAGCACGTCGGTGTGGCGGAAACCGGTGGCGTAGACGATGACGTCGGCCTCGTGTTGCACGCCGTCCTCGGTGACGATGCCGCGCGGCGTGATGCGCTGGATCGGAGTGCGGACCAGTTCGACGTTGTCGCGTTGCAGTGTCTGCAGCCAGCTTCCGTTGTCCTGCAGTGTGCGTTTCCCGGTGGCCGGATAGTCGGGCATCACCTTGCTCAGCAACTCGTCGTCCTCGCCGACCTGGCTGGTGATCCAGTGGCTGAACATCATCCGGGCGGCGGCGTTGATGTCGCTGACCGCGTAATCCTGGTCGGCGTAGTCGGGATCGCTTCGAGCGGCGTCGAGTCCCTTGTCGGCGCCCGGCCACAACAACAGGAACCGGTACCACCGGCCGTAGAACGGCAGATGCCGCATCGCCCAGCGCACGCCGTCGCCGACCTCGTCGTGATACATCGGGTTCGGGAACATCCACTGCGCGGTGCGTTGGAACACCGTCAAACGCTCGACGCCGGCAGCGATCGCGGGCGCAATCTGAAACCCGCTCGCGCCGGCGCCGACCAAAGCGACCCGTTTGCCGGTCAAGTCGACGGAGTGGTCCCAGGCCGCGGAGTGGAACGACGGCCCTTCGAAGGTGTCGGCGCCGTCGAAGTCGGGCAGGTACGGCCGGTTCAGCTGGCCGACCGCGGTGATGACCGCTCTGGCCCGCACCGTGCTGGTGTGGCCTTCGGGTCCGCGCAGTGCGACCGCCCAATGGCCGTCCTGCCATTCGGCAGAGAGCACCTCGGTGCTCCACCGGACGTGCTGGGTCAGATCATGGTTGGCCAGCACCGAGGTGAAGTACCGCTGCAACTCGGGCTGTTCGGCAAAGAAGTGCGTCCAGTCGTTGTTGGGTTCGAAGCTGTAGCAGTAGAAGTGGTTGGCGACGTCCACGCGGGCGCCGGGATACCTGTTCTCCCACCAGGTTCCGCCGGGCCCCGCGTTCTTCTCGACGATGGTGAACGGAATGTTGGCCTGCTTGAGCCGCAGACCCGCCAGGATGCCGGATTCGCCGCATCCGACGACGAGGACGGAAAGGTCCGCCGTGCTCTCCGGCGACAGTGCCACCGGACGACGGGGGTCGACACCCTCGAGGTCCATCTCCTCGAGGGCCAACGGCAGGTAGTCATCGGGCACGCGCTCGCAGGCCGTCCAGTCCAGCATCTCCCTGATCAACTCGGCGCTCAGAGGTGCGGGCTCGGGGCATCCGCGGTCGCGGTAGTCGGTGATCACGGTAAGTGCTTCGGCCCGGGCCCGGGCCTTGTCCTCCTCGGACATGAAACCCTGCACCTCGTTCAGGAACACACCCAGTTGCTTGTAATCGCGGATGAACCGCGGGTCACCGGTGATGTGCACCAACGACAGCAGCAACGTCGGGATGCTGACCTCCTCCAGCGCGGCGGCGATCTCCGATGTCGGGGTCGTGAAGGGTTGCCCGGCGTACCGGCTGCGCATCGAGGGCGATTCCTTTCGGGTGGCTGCAATTACGCTACTGCAGGTTTCGTAATTGGCAGCCCTACGCTACCCGCGGTGTCGCACCCCGATCAAGACTCCGCGAATCCCCGGCGTAAGTTCCGGTCCATGGGTCTGTTCGGCCAGAAGGCGACCGGCCCGCGCAGCGGCGCGGCCGGCCCGGCGAAGCAACCGCCGCGCGAATCCCCGCAGCGGCGCGCCATCAAGGCTTTCGACCGCGGCGAGGAGTTCTTCCAGATCCAGCTGCCGCACGCCGCGGACGTCGGGGCAACCCTCGGTCTCATCGAGCAGGCCGGATGGCGCCTCGAGCACGCCGACTGGGTCGCCACCGACGAAGTGGTGGGCATCTATCTGTTCCGGCGCGACGAGGCTCGGGAGGACCGGGCGACGGCGCCGCAGCCGGCCGAGGAGCACGCCGCGGAACCGGACCCCGCCGACGTGCCCACTGAGGTATCTGCCGAAGCGCCCGCCGAGACTCCCACCGAGGTGCCCGCCGACGTGCCCGCTGAGAAGAAGACCAAAGTCCGGTGTCACGCCTGCCAGCACGTGCACAGCGTGTCGGTGCACGAGACGTCCTTCGTCTGCCCCAACTGCAATGCGAGATTGAAGCGAAAAAAGACGTAACGGACCGGCCACCACCGGCGAGCGGTGCTGGAACCCGTTCTAGAAGTGCGCGGTCGGCGGCAGAGTGGGAACGGAAGTGACAGCGCAGACCTGAGGAGTGCGGCTATGGCACCGCTGCTTGCGGCCTGCGGGGGCTTCCTGCTGGCTGTGCTGTGGATGGACCTGATCTTCGATGTCCAGGTGTTCCGGGCCGGTCCGGACGGTGGCGAACTGCCCGAGCCCGTACTGGCGTCCATCGCCGCCTACTATCACCGGGCCACCACCACCTCACGCCCGATGGGCAGACTCATCGCGCTGGTCATGCTGATCCTGCTGAGCGCGTTGGTAATTCACGCGCTGAACGGCGGTGGACCGGCCTGGCTACTGCTGACTTCCGCCGCGCTGGCCGGCGTGCCGGTGGCGCTGGCGATGTTCCATACCGTCCCGAGCGCGGTGCGGCTCGGAAAGCGGCGGGACACTGCGGTAGGCCAGAGCCGGCTGGCTCGCGTCGTCTGCCGCGACCACCTGATCTGCTTCGGGTGTTTGCTTGCGTTTACGGTGCTGTGGTCGGTGCACGGCGTGGTTCTCGACGGCCTCTCTGACGGGTATTAGTCGCGACACATTCGACCTCACTGGCCACGCGGTCGGCGTCCGTACTAAACTAGAACACGTTTCAATTTGGCGAACGCCCGAGGAGCTGGCATGCACACCGCCCTATGCGACGAACTCGGTATCGAGTTTCCGATCTTTGCTTTCACCCACTGTCGCGACGTCGTCGTCGCGGTCAGCAAGGCCGGCGGCTTCGGCGTGCTGGGTGCCGTCGGCTTCACCCCCGAGCAGCTCGAGATCGAGCTGAAGTGGATCGACGAGAACATCGGTGACCACCCCTACGGCGTGGACATCGTCATCCCGAACAAATACGAGGGCATGGACTCGCACCTGTCCGCCGAGGAACTGGCCGAGACCCTGCGCAAGATGGTGCCGCAGGAACACCTGGACTTCGGCAAGAAGATCCTGGCCGACCACGGCGTACCGGTCGAAGACAGCGACGGCGACACCCTGCAGTTGCTCGGCTGGACCGAGGCAACGGCCACCCCGCAGGTCGAGGTGGCGCTCAAGCACCCGAAGGTCAAGATGATCGCGAACGCGCTCGGCACGCCGCCCGCGGACATGATCAAGCACATCCATGACGCCGGGCTCAAGGTCGCCGCGCTGTGCGGGTCGCCGTCGCAGGCGCGCAAGCACGCCGACGCCGGCGTCGACATCATCATCGCCCAAGGCGGCGAGGCCGGCGGACACTGCGGCGAGGTGGGTTCCATCGTGCTGTGGCCGCAGGTCGTCAAGGAGGTCGCCCCGATCCCGGTGCTCGGCGCCGGTGGCATCGGCAGCGGCCAGCAGATCGCGGCGGCGCTGGCGCTCGGCTGCCAGGGCGCGTGGACCGGTTCGCAGTGGCTGATGGTCGAGGAATCCTCGAACACCCCGGTGCAGCAGGCCGCCTACATCAAGGCAGGCAGCCGCGACACCGTCCGCAGCCGCTCCTTCACCGGCAAACCGGCCCGGATGCTGCGCAACGACTGGACCGAAGCCTGGGAGCAGCCGGACAACCCGAAGCCGCTCGGCATGCCGCTGCAGTACATGGTGTCCGGCATGGCGGTGCGCGCCACCAACAGGTATCCCAACGAGTCCGTCGACGTGGCGTTCAACCCGGTCGGGCAGGTGGTCGGTCAGTTCCAGAAGGTGGAGAAGACCTCGACCGTGATCGAACGCTGGGTCCAGGAGTACCTGGAGGCGACCAGCAGGCTCGACGAGCTCAACGAGGCTGCCGCGGTCTGACGATCAGTCGAGATCGTCCTCTTTGCCGGTGAAGACTTCCTTGACCCGGTCCACCGCGTGGGTACCGATTTCGATGGAATTCTGAACGATGCCGCTGGCGCCGCCGGCGATGTCACCACGGATGATGTCGCTGGCGTGCTCGACGATGTCGGAGGCCTTCTCGACGGCATTGGTCGCGATGTCGCGAACGGCGTCCACGGCATCTTTGGGATCGAAGCCCACGGGTGTCTCCTATTCGTTGACGGACGGTTGTAATGACTCTAGACCGGGTCGTGAGTTGTCAGTAGTCGACCAGGGTGCGCCAGTACTCTTCGGGAATTTCCTTGCCCGACAACAGCACTCGGGCCAAGCCCACGGCCATGGCGATCCCGAGCAGGCCGAGCCAAAGTCCGGCCAGCCCGATCAGCCACCACAGCGCGGTGGTCACCGCCGGCCAGGGCGAGAGCACGGCCAACACCGGCGCGAAGAAGAAGCCGGCGCCTATGTACCACGCCGAGCCGGCCCGATCGGACGCAAGGACGAATCGTAGCCAGCGCGGAACCGGGTAATCGGTCACGGCTCGGGTGGGAAGAACCCTGCTCCGGTGAACCAACCTTCCTGCCACCCTTGCGCTCCCAGGCACAGCATCGGCAGCCCGGCCGGCGACTGCGCGGCGACACGCGGGCCGGGGCACGGCGCGCCGATCTGCTGGACGCCACGCAACGGGTAGGAGATCACCCAGTACCCGGTCTCGGCGGCCGGGAACTGGTTGGGCGGCGGGAAGTGGCAGGCCTCGGCCTGGCCGCTGGGGCCGCGCCCGAAGATGAAGCGCTCGTAGTTGTCGCACGGCGCACCCAGCGAGGCGTCATAGTTCATCCCGGGCACATCGCCTTCCCAGCGGCCGTTGTCGGCACTCGCCACAGGCGCCAGAACTATCGCCGAGCCCGCGATCGCAGCGGTGGTGAGCAATTCGCGAATCATGTGGCACTCCTTCATGGCACCGACGATGGTTGATGAGAAGCATAACGATTGCTGCAGGGGTCACAAGGGCAGATCGGCAGACCCGGATCGGCTCCCGTCCCCGCCGTCGTGGAACGTGTTCTAGTTGGGCTTCGGCCTCTTTTCGCTCAGAGCTTCCCAACCGTGCTGTAGCAATGGATTATTGGCACGGGACAACAACTAGACCACGGTGTACGAGGAGTGGGCCTTGTCGACGATGCCAGCCGAACCGCAAGCCAAGCCGAACCTGCCGCCGGGGTTCGATTTCACCGATCCGGACGTGCATGCCGAGCGGCTGCCCGTTGAGGAGCTGGCCGAACTGCGCCGCACCGCGCCGATCTGGTGGAACGAGCAACCGCTCGGGGTCGGCGGTTTCGACGACGGCGGCTTCTGGGTGGTGACCAAACACAAGGACGTCAAGGAGATCTCCCGGCGCAGCGACGTCTTCTCCAGTCTGGCCAAGACGGCTTTGCCCCGATATAAGGACGGCACCGTCGGCGAGCAGATCGAGCGCGGCAAGTTCGTCCTGCTGAACCAGGACGCGCCGCACCACACCCGGTTGCGCAAGATCATCTCCCGGGGCTTCACCCCGCGGGCCGTCGAGCGACTGCGCGACGACCTCAACGAGCGCGCGAAGCGGATCGTGGCCAACGCCGCCGCGCAGGGTTCCGGCGACTTCGTCGAACAGGTCTCCTGCGAGCTGCCGTTGCAGGCGATCGCCGGCCTGCTGGGGGTGCCGCAGGAGGACCGGATGAAGTTGTTCCACTGGTCCAATCAGATGGTCGGCGACCAGGACCCCGAGTTCGCTACCAACGACGCCATTGCCGCCTCGGTCGAACTGATCATGTACGCGATGCAGATGGCGGCCGACCGGGCGCAGAACCCGGGTGAAGACATTGTCACCAAGCTGATCGAAGCCGACGTCGACGGTCACAAGCTGTCTGACGACGAGTTCGGGTTCTTCGTCATCCTGCTGGCGGTCGCCGGCAACGAGACGACCCGCAACTCGATCACCCAGGGCATGATGGCCTTCACCGATTTCCCCGACCAGTGGGAGCTGTACAAGCGGGAGCGGCCGGTCACCACCGCGGACGAGATCGTCCGGTGGGCCACCCCCGTCACCTCGTTCCAGCGCACCGCGCTCGAGGATTACGAGCTCTCCGGCGTGCAGATCAAGAAGGGCCAGCGGGTGGTAATGGTCTATCGCTCAGCCAACTTCGACGAGGACGTGTTCGACGACCCGTTCACTTTCAACATCAAGCGCGACCCCAATCCGCATGTCGGATTCGGCGGGACCGGCGCGCACTACTGTATCGGGGCGAACCTGGCCCGGATGACGATCGACCTGATGTTCAACGCGATCGCCGACGCAATGCCCGACCTGGAGTCGGTGGGCAAGCCCGAGCGGCTGCGCTCCGGTTGGCTCAACGGCATCAAGCACTGGCAGGTCGACTACCACACCTCGGGGACCGCTCCGGGCGACAAATGCCCTGTGTCCCACTGACACTCACACCTCAACCGTTCACAACTCAAAAGGAAACACATGGCTACCCATAAGGCTGTGCAGGTGGCGTCGGAGGGCGCACCGCTGGAGCTCACCGAGGTGGAAACGCGCCCACCAGGACGCGGCGAGGTGCGCATCTCGGTCACCGCTTGCGGAATCTGCGGTACCGACGCGCATTTCGTCAACGGCGGATTCCCGGATATGACCTGGCCGCTGACCCTCGGGCACGAAATCGCCGGCACCATAGCCGAACTCGGTAAAGACGTCGAAGAGTTCGCGGTCGGTGACCGGGTCGCCGTCGGCTGGTTCGGCGGCAACTGCAACCACTGCGATCCGTGCCGGAAGGGCATCCTCATTCACTGCGCGAACGCGCAGGTGCCCAGCTGGCAGTATCCCGGCGGCTACGCCGAATCCGTGACGGTGCCCGCCACCGCGCTGGCCCGGATCCCCGCCGGACTGACCGATGTCGAAGCGGCCCCGATGGGGTGCGCCGGTGTCACCACCTACAACGCCTTGCGGCACACCAGGGCGCTACCCGGTGACCGGGTCGCGGTGCTCGGCGTCGGCGGTCTCGGTCACCTCGGCGTCCAGTGGTCCCGGGCAATGGGTTTCGAGACCATAGCGATCGCTCGCGGCGCCGGAAAGGCCGAGGACGCCAAGAAGTTGGGCGCGCATCACTACATCGACTCCACCAGCGTCGACGTATCCGAAGCGCTGCGCACCCTGGGCGGCGCGTCCGTCGTCCTCGCCACCGCGGGCAACTCCAAGGCCATGGCCGACACGGTCGGCGGGCTACTCCCCCAAGGTGAGCTCGTCACCATCGGGGTCACCCCCGAGCCGCTGCCGATCAGCCCCGTTCAATTGATCATTCCCGGGCTCAGCGTGATCGGTCATCCGTCCGGAACGGCCAAGGACGTCGAGGAGACAATGCAATTCGCGGTCCTCTCCGGCGTGCGGGCGTGGGTCGAGGAGCTGCCTCTGGAGCGGGCCGCCGAGGGCTACGCCACGTTGGAGCAAGGACGTGCGCACTACCGCACCGTTCTGACGGTCTGACCACCGCAACGGTGACCGACTCGTGGACGCTGGGCGTCGACGACGGCGAATTGACCGTCCGCACCGGAGTGGCGGGCCGGGCCGCGCGGATGGGCCATCGGCTCACCCTGGCCATGACCCGCTGGCAGGCAACTGTCAATTGGGCTGCGGACGAACCCGATTCGGCAGAGTTGATCGTGCACGTGGATTCGCTGCAGGTGCTGCGCGGTGACGGTGGCGTCAAGGGCCTGTCCGGCCCGGAGCAGGCGCTGGCGCGCTCGAACGCGCTGAAGTCGCTGTCCGCCGGCCGATTTCCCGAGATCCGGTTCAGCGCCGAAGACATCGAGAAGACCGTGGACGGCTACCGGCTGGACGGCACGCTGGACATCAGGGGCAAGGCCCGTGCACACGCTGTCGACCTGCGCGTGGACGATCGCGGGGATAGCTGGCTGCTGGCAACCGAATCGACGGTTCGGCAGACCGATTTCGGCGTCAAGCCCTACTCGATGCTGCTCGGGTCCCTGCACGTCGCCGACGAGGTGACGGTGGCCTTCTCGGCCAGTCGCAGCAAGGGCGGCTGACGGTTACTCGGGCGGGCGGCCGGGCTCGGTGTACGTGCCGGGAATGTGCTCGAGCACTCTGCTCAAACGCAGCGGTCCGTCGCCGGGCGCCGGTTCGGGCACCGCGCCGCCCGGTTGCTCGCCCGGTCCGGATTCGTCGACCTGTTCACCGGCGGTCAACCGCACGGGTTCTTGTTGCGGCGGTGCCGGCGACGGGGCCGCCGGAACCGCGGCCGGCGGAACCGGTCGCGGCGCTTCGGCCTCGGCTATCGGCGGCGTCGACTTGTGCACCACGGGATGAGCAGGGTGCGCATCCTTGCCGGGAGCCAATTGGATGCCCACCGCCAGGGACACCGACGCCACGAAGGTCACTGCGGCCGCGGCCAACGTCGTCGCCGCCCCGGCGTACTGCCGGGACCGCGTCGGGGCGGCGGAGACCGGCGCAACGTGATCGGCGATCAGTTCGGTATCGGTGAACTCGGTGCGGCGGGCCGCGGCCAGCGCAGCTCCGCGCGCCACGGTTACCTGCGCCATCGTCTGGGCGAACACCGGAACCGGCAGGACCTTTTCCAGCTGCCAGGAGAAATCGTTGACGTCTCCTTCGGAACCGACCACGACCACCCCGCCCGGCCGCCAGGAACTGCGGTCGAACATCCCGGTCAGCCAGGACGTCAGACCGTCGTACCCGCCGCGAACGTGCTTGACCGCCGTCTGCGTCTGCCCGTCATGGGTGTCGACCATGACCACCGTCGCCCATTCACGCTCGAGGATGCACACCGCGGTCTGCTGGTAGCCGATCACCGGCGCGACGGCCTCGGCGAGCGTCTCGACCGCATCGAGCAGACGCACGGGTACGACATTGTCGAAGCCGGCGTCGGTCAGCGCCTCCAACAGCAGCGCGGCCTGGGCGGATGCCTCGTCGCTCCACGTCACGCCGATCACGCGCAGCCGGCGGTCCCCGGCGAGCGCCACATCCCGCGCCCGGAGCACTTCGGCGGCCACCTGCTCGGCGGTGTGTACGACACGCACACCCTGGCCGACGTGCCGGCCGCCCTCGGCGCCGTCCTGCAGATGCAATTCGTGGTGGTCCAGGATCGCGCCTTCGGCGCTGTGTCCCTCAGCGAGGATCCACCCGACGGCGGCCGGTGTGACCGACAGCCCAAGTACCGTATCCAAATCCCGCACCTCAATCGTCTCCCGGGCCCGTCGCACTCTGCGCGATGCCAATCGCACCAAGGGGCAGGTGCGGGACGCGGGAGTGCCGAAACGGCTCGGGGATAGCGTGTCGTAAGTCGGCTTGCTCCGAGCGAGCCTACGCGGTCGCCGGCCGTTCGGCTGCGCCGGTCTGGAAACCGGCAGGTGACTCTCAAGTAACCGAGACGTGGCCAAAGATAAATCTGACGCCCGCGGAAATAATGGTCTGAGTTGCTCGCCGGGCCGCTGTCACCGGAGTGCCGCCGGTCAAAATGGTTAGCCAAACTCAATAGGGTTTTGCTCCCCGCCCCGACTCCGCCTCATTCCAACTGGATAACGCGTGTATAACGCCGCGGCGTGTGTCGCGTTTGCGCGTGTCAGCGCCGCGCTATAACGGATGCGGTCAACCGGCGGGGACGCGGTAACACAGTTGCTGGGCTCACGAAGTTAACCGATATCGAACTGAAATGTGTTTGCGTCCGAATCGACATTTGGCCTATTCACACGGTAAGTTCTGGCCGGAGCAAGAGACATAAGGAAAAAGGGGCACAGGTTATGACAGTGGTGAGCGGGAAGATACGGGCCTGGGGTCGCCGACTCCTGGTCGGTGCAGCTGCGGCTGCGGCCCTGCCGGGCCTGATCGGACTTGCCGGGGGCGCACCGACTGCGGGAGCTTTCTCCCGGCCGGGTCTGCCAGTCGAGTACCTGCAGGTGCCGTCCGCGGCGATGGGGCGCAGCATCAAGGTGCAGTTCCAGAGCGGTGGCGACAACTCTCCTGCGGTGTACCTGCTCGACGGCCTGCGTGCCCAGGACGACTACAACGGTTGGGACATCAACACCCCGGCCTTCGAGTGGTACTACCAGTCCGGCCTCTCGGTCGTGATGCCCGTCGGCGGTCAGTCCAGCTTCTACAGCGACTGGTACAACCCCGCCTGTGGTAAGGCCGGCTGCTCCACTTACAAGTGGGAGACCTTCCTGACCAGCGAGCTGCCCTCCTACTTGCAGGCCAACAAGAGCGTCAAGCCGACCGGCAGCGCCGCCGTCGGTATCTCGATGGCCGGCTCGTCGGCGATGATCCTGGCCGCCTACCACCCCGCTCAGTTCATCTACGCCGGCTCGCTGTCGGCGCTGCTGGACCCCTCCCAGGGCATGGGGCCGTCGCTGATCGGCTTGGCCATGGGTGACGCCGGTGGCTACAAGGCCTCCGACATGTGGGGCCCCTCGAGTGACCCGGCGTGGCAGCGCAACGACCCCACCCTGCAAATCGGGACGCTGGTCGCCAACAACACCCGCTTGTGGGTGTACTGCGGCAACGGCAAGCCCTCCGAACTGGGTGGCGCCAACCTGCCGGCCGAGTTCCTGGAGAACTTCGTCCGCAGCAGCAACCTGAAGTTCCAGGACGCCTACAACGCGGCCGGTGGCCACAACGCGGTGTTCAACTTCCAGAGCGACGGTACGCACAGCTGGGAGTACTGGGGCGCACAGCTGGTCGCCATGAAGGGTGACCTGCAGGGCGCACTGGGCGCTCGCTGAGGCTAACCCGCACCAGCACTACAACTACTGCGCTTGACGGCAACCGCCGTCAAGCGCAGTAGTGCTTTTCGTGGGCCTCACCGCCCCAAGCCGACCTGACTGGTGACATCGACCCACCCCGTCGCATCGTTGCGGTGGTCGTTCGTGTTCCGGCACTCGCCGTAGAGGCGCAGCACGCCCAGGCCCGGGTTGTCGTCGTGCCGGTACAGAATCACCGTGACACCGTCTTTGGACAGGGTGGAGCCATACGCATGGCCGCCGGGCGGTAATCCCTCGATCCAGCCGTCGGACCGCAGGGCCGCGGCGACCGTCTGGAAGTAGGTGTCGGCGCGCTGCTCGGTGGGCAGCGCGAAGGTCAGATGAATCGCCCCCTGATACGGCGGGTCCTCGTGGCCCCCGCACGACATCAACAGGTAGCCGGCCGTTGTCGGGCGCAGGCCCGCGACATCGACAACCCGGCCGGCCGCACCAACCGCCTGGGCTCGGCTCTGCTCGTCGGAGACGTTGTCGGCGCGCGAGAGGGCGTCGGCCGGCGTGGCATGGAGCCGATCCACCGACACGAAGATTGCGCCCATGACCAGCGGTATCCCCAGCGCGGCCGCCAGCAATGCCCGGGCCGCGTTCGTCCGCAGCCAGTCCGGGTCTCGCGGAAAATAGCGGATGGCCCTGTCCTCCATCAACATTGACTTTCATGCACTCTGTACGTAACTTACGTACTGAGAGTTTGTAAGTTACTTTTCGAAGGATAACCGCGATGCCGCAGGCCACACTCACGCAAGCAACCATTGCCTACCGAGTGGTGGGTCCGGAGAAATCGCCGCACCCGCCGGTGCTGTTCGTACACGGCATTCTGGCCGACGAAAGACTCTGGGACCGCGTCGCGGACGGCCTGGCGAGGCTGGGCTATCGGTGCTTCTTGCCGACCTGGCCGTTGGGCGCGCACACCATTCCGGCCAATGACGGAGCAGATCTCTCCCCCCGCGGAATCGCCGCAATGATCAACGAATTCCTGGTGAGCCTCGATCTTTCCGAGGTGACGCTGGTGGGTAATGACACGGGCGGGGCGTTGTGTCAGTTCGTCATCGACGAATATCCCGACCGGATCGGTCGGTTGGTGCTCACCAACTGCGACGCCTTCGACAAGTTTCCGCCATTCCCGTTCAATGTCGTTTTTGCGGTGTTGCGCGGCCCGAAATCGATCAAGACGCTGTTCGCCACCATGAGTTGGTCCAAGTTGCGCCACTCACCGCTAGGGTTCGGTCTGCTGCTCAGCGATCCCGATGCCGAATTGACCAAATCCTGGCTTGCGCCCTGTCGCGACGATCCGCGCATCGCGGGCGACCTTGCCGAGTTGCTGCGCCACGTCGCGGCCACCGATCTGGTCGACGTGTCCACCCGGTTCTCGCGCTTCACCAAGCCCGTCACGCTGGTATGGGGCCTGCGTGACCGGTGCTTCAAGCCGGCGCTGGGCCGGCAGATGGCCACCCTGTTCGCCAACTCGACGATGATCGAGGTGCCCGGGGCGAGAACCTTCGTGTCCCTGGACAGCCCCGCGGCCGTGATCGACGCAATCGCTACGGTCCCCGCGCACAGTGGCTAAGGCCTGCTTTGTCGCTGCGCTGATCACCGTGCTCGTCCTCGCGCCGCAGGCACGGGCCGACGCCGCGTTGACCGTTCTGATCGACGCGGTGGCCGAGCGACTACAAATCGCCGAGCCGGTAGCGGCCTACAAGTGGAGTACGCACACTCCCATTGAGGATCCGGCCCGCGTCGAGCAGGAACTCGCAACACTGCGAGCCGACGCCGAAGCGCTCCAAATCGACCCCGACTACCCGGATTACGTAGCCACGATCTTCCGCGACCAGGTCGGCGCCACCGAAGCCATCGAGTACAGCAGATTCGCGCAATGGAAGCTCGACACCGCCGGCGCACCCCCACCGCCGCAGGACCTGTCGGCATCGCGGGCGCAGATCGACACCCTCAACACTAAGATTTTGTCTCAGGCATCGCTTAATTGGAGTTTGCTGCGCTCGCCGTCGTGCGGGTTCCGGCTGGACGAGGCCCGGACTGTGGTGATCCGTGCCCGCCGGTTCGACGACCTCTATCAACGAGCGCTGAACGCCGCCACCCGGTCCTACTGCCAGGGTCAATCGGCGGCTTGAAATGCCCCGCTGAGCAAGGTTTGCACCAATCTCAAAGTGATAGACAACGGGTCTCATAATTTCCTCTAGTCGGTAACGCTTTGACTACAGCCGGCGAAATGCCGGTCATGACGCACATCACAAAGCCCCTCATCAAGTCGGTTATGACCGCCGGTTTCGTAGCGGTGGGTATGTCGTTTTCCACGGGCGTCGCCGACGCGGACTCCATGAACTGGGACGCCGTCGCACAGTGCGAGTCCGGGGGTAACTGGGCCGCCAACACCGGTAACGGCGCCTACGGCGGACTGCAGTTCAAACAGGCCACCTGGGAGGAGTACGGCGGCGTCGGGAACCCGGCAAAGGCCTCTAAGCAGCAACAAATCGCCGTCGCCAACCGGGTGCTGGCGGGCCAGGGACCCGGGGCCTGGCCGAAGTGCTCCAAGGCGGGCGGCATGGCGCCGGGCATCGCGCAGGTGCCGCAACCCGGTCAGCAGCTGCAGCAGACCCTGACTCAGATCATCGGGATGTTCGTGCCCAAACAGTGAATATCGGCGGCCGGGGTGGTTTCGTTACAGCCGGCGTGTTTGGATTCTCCTATGGAGGGTTCAGCAACGGTTCATATGGCGGCGCCGGCGGACAAAATCTGGGAATTGATTGCCGATATTCGAAATACCGGGCGCTTCTCGCCGGAGACATTTGAGGCCGAGTGGCTGGACGGCGCGACCGGGCCGGCGTTGGGCGCGCGCTTCCGTGGGCACGTCCGGCGCAACGAGATCGGCCCGGTCTACTGGACCACCTGTGAGGTGACGGCGTGCGAGCCCGGCCGCGAGTTCGGGTTTGCTGTACTGCTCGGCGACCGGGTGGTGAACAACTGGCACTACCGATTGACGCCGGCCGGGCCGGACGGGCAGTCCACCGATGTGACCGAGTCCTTTCGCCTGGCCCCTTCCCCGTTGAATAACGTCTATCTGGTGTTCGGAGGATTCCTCCGGAGGCGGCGCAACATCAGGGACATGACAAAGACGCTGAACCGCATCAAAGACGTGGTCGAAGCGGGTTGAGGGGCGGCTGACATCAAATCGCAGAAGACCATATTCATCACCGGCGCCGGCAGCGGTATGGGCCGCGAGGGCGTGAAGCTGTTCCACAGCAAGGGCTGGCGAGTCGGCGCCGTGGACCGCGCCGACGACGGCCTGGCCGCACTCTGCGTGGAACTGGGCGCGGGACTGTGGACCCGGGTCGTCGACGTGACGGACAAGGCGGCACTGGATGCGGCGCTGGCGGACTTCTGCGCCGGTAATGCCGGCGGCGGCCTGGACATGATGTGGAACAACGCCGGCATCGGCGAGGGCGGCTGGTTCGAGGACGTGCCCTACGAGGCCGCGATGCGGGTCATCGACGTGAACTTCAAAGCGGTGGTGGCCGGTGCATACGGTTCGCTGCCCTACCTGAAGAAGTCGCCGGGCAGCCTGATGTTCTCCACGTCGTCGTCCTCGGGCACCTACGGGATGCCCCGCATCGCGGTCTATTCGGCGACCAAACACGCGGTCAAAGGGCTCACCGAGGCACTGAGCGTCGAGTGGGAACGGCACGGTGTGCGGGTCGCCGACGTGCTGCCCGGCCTGATCGACACCGCCATCCTCACCTCGACGCCGCAACACTCGGGCACAGGCTCAGCCGGTGCTCCGGCCACGATGTCGCCCGAGGAGTTGCGGGCGGCGGCCCCCAAGCGCGGCATGTTCCGGCTGATGCCGGCGTCCAGCGTCGCCGAGGTGGCGTGGCGGGCCTATCACCATCCCACCCGGCTGCACTGGTATGTCCCCGGCAGCATCCGCTGGATCGACCGCCTCAAAGGGGTCAGCCCCGAGTTCGTTCGTAAAGGCATCATCAAGGCGTTGCCCAGGATGAACCCGAAACAGCCATAATGTTTTCCTGCATACCGCAGCGGGGCCGAGACGGAGGTGGCTGGTGCAAAACCGGTTGGTCGCAGTGACAGCAATCGCGGTGGCCGTCGCCGGCGCCGTATCGGGATGCGGCGGCAGCCAGACCGTGCCGCGCCATGCCGCAAAGGTGACCATCGACGGCAACGCGCTCACCACCCGCCCGCCGTCATGCAGTCAGATCGAGTCGTACCGCACCATCGACATCCGGGACCGGGACGGCCAGCTGCAGGCGGTGGTGCTGATGAGCGGGGATCGCGTGCTGCCGCAGTTCGTCAAGATCCGCAACATGGGCGGATTCACCGGTAGCTATTACGAGGGCGGGGTCGGGGACGCGCGCGTCGACTTGTCGAAGAACGGCTACACCATTACGGGCAGCGCCCAGGGCATTGCCACCAGCAACCCCAACAAGGTCGTGACGACAGACTTCAAGATCAGCGCCGAGTGCTGACGGTGAAGGACAGACTGCACTGGTTCGCCATGCACGGGGTGATCCGCGGGATCGCCACGGTCGGGATCCGGCGAGGCGACCTGCAAGCCCGCCTGATCGCCGACCCGACTCTGGGTGAGCACCCGGTGCCCTTCTACGACGAGGTGCAGCGGCACGGTCCGCTGGTGCGCAACCGGGCGAACTACATGGCCGTCGACCACCGCCTGGCGCATGATCTGTTGCGCTCGGACGACTTTCACGTCATTGCGTTCGGCGACAATCTGCCGGCGCCGCTGCGCTGGTTGGAGCGGCGTACCCGTGACGATCGTCTGCATCCGATGCGGCCACCGTCGTTGCTGGCGGTCGAGCCGCCCGACCACACCCGCTACCGCAAGACGGTCTCCGCGGTCTTCACCTCGCGGGCCGTCAGCGCGTTACGCGACCGGGTCGAGCAGACGGCCGTCGGCCTGCTCGACCAACTCACCGAGCGGCCCGGCGCCGTCGACATCGTCGGGCGGTACTGTTCGCAGCTTCCGATCACCGTCATCAGCGAGATTCTCGGGGTGCCGGAATATGACCGGCGCCGGGTGCTGGAATTCGGCGAACTGGCCGCCCCCAGCCTGGATGTCGGACTCCCCTGGCAGCAGTACCAACGGGTGCAACGCGGCGTGGCGGGATTCAACACCTGGCTCGTCGAGCATCTGCGCCAATTGCGGCGCGCCCCGGGCGATGACCTGATGAGTCAGTTGATCCAGACCGCCGAGGGCGGTGACAGCGACAGCTACCTCGACGAGACGGAACTGCAGGCGGTCGCCGGTCTGGTGCTTGTCGCCGGCTTTGAAACCACAGTCAACTTGCTGGGCAACGGGATTCGGCTGTTGCTGGACCATCCCGAACAGCTCGAGACACTGCGGGCCCGTCCGGAATTGTGGCCGAACGCGGTTGAGGAGATCCTGCGGTTCGACTCGCCGGTGCAGCTCACCGCCCGGGTGGCCGGCAACGACGTCGAGGTGGCCGGGGTGCCCGTCAAGCGTGGCGAGGTGGTGGTGATCTATCTGGCCGCCGCCAACCGCGACCCTGCGGTGTTCAGCGACCCGCACCGCTTCGACATCGAACGTCCCAATGCCGGAAAGCACCTGTCGTTCTCGACCGGCCGGCACTTCTGCCTGGGCGCCGCCCTCGCCCGCGCCGAGGGTGAAGTCGGGCTGCGCACCTTCTTCGACCGCTTCCCCGACGCGCGCGCCGTGGGCGGCGGCACCCGTCGAACCACCCGGGTGCTGCGCGGCTGGTCGACGCTGCCGGTGACACTGGGGCCGGCCCGATCGACGGCGGATCTCGGCCCGGTCAGCGCACAGTCCTGAGCGCGGTTCAGCCCAGATGACGGCCGAACCAGTCCAGCATGCGTTGCCAGGCGTCGGCGGACGCCACCGCGTTGTAGCGCGGGCCGGTGTCGTTGAAGAAGGCGTGATCGGCGTCCGGTTCGATGATTGTGTCGTGGACCAGGCCGGCCCGCTCGAGCGCCGCCCGGGCGGCGGGCTCAGACCCGGTCACCCGGGCATCCCGAGCACCATAGATGCCGAGCACGGCGGCCTGGGCTTTGGCGAAGTCGGCGTGGTCGGGCAGGGGCCCGTACCAGGGAACCGCGGCCGATACCGCCGGCGCTGCGGAGGCCAGCAGTTGCCACACCAGTCCCCCGCCGAAACAGAAACCCACCACGGCGATCTTCTCGCCCGGGACCAAGCGCCGTAGTTGGTCGAGACCGGAGTTCAGATCGTTGATGAACTGTTCGGGGGCGATGCCGGCCAGCGCCGACGTGGCCTGCGCGGGGTCGGTGAACGTGCCGGTTCCGCCGCGCTCCGACAACAGGTCGATGGCCAGGGCGGAGTGACCGGCCCCGGCAAGGCGTCCGGCCACCGACCGCACCCAGTCGGTGAGGCCCTTGTTCTCGTGGATCACCAGCACTGCGCCCTTGGAGGTGGCCGCCCGCGCCCATGCGCCCCGCAGCTCGCCCAGCGGGCCCGGCCAGGTGACCGGCGAGGTGGGCAGCGCGCGGGCCATCCCGGGTGGCTGCTCGGCGGCCGAGCTCGTCGTGGGCGCTGGGGAAACCGTGCTGGCCGCGTTCTGATCCTGCCGGTGCGCGCAGGCGGCGATCAACGCCGCGCCTGCCGTGCCGCCGATGCCGAGCAGCGCCAGCCGCCGCAGCGCTTCGCGTCTGCTCAGCAGGCCCTCGACGTGGTCGGTTGCGATTTCTTCGGCAATGTAGCGTTGCAATCCGGTCACTGTGCCTCCCGCGGCGAGTATGCGCCGGTTGACACCTGCCTGCGGGCAGGGTTTATTGACGGCATGACAGAGGTTTCGACGTCCGCGCCCGCAGATCTGGTAATTGGGCTGTGGCAGGCACTTTCGCGACGGGACTGGGACGCGGTCAAGTCATTTCTATCGGATGACTGCCTCTACGTCGACATGCCGGTCCCGGCACTGGCCGCTCGCGGTCCCGACGACATCGTGACCCGGTTGAAGATCGGGCTCGAGCCGCTTGCGGCGTACGAGAACCACGATGGTGTTCTGGTGTCGAACGACTCCGACGTCATCTACGAGCATTCGGAGACCTGGACGTTCCAGACCGGGGAAACGGGCGTGCTGCGGTTCGTCACCGTGCATAAGGTGCTGGACGGCAAAATCACTGTCTGGAAGGACTATTGGGACTTCAACAGCCTGGTCGCCTTCGCGCCGCCCAACCACTTCGAGAACCTCGCCGGAGGCGACACCTCCTGGATCTTCGACGCGAGCGCCCTCGTCTAGCAACGCACCGACGGGCAGTCTGGTCTGCATGGGCAAACTCATCTATGGCTTCAACGTGTCGGTGGACGGCTACATCGCCGACGCGCAGGGCAGCATCGACTGGAGCGCGCCGAGCGACGAACTGCACCAGTACTGGAACGACTTCGAGCGCGAGACCGCCCTGTCGTTCTATGGCCGGCGCCTCTACGAACTGATGTCCGCGTACTGGCCTACCGCCGACCAGGACCCGGACGCCACCCCGATCATCGTTGATTTCGCCCGCATCTGGCGCGACATGCCCAAGGTCGTGTTCTCGCGCACTTTGGAGTCGGTCGACTGGAACTCCCGCCTGGAACGCGGCGACCCGGTCGACGTGGTGAGGAGGCTGAAGGCCGAAACGGACGGCAATTTGGAGGTGGCCGGCGCGACGTTGGCGGCACCGATCGTGCAAGCCGGACTGGTGGACGAATACCGGATCGTGCTGGCGCCCACCGCGGTGGGCGGCGGCACCCCGTTCTTTCCCACCCTGCCGTCCTGGATCTCGCTGCGGCTGTTGGAAAATCGGACCTTCCCGGGTGGCACGGTCCTACTGCGCTACGAAGCCACGCGCCCCGGGTAGTGCAGCTAGGGCTCGGCGAGCACCTTCAGGCGTTTGAGCGTCTCGGAAAGCGTGCGCCCTACCTGGCGCACCGCGATGCGATCGGCGATATAGCCGAATATGCCACCCGGCGCCTGATAGGACAGCCGGAATGTCACCTTGGTCTCGCCGTCCCCGCCGTCGCGCAGCCGGATCCGGCCGCGCAACGTGATCCCGGTGATCCCGACGAACGCCACGTCGCGGTTCTCGTCGAACTCCACGACTTCGATCAGCCCGCCGACGGGTACCGAGCCGATCTTCCAGTGCACGATGTAGCGGGCGCCGGCGCCGGGCGGCTGGTCGTTGGCCGCCTCCCAGCGCTCGAGGTTGCTCATGAAGGACGGATAGGTGTCCGGGTCGCTGACGATCTTCCAGACCGCATCGCGGTCGGCCTTGACCACACACCGGCGTTCGACGCGCATCAGCCCAACACCGGGAATCGACGTTGTGCGGCCAACCGATCGACGCCGCCCTGCAGACTTTCCATTACCTTGTCGTGCACCGCCTGGTCATCGCCGTCGACCTCGATCGGCTCCTGCACCTCGATCACGATCTTGGTGGGCAGCGGAATATGTCCCGCCAGGTCACTGATGTTCAGGCCCCACGGCAGCGCCAGCGATATCGGAATGCTCTTGAGCCGCAACAACTTATCCGCCATCAGCAGTTTGGCCAGCCACTGGCCGCGGTTGAGGAACAACGCGCTCTCCTGGCCGCCCACACTGGCCACCGGAACGATCGGCACGCCGGCCTCCCGGGCCAGTCGCACGTAACCCATCCGCCCGCCGAAGTCGACCTTGTGCCGCTCCCACGATGGCCGGAAGACTTCGTAGTCCCCACCGGGATAGACCAGCAGTGCGGCCCCGGATTCCAGTGCCAGGCGGGCGTTTTCGTGGTTCGCGGCGACGGTGCCGAACTTACGCAGCCAGCCCAGCGGCGGTGCGGAGACGACAAGGTTGTGGGCCAGCTGGTAGAAGGGGCGCTCCACACCGAAGTAGGAACAGAACGCGAGGGTGAAGACGAAGGTGTCGGGCGGGACGTTACCGCCGCTGTGATTGCCGACCAGCAGCACCGGGCCCTCGGGCGGAATGCGGTCCAGCCCGCGTACGTCGGCGCGGAAGTAGAGCGAGGCGAGCAGCCAGGTGCCGGGCAGCTGGTCGCGGATGTAGTCGGGGTCGCGCTGGTCCAGATCGGCTTTGGGAACCCTGGACGTGACCTGCTTGCGGGCCCACTCCATGGCTTCGCCGAAGACGCCCATGTCGGAGATCCTGTCCTAGCGTGGGCCGGCGTCCAGCTGGTAGACGCGGGCGGAGTTGTCGTGTGCGATGAGATCGACTACCCGGATTGCGTCGCTTTCACACCAGTCCCCGCTGTCGACGAAGCCCTGCAGGGCGCGGTAAATGGCGCTGCGCCACAGGACGGCGCCGAGGTAATGCAGCTCCGCGGGCCCGAAACCGTCGGACGAGTACAGGATCTTGCGGAACGGCGCGAGTTCGAGCAGCCGGGCGGCGAATGCCGGCGCCCGGGCGCCGAGAAAGTTCACCGTCAGCCCGCCGTCGAGGTAGACGTTGTTGAACGCCTGGGCCAGGTAGCCCGCTTCGCGCTCGTAGGGATAGCAGTGCAGCAATACGATCGGGGTGTCTCCGGACTGGCGAAGGAAGTCGAGCAGCCACAGCGGATTGGTCTTGTGCAGGTCGCAATCCCGGTCCCCCAGGCCGGCATGGAACTGCAGCGGCTTGCCCAGCCGCAGTCCCTGGTGCAGACCGAAGCGCAGCAGCACCCGATCGGTGCAGCGGCGGCCGCCCGCGTCGCGCCAGCGTCCCGCAGCCTGTTCGACTTCCGCCGGTGATGGTTCGCTCAGATCACCCTCGAACCCACCGCGGTAGGCCAGGATCGACTTGGTGCCCACGGCCGCGGCGGCGCGGCGGTGCAGGATCTCTTCGAAGGCTCCGGCGTAGTCGCCCGGGGCCTGCGCGGCTTCCTCGGCGACCTGCTCGAGGCGGACGATTTCCGCCGCGCGACCCCCGCTCAGCTCGGTGAACTGCGCGACGCCACTGATGTCGTCGCCGAGACCGGTATCGACCAGCCAGGTGCTCACCCCGGCGGCCGGCAGGAACAAACCGGCCAGCTCGGGCTCGCTCAACTGGCAACGGCGTGCCCAATATGCTTCCGCGTCAACGTGTCTGGGCAGGCCCAGCACCGGGGCGCAGTGGTTGCGCAGCGCGAATCCGAGTTGGGTGTCGAAACCCGAGTCGAACTCGGCGAGGGGCTGCGTGTTGGCTTCGTTGAGGGCATTCTCGAAGCGGCGGCGGTCCCCCGCGCGCAACCAGCAGCCGTGCATGTGCTGATCGATCAGCGCCACCTGCTGGACGTGCTGGGCGAGTCGCGTATCCGGCAGCGGCGCAGTCATAGGCTCCAGGCCATCCGGAACCTGTCCGCCAGCGCGTCGGGATCGAGTCCGCCGTAGCGGTCGTGCTCCATCGTGCGCACCGCGACCACCATGTCGACCACCGAGTCGGTCAGAATCGACCGCAGCAGAGTCGACTCATCAAGCGCAGCAATAACTTCCGTGTGGCCATCGGGTAGCAGAGCGATACCCGCAGCGGCCCGCTCCGCCGCCGAAAGCAGGGCGGGATCTTTCGTCGTCTGCGCCGGTAGCGTCGCGTCGGTTTTGATGCCCTCGAGCGCGAGCCCGAGAATGGCCGCCGTTGCGTAGTAGGGGTTGGCCGACGGGTCGACGATCTTGACCTCGACGTTGGCGCCGTGCGGATTGGCCGGGCCGGCCTCGATGAATCGCAGCGCAGCTTCACGGTTCTCGATGCCCCAACAGGCATACGCCCCGGCCCAGTTCCCGGGCCGCATCCGCAACCCGGACAGGATGGAACCGCACAGCAGCCCCTGCGCGCCGGCCAGGCCGCGCAGCACCCCCGCCACCGCGGCCTGGCCCGCCCCGGTCATGCCGCCGGGCCCGGTGCCGCCGGAGAACAGCGGCCGTTCTTGCCGGTGTAGCGAGAAATGCTGGTGCGCACCGGATCCGGCGCTGCCGGTGAAGGGTGCCGGAGACAGGCTGACCCGCAGGCCGTGCCTGCGGGCGGCGCGGGCGACGATGATCCGCATCAGGACCAGATGGTCGGCCGCGGCCACCGGCGAGCGCGGTGCCAGAGAGATCTCGAATTGGTTCGCCCCGTATTCCGGATGGAACTGCTCCATCGCGACACCCGCCGACGTAGCGGCGACGGTCACGTCGCGGACGAAGGCCTCGTGCTCGAGGACGCCGGCGAGCCCGTACTGAGCCCACAATGTGGCGGGCAGGCGGTCGCCGTGCGGGTCTACGAGAACGAATTCGAGTTCGTGGCCGACGACCGCATCGATGCCGGCCTCGGCCAGCGCGTTCTCGACTCGCTTGAGTGCGCCTCGGGCGCACAGCGCAACGGGAGAACCGTCCTGCTCGAAGAATTCGGCCGGCGCCCAGGCCAGGCCGTCACCAAGGACGCGGAGGGCGGTCAGGTCGATGCGCAGGCGCTGATCGCCGACCGCGCCGACCTTGTCGGTGAACGCGATGCCGGTCTGGTCGATGGCGAACGCGTGCCATGACGGACTGGCTCCGAGCCCCGGATCGGCGAAGGCGTTGATCCGGCGGACCGGCACCGTCTTGGCGTGGGTCAGACCCGCGGGATTCACGACGGTGCCGATGACGCTGTCGACGCCCTGGGCCTCGAGCCAGCCGATCGCACCCGCCGGCGTGGGCGGGCGCGTCGTCGTCAGGCCCGGCTGGGCAGGGTCAGCTTGCACGCCTGGCCGATGTCGAGGGTCCGCAGCACGCGGCCCATGCCCACCCACAGCGCACACGAGATGGCCAGGTCGGCCAGCAACTCCTCGGTAAAGTGTTCCGCGGCCCGCGCCCAGAAGTCTTCGTCGTCCCGCAGGACGGTGTGTTCGGTGGAGAACCGGTGCGCGAATTCGGCCGCCAACCGCTCCTGCGCGCTGTATCCCGGCCAGGTCCGCCATTCGGCGGCGTGCTCGTACAGCTCCTCGTCGACCCCGGCCGCAGGCCCGTCGGCGTCGCGGGTGTTGGCACAGACGATGCACTCGTTGTTGTTGGCGATCACGGCACGCGCGATCTCGCGAGTGCGCAAAGGCAGCCGGTTGCTGGTGTACACGGCGCGGCTGAAATTGGCCATCGCGCCGCCGAGTTCGGGGGATTTGAGGACCCAGCCAGCAACGTCGTCATCTGCGAAAGTTCCGATTCGGCTCATGGCGAGATGGTACGCCCGCGGCCTCGGCATTCGGTATCGGCCGCACCCCCACACTTGCCGCACATGAAAATCATGTTCACTATATAAGAAGTTCAAATATTCCGATTCGGGATGGGGTGTCGCTGTGCAATCGTCCGGGGCTGAGGGCTGGCTTGCCGGCGCGAATCCGGTGTGGATGGCCTCGCCACCGGAGGTGCACTCAGCGCTACTCAACAGTGGTCCTGGCCCGGGCGCCTTGTTGACGGCAGCTGCGGCGTGGGCATCGCTGAGCACCGAATACGAATCGGCGGCGGACGATCTCCTGGCGGTGCTGGGCGCGGTTCAGGGCGCGGCATGGCACGGTCCCAGCGCCGAATCGTATGTGGCCGCGCACCTTTCGTATCTGGCGTGGCTACAGGAGGCGAGTGCGGCGAGCTCGGAAACCGCCGCGCGTGCCGAGGCTGTCGCCGGTGCCTATGCCGCGGCGTTGGCGGCGATGCCAACTTTGGCCGAGCTGGCCGCCAACCACGCCACCCACGCGGCTCTGTTGGCCACGAACTTCTTTGGCGTCAACACCATTCCGATCGCTGTCAACGAAGCCGACTACACCCGGATGTGGGTCCAGGCCGCCACCACGATGAACGGTTACCAGGCCGCCTCGGACGCGGCGCTGATGGCCGCGCCGCAACTACCGCCCCCGCCCAAGATCGTGCAGCAAATCGACCAGTCCCTGCAGAACCTGGTGCAGGCCTACCAGAACTTCATCGGAAACCCGCAGCTGAATCCGCTCGACCAGTTCGAGAACTTGGTCAACAACCCGCAGCTCGACGCGTTTCTCGAGCAGTTCGGTATCGGCAACGCCACCGTCGCTCACGATCCGGTGGTCGACAATGTGCTCGACAACTTCGTCGCCAATATCCTGCGCAACTTCGGCTACAACTGGAACCCGTTGCAGGGCACCCTCAATGGGCTGGACTACGACGACTACAGCGACCCGACCGTCGCGGCGTTCTGGGTGGCCCGGACGCTGGAGCTGAGCGAGGATTTCCAGCAGTTCTTCGTCTTCCTGCAGACGAACCCGGTGCTGGCCATCCAATACCTGGTCAGCCTGGAACTGTTCGACTGGCCCACTCATCTGGCCGAGGTCTTCACCTTGACGAGTCAGCCCGCTGCCCTGGCGGCCGCGCTGCCCGTGGTGGCCGCTCCCCTCGCGTCGGCCAGTGGCCTGGCCGGATTGGCCGGGCTGGCCGCGTTGCCATCCCCGATCGCGACGCCACCGGCATTGGTGCCGCTGGCAGCGCCTGCCCTGTTACCCGTGGCGGGCCTGGCTACGGTCAGCGCCCCGGCCGCGGCGCCTGCCCCGTCGAGCGCGCCCGCCCCCAATCCCCCGGCGGGCTCAGCCCCTTCATCGGTTCCACCGGCGCCGGGCGCTACCGGTGGGACGGGTTTCGCGCCCCCCTATGCCGCGGCACCGCCAGGCATCGGATTCGGTTCCGGGATGGGCGCCAAAGCCAGTGCCGCCACCAAAAGGCAGGCCGCGCAACCAGATAGCGCGGCGGCGACGGCTGCGGCCGCCCGAGAAGCGGCCCGCGCGCGGCGCCGACGGCAGGCCCGGTCCCGCGATCACGGGGACGAATTCATGGATATGAACGTCGACGTCGATCCCGACTGGATTGCGCAATCGTCCGGACGCGGCGCCGGCCGACTGGGACTCGTCGGCACGCTGGCCGACGATAAGGCCGGGGACGCAACCGGATTGGCCACCCTGGCCGACGACTACGGCGGCGGCCCGAAAGTGCCCATGCTGCCCGGCAGTTGGGCTGGCGAACCGGGCGCCGGACAAGACGAGGTCACCCCGCCGCAATAGCCTTCGGCGGCGAGTCTTCGAACCAGTCTCGTTGCGCGATGATGCGATACGCGATGCGCCCGAGCGCGGCCTCGACGTCGCGACGATCCGGACGCCCCGCAAAACCGGGTGACCGGGACAGTTTGTCGATGACCCAGTTCAGCAACAGCGAGTACACATACTCGACCTGCTCCCGCCCCGCCGGCGTGAGCGACAACCGGTCGCCGTCGCGCACCACGTAGCCGCCCGCGGCGAGCCGGTTGAAGGTGGGTTCCAGGACCTCGAACGGTATTTGGAGGTTGTCGCCGATGTCGGTGAGGCGCGCGGTACCGAAGAACTGGGCGTAGCGGTTCACCCGCAGCACCGCCCACAACCCGGCGACATCGAGCCGGCAATCCGGGCGCAGGGCAATGCTGCGCAGTCGCACGCCCGGTTCACCCCGCAGCATCCGCGCAATCGCGTTCTCCAGCAAGCGCTCCGGTGTCTCTGAGCTCGGCATGCCGAACCCGTCACCGAGGTCGACGGCGCTGTTGTGGATGTCGCGCAGCGGAACCTCGCGCAGGAACAACGCGAGCACGAATCCCACCGCGGCGACCGGCGCGGCCCACAGGAACACCTGGGACAGTGATTCGGCATAAGCCCGCACGATCGGTTCGGCGACGGCGGGCGGTTGCCGGTGCAGCGCGCCGGGCGAGCTCACGGCGTCGCGGGAGGCGCCGGTGGCAGCCAGCGCCGTGGCCAGTCTGGAGTTGAGGAAATTGGCGAACAGCGAGCCGAAGATGGCCGCGCCGAACGAGCTGCCGATGGTGCGGAAGAAGCTGACACCCGACGTTGCGACACCGAGATCCTCGAAGTTCGAGGTGTTCTGCACGATAAGCACCAGGACCTGCATGGACAGGCCGATGCCGGCGCCGAGGATGAACAAATAGACCGACTGCACCAGCGCGGGCGTCGAGCCGTCCATTCGGGACATCAACACGAACGCCAGCGTCATCAGCGCCGTGCCGACCACCGGAAAGACCTTGTAGCGACCCGTGCGGCCCACCAAGCTGCCGCTACCGGTGGAGGTGATCAGCATGCCGGCGACCATCGGCAGCGTGCGCAAACCCGATGTGGTCGCCGATACCCCGTCGACGTACTGCATGAAAGTCGGCAGGAAGGTCATCGCGCCCAGCATCGCGAACCCGACCACGAACGAGAGGACGCAGCACACCGTGAAGACCGGGCTGCCGAACAGGCGGATCGGCAGAATGGGCTGCGGGACACGGGTTTCCACCCACACGAACACCCCAAGTGCTGCCGCGGCACCCACGAACAAGCCGATGATGGTTCCCGACCCCCACGGGTACAGGGTGCCGCCCCAACTGGTGGCCAGCGTCAAACCGGCCGCGCCCAGCCCGATGAACAGGATGCCGACGTAGTCCACCTGCGGTTTGGTGGTGGCCGTCAGGGACGGAATGGCCGCGGCGGCGACGAGGATGACCACTACCGAGACAGGCAGGTTGATCCAGAACGCCCACCGCCAGGTGAGGTAGTCGGTGAAGTAGCCGCCGAGCAGTGGGCCCACGACCGTGGTGACGCCGAATACCGCGCCCAACATGCCTTGGTAGCGGCCCCGGTCGCGCAGCGGGACCACCTCGCCGATCAGCGCGCTGGCCGTGACGGTGATCGCTCCGCCGCCGACCCCCTGCAAGGCCCGGGCGGCCACCAGCATGGTCATCGACTGCGCCAGCCCGCAGAACACCGATCCCACGACGAAGAACAGCACGGCGACCTGGAAAACCCGTTTACGGCCGAACAGGTCACCGAACTTGCCGGCGAGCGCGGTGGCGATCGTCGAGGCGAGCAGGTAGCTGGTGACCACCCACGACTGGCGCCCGGCGTCGCCGAGGTCGGCAACGATCGTCGGCAACGCCGTTGCCACGATCGTCTGGTCCAGCGCCGCCAGCAGCATCCCGAGCACGATCGCCAGGAAGATGAAGTTGCGCCGCTGCGGGGTGATCAGCGTGCTATCGGGCGCCGGGTCCGTTGTTGGCTCGGCCGGGACGGTCGGCTGCACCTTCGATGTAGTCACTGCCACCTTTCAAGATCGGGCGCCTGAGAATGCCCCTGATCCCGACCGCCCAATCAGGTAGGTGGTGTGACCAAGGGCGGTCAGCTCGGCGGGCGAGAGACACACTGGGCGGAGTACAACTCCTCGCCCAGCTTGTCCATCAGCTCCAGCTGTGTCTCCAAATAGTCGATGTGGCTTTCCTCGTCGGCCACAATCCCTTCCAGCAGCGTGGCGCTGGTGCTGTCCTGCTTCTCGCGACACATGATGATGCCGGGCTTGAGCCGGTCCAGCACCTCATACTCGATCGCCAGGTCGGCCTCGAACTGCTCGCGCAGTGTCTGGCCGATGCGTAACGAGAAGATGCGCTGATAGTTCGGCAGACCGTCCAGCAGCAGGATGCGATCCGTGATGGCCTCGGCGTGCCGCATCTCGTCGAACGATTCCGCCCTTGTGTGGCCGGCAAGCTCGGTGAAGCCCCAGTTGTCCTGCATCTTGGAATGCAGGAAATACTGGTTGATGGCGGTGAGCTCGCTGGTCAGTTGCTCGTTGAGCAGGCGCAATACATCTGGATCACCTTGCATGATCACTCCTAGGGAAGGCTGTCATGACGTACCGCCGGCTGCTGGGCTGGAGCGAGCCGTGCGGGGTGTAGCAATCTAAATGTAATGCCTGTGGTGCTGGTCGGCGCAGGGTTAATTGCGCCGTCGGCGCGTCCGATCGACGCGGGAACCGGGCAGCGTGTTTAATACTTAGGTTAGACTCTACTAACCCACTTAGGTTAGACTCCACTAATATGCGGCCAGTACACGGAGTCCTCGGTGACCACTCGGTGGGTGTTTGCTGATGTACGTCTGCCTGTGCGTCGGAGCCACCAATCAGACTGTTTGTGAGGTTGTGGCGCGCGGTGCGTCGACCTCCAAAGAGATTGCTGCGGCGTGCGGGGCGGGCGCCGATTGCGGCCGTTGCCGCCGAACACTGCGAGCGATCCTGGCGGCAGCGCGCGTGGAGCAGGCCGAATTGAGCCCCTCTGCTTGACGTCGCTTAACGCGGCCGGTTGCTGAAATCCGCCAGTGCGGCGGCGTTGGCGGCGGCACCCATCAATTGCGCGAAGTGGGCGTTTTCGCGTGCCGTGGCCGCGGCGATTTCCGGTCGAAGGGGTTCGAGCATGGTGTGCTTGACCGCCATCAGGCTGGCGATCGGGCGGCCGGCGAGGATGTCGGCATGCCGCCGGGCTTCGGGCAGCAGTTCGTCGGGCTCACAGACCCGCCAAACCAGACCCATTCGGAGCGCTTCGGTGGCGTCGACCCATTCCGACGACAGCAACAACCAGGCGGCGTTCTGCCGCCCCATCAGCCGCGGCAGCAGGTAGGACGAGGCGGCCTCCGGCGCCACACCCAGACTGGTGAACGGGCATTTCAGCCGCGCGGTCGAGGACATGAAGGCCAGGTCGGCATAGCCCAGGATGGTGGCGCCGATGCCCAGGCCGACGCCGTTCACGGCGCAGATCAGCGGTTTGGGAAAGGCGGTCAACGCCTCGATCAGCCCGCGGAAGCCGTACTTGCCTTCCTGGAAATCGGGGTCGGTGATGCGCGCCTGCATCTCGGCGAGATCGGTACCGGCGCTGAAGCCGCGTCCGGCACCGGTCAGCAGGACGACGGCAACCTCCGGATCCTCGGCGGCGTCCAGCAGGGCCTGCGCGGTGGCGTCATAGAGGGCCTCGTTGAAGGCGTTGAGCGCTTCGGGCCGGTTCAGCGTCAGCGTGCGGACCCGGTTGTCATCGTCGATCAGCAGCGTCACCGCTGGATCCTATCTGCTGCTGTAGACGCGGTTCGGCTCGATCAGCACCACCGCGCGCCGCTCCTGCGCCATCACCCGGTCGTACTCGTCCCAGTCGTCGTGGGAGCCACCTGCCGCGGTGAACACGTCTCGCAGCAACTGCCGCAACTGATCCGGACCGCTCAGCCAGGGTTGCGGGTCGTCGGGGCCGGCCAGCTCCGCGCGGCCTTCGACGGTGGCCCACCGCCAGCCGTTGCGGAAGGTGACGGCCAGCGGGGGTCGTGCCCGGAGGTTGGCCAGCTTGACCTTGCCGTAGGTGGTGAAGCCCAGGACCGGCGCTCCCCCGGCCGGGTGCGGCAGCAGGCCCACATTGACCAGCGACGCCTGCACTGTGCCGTCGGCGCGGACGGTGGAGACCACCGCCAATCCGCTTTCCGATGATGCGAGTCCCACTGCGTCGACGAGTGTTGTCATGGCCTTCCTCAGTTCACAAAGGGCGTCTTGATGACGTACCGGCTGGTGGGCACGGTGTCGATGTTCTCGTTCGCGCCGAACGCGGAAGTACTGGCGACCATCCGGCCTACCCGGTGCTGCAAGTCGGCGTCGTCGGCGGCCCCGAAGAACGCTTTCAGGTCGGACACCGCTTCCGGCGGGAACAACTCTTCGACGATGGCGGCGATTCCCGGCGCGTCCGGGGTGAGCGCTCGCACCACCCAATTCTGGGTGTAGCCGAAGGTGGACTGGGTTTCGACGGCCACGGGGGTGTGATCGAGTTGCCAACGGTTCAGCCAGGTCGCCTGGTCCAGCTCGGCGGGCCGGCGCAGCAGTGCAATGTTGGCCAAACCCGTTGTGCGGGAACCTGGTTCGGACACAGGGCCGGCCAGTGGAACGGATTCGGTGACCAGGTAGGCGGCCAGCCGCTCGCACTCGGCGGCAAGCAGGTCCAGCGCCGCCGCGACCTGTTGGCCATAACATTGCTGGGTCCACAGACTCACCACCGCGGCTGCCGGCGGGTCCAGTGTCGTGAGCGTCATCAGCGACTCGCGCACAGCGTCGTCGCGGACGTTGACCGACAGCCCCGGGATGCCCAGTTGCAGCAATTGCTCGGCGACCGGGCCGCGCTGGCGAGCGCACCAGCCCTCGTCCGATTCCGCGCGCCTGAGCACGGCGATGACCTTCTCCATGGGCCGAACCTTACGTCCGTCAGCGGGTAAGGCGTACCGGCAGTTCCTCGCTGATGAGTTCTCCGATGATCCCGGCAAGGCGCCGATAGGCCTCCTCGCGACCGCTGGACGACCGGAAGACCAGCCCGATGCGCCGCCCGGGCCGGGGTGCGCCGAAGCGCGCGAGCCCGACGCCGCCGCGTGCCGTCTCCACCGACACCGCACTCTCCGGTATCAGCGTCACGCCGAGCCCGCCGGCCACGCACTGCACCGCGGTGGTCAGGGAGGCTGCCCGGGTGTCGGCGAGTTCGGCCTGCACGCCCGCGTTCTGGCAGACATCGAGGGCCTGATCGCGCAGGCAGTGGCCTTCGTCGAGGAGCAGCAGCGGCAGCTCCGCCAGCGCCGCCGGGGGTACCCGCGGCTTGCCCGTCAGCGGGTGCCCGGGTGGCAGCGCCAGTACGAAATCTTCGGCGTAGATGGGAATCTCGCTGATGCCGCTGGTGTCCGCGGGCAATGCGATCAGGGCGGCGTCCAGCGCACCCTCGCGCAGGACCAGCAACAGCCGATCGGTCTGGTCCTCGACGACGCGCACCGTGAGATCGGGTAGCCGGCGGGTCAGCCCGGCCAGGACGGTGGGCAGCACATACGGCGCCACCGTCGGGATCAGTCCCAGGCGGATGCTGCCCTGCAGCGGATCGGACACGCCTGCCGCCGCGTTGGTGAACGCGTCCGCGGCCTCGATCGCCGCCCGGGCCAACGGCAACAGCCGCACACCCTCGGCGGTCACTCGGACCTGGCGGGTGGACCGCTCGACGAGTAGAGCGCCCAACCCCGCCTCCAGCCCGGCCAGGGCCTGCGACAGGGTCGATTGACTAACCCCGAGAGTCGTTGCCGCACTGCCGAAATGCTGCTTCTCCGCCACCGCGACGAACGCCCGCAAGCCGGCCAGGGTGGGCTGAAAACTCTTATCGGTCATACCTAATAATACAGTGCTATATATCACCTTTACTTCATGCCGGTGACGGGGCAATATGGTGACATAACCGTCAAATTTGAATCAGTACAGAAAAAGGAGTGCCATGTCTCTGCTGACCATTGGCGACCAGTTTCCCGCATACCGGCTGACCGCGCTGATCGGCGGCGACCTGTCCAAGGTCGATGCCAAGCAGCCCGGTGACTACTTCACCACCATCTCCAGCGACGACCACCCCGGCAAGTGGCGGGTGATCTTCTTCTGGCCCAAGGACTTCACCTTCGTGTGCCCCACCGAGATCGCGGCCTTCGGCAAGCTCAACGACGAGTTCGAGGACCGGGACGCCCAGGTGCTCGGCGCCTCGATCGACAGCGAGTTCGTCCACTTCCAGTGGCGTGCCCAGCACGAGGATCTCAAGAAGCTGCCCTTCCCGATGCTCTCCGACATCAAGCGCGAGCTCGCCCAGGCGACCGGCGTGCTCAACGCCGACGGTGTCGCCGACCGGGTGACGTTCATCGTCGACCCCAACAACGAGATCCAGTTCGTGTCCGCGACGGCCGGTTCGGTGGGGCGTAACGTCGACGAGGTGCTGAGGGTGCTGGACGCCCTGCAATCCGACGAGCTGTGTGCCTGCAACTGGCGCAAGGGCGACCCGACCATCGATGCCGGCGAGCTGCTCAAGGCTTCGGCATAGCGGGTAGAGGGCACAGAGGAGGAAACATGAGTATCGAGAATCTCAAGGACGCGCTGCCCGAGTACGCCAAGGATCTCAAGCTCAACCTGGGCTCGATTTCCCGCACCACCGCGCTGAACGAGGAGCAGCTCTGGGGCACCCTGCTGGCCAGCGCCGCGGCGACCCGGAATGCCCGGGTGCTGAGCGAAATCGGCGGGGAGGCGGCCGACAACCTGTCGGCCGAGGCTTACAACGCGGCCCTGGGTGCCGCCTCGATCATGGGGATGAACAACGTGTTCTACCGTGGCCGCGGCTTCCTCGAGGGCAAGTACGACGACCTGCGTCCCGGCCTGCGGATGAACATCATCGGCAACCCCGGTGTGGACAAGGCGAACTTCGAGCTGTGGAGCTTCGCGGTCTCGTCGATCAACGGCTGCTCGCACTGCATGGTGGCGCACGAGCACACGCTGCGCGAGTCGGGTGTCGAACGCGAGGCCGTGTTCGAGGCGTTGAAGGTCGCAGCGATCGTTTCCGGTGTGGCGCAAGCGATCAGCACAGCCGATACGTTGGCGGCCGTCGGCTGATCGGCCCGTCATGACCGGACCCGTCTGGGTGCAACACGCGATCTGGTGGCAGGTCTATCCCCTGGGCTTCGTCGGAGCGTTCCCCGCTGAACATCCGCCGGGCCCGGGGGAACACCGGCTGCGCCGACTCGCCGAGTGGTTCGACCACGCGATCGCACTGGGCGCCTCCGGTGTCGCGCTGGGGCCGATCTTTTCCTCCCGCACCCACGGGTACGACACCACGGACCACTACCTGATCGACCCGAGACTCGGCGACGACGGCGACTTCGACCAGCTGGTGGCCGAGGCGAATCGCCGAGGGCTGCGTATCCTGCTCGACGGCGTGTTCAACCATGTGGGCGCGGATTTCGCGCGCTACCGCGACCCCGCTTCGGCGGACTGGTTCAGCGGCGGCAACTTCGAAGGCCACGACGAACTGATCGGCCTCAATCACAACAATCCCGAAGTCGCCGACTATGTCGTCGACGTCATGTCGCACTGGCTCGAGCGGGGCGCGCACGGCTGGCGCCTCGATGCGGCTTATGTTGTGCCGCATGAATTCTGGGCCGAGGTGCTACCGCGGGTACGCGAGCGCCACCCCGACGTCTGGTTCGTCGGAGAACTCATCCACGGTGACTACGCGGCGCAGGTCCGGGCCGCCAGGTTCGATTCGGCCACCCAGTACGAGTTGTGGAAGGCGATCTGGAGCAGCCTCAACGACGGAAACTTCTTCGAGCTGGACTGGGCACTGCAGCGGCACAACGAGTTCCTCGACGAGTTCGCGCCCCTGACCTTTGTCGGCAATCACGACGTCACCCGGATCGCCAGCCAGCTCGACCGCGCCGAACACCAGGCGCACGCGCTGGTGCTGTTGCTGACGGTGGGTGGCGTCCCCAGCGTGTATGCCGGCGACGAATTCGGCTGGCGCGGGGTCAAGGAAGAGCGCCGCGGCGGTGACGACGCGGTCCGCCCGGAGTTCGGCACTCCCCCAGCGCAACTCGACGAATCAGGTCAGCGCGTATGGGCGTTGCACCAGTTCCTGGTCGGCTTGCGACGCCGGCACCCGTGGTTGCACGCCGCGACGACCCGCGCCGTGCTGTTGCAGAACAAGCACTACGTCTACCGGACGCAGCACGGCGACGACGCGCTGCTGGTCGCCCTGAACATCGACGACGAGCCGCTGCGGCTGTCGTTGCCGGAGCTGGGCTCGCAGCGGGCAGAGGTGCTGGCCGGTTCGACGGCCCCGCCCGCGGAGGTCGTGGACAGCGTGACCGTCGAGCCGCACGGCTGGCGGATTCTGCGTCCTAGCTGAGCCGCGCTACGGTGCGCGGGTCCTCTTCGCCCCCGTGATACTTGTCCAGCAGCGCGACGAAATCCTGGTTGTCATCGGTGGCCCGAGCGAACAACGTCACCGAGGACCGCAGTTTCAAGTCGTCCGGTGAGCCGAAGATCTGTCCGGCCGAGCGGCCCGCAATGTCGTTGACCAACCGGACGCACTCGCGTAGCCGCGGCCCGAGCAGGTCGTGTTCCAGGTAGGCGCGGGCCTCTTCGAGGGAGGAGATGCCGTAATGGTCTGCCGTCGGGCTGCTGCCCAGCCCGCGCAGTTGCGGGAAGACGAACCACATCCAGTGACTGCGTTTCCGGCCGGCCCGCAACTCCTGCACGACGTCGTCGTAGACGCGGTCCTGGGCGTCCACGAAACGCTGCAGCTCGAACCGATCGCGGGCCATACCTCCAGACTCGCACACTGGTTAGATGAACTGATGGCGGTCAAGCGGCAGATGCCCAGAATCCGCGACCTGGCGCCGCTGCTGCAGTTCAAGCGGCCGCAGTTCAACCGCGTCCAACGGCGGTTGGAGGCCGCGCTCACCATCGAAGATTTGCGCCGGATCGCCAAACGGCGGACTCCCAAGGCGGCGTTCGACTACACCGACGGCGCAGCCGAGGACGAGCTTTCGATACAGCGGGCCCGACAAGCGTTCCGCGACATCGAATTTCACCCGACCATCCTGCGTGATGTCACCAATGTGACGGCCGGATGGAATGTGCTGGGCCAACCGGTGGTGTTGCCGTTCGCCATCGCACCCACCGGATTCACCCGTTTGATGCACACCGAAGGCGAGCTCGCCGGTGCGCGGGCGGCGGCCGCGGCGGGTATCCCCTTCTCGCTGTCCACCCTGGGCACCAGCTCCATCGAAGACGTCGCGACGGCAGTGCCGCAGGGACGCAAATGGTTTCAGCTGTACATGTGGAAGGACCGCGACCGGTCCATGGCCCTGGTTAGGCGGGCCGCAGCGGCGGGTTTCGACACCATGCTGGTCACCGTCGACGTCCCCGTCGCCGGCGCGCGGTTGCGCGATGTCCGCAACGGAATGTCCATCCCGCCGGCGTTGACGCTGCGGACCGTGCTGGACGCGGTTCCGCACCCGCACTGGTGGTTTGATCTGTTGACCACCGAACCGTTGTCCTTCGCGTCGCTGGACCGCTGGTCGGGCACCGTCGGGGAATACCTGAACTCCATGTTCGACCCCAGTGTCACCTTCGACGATCTGGCCTGGATCAAGTCGCACTGGCCCGGCAAACTCGTGGTCAAGGGGATTCAGACGCTGGACGACGCCCGGGCGGTCGTCGACCGCGGCGTCGACGGCATCGTGCTGTCCAATCACGGTGGCCGGCAACTGGATCGGGCGCCGGTGCCGTTCCACCTGCTGCCGTCGGTGTCCCGCGAACTGGGCAACGACACCGAGATCCTGCTGGACACCGGCATCATGTCGGGCGCCGATATCGTCGCGGCGATCGCATTGGGCGCCAGGTGCACGCTGGTAGGACGGGCCTATCTCTACGGGTTGATGGCCGGTGGCGAGGCGGGCGTCCGGCGAGCGATCGACATCCTCGAGAGCGGTGTGCTGCGCACCATGGCCCTACTGGGCGTGACCTGCCTCGAAGAACTCTCCCCCAAACACGTGACGCAGCTACGGCGGGTGGGGCCGGTGCCGCCGGCGTAACACCAGCGTGACGCTCGGCGGCCAGCGTTGCGCTGGTGTGACGCTCGTAGCGAAACAGTCCAGGGAACAAACGGCCTGCCGGCAGGGTTGAGCCAGTCAGACTTAACTTTTGGAGGATCTGATGGCTGAAGCCAAATCACTGCCGGTCCTGTTCGCTACCGACACGATCGTGTTGCCCGGGATGGTGGTGCCGATTGCGCTCGACGACGCCGCCCGCGCGGCGGTCGACGCCGCCCAGGCCAGCGACTCACGCGAGCTGCTGGTCGCGCCCCGGCTGGAGGACCGCTACCCGACCCACGGTGTGGTGGCCAAAATTCTGCAGGTCGGCCGGATCGCCGGTGGCGGCACCGCAGCCGTCGTGCGGGGTGAACGGCGCGCACACATCGGCGCCGGGGCCAGCGGACCGGGTGCGGCGCTGTGGGTCGAGGTCACCGAGGTCCCCGACACCGAGACGACCGACGAGATCAAGGCGCTGGCTGCCGAATACAAGAAATTGCTGCTGGCGGTGCTGCAACGCCGGGACGCCTGGCAGATCATCGACTACGTCAACAGCCTCACCGACCCGTCGGCGCTGGCTGACACCTCGGGCTACGCGTCCTACCTGTCCGACGTGCAGAAGCGCGAGATGCTCGAGACCATCGACGTGGCCCGTCGGCTGCGCCTGCTGATCGACTGGACCAGCGAGCACCTGGCCGAGGTCGAGGTAAACGACAAGATCGCCGAAGACGTCCGCGAGGGCATGGAGAAGACGCAGAAGGAATTCCTGCTGCGCCAACAACTGGCCGCCATCCGCAAGGAACTGGGCGAGGGCGAGCCCGAGGGGTCTGACGATTATCGGGCGCGGGTCGAGGCCGCCGATCTGCCGGAGAAGGTGCGCGAGGCCGCGCTGCGTGAGGTCGGCAAGCTGGAACGGGCGAGCGACCAGAGCCCGGAAAGCGGCTGGATCCGCGCCTGGCTGGACACCGTGCTGGACCTGCCGTGGAATGTGCGGACCGAGGACTCGACCGACCTGGCCGCCGCCCGGGCCGTCCTGGACGCCGACCACCACGGTCTGGACGACGTGAAGGACCGCATCGTCGAATACCTGGCGGTGCGCACCCGGCGCGCGCAGCGTGGGCTGCAGGTGGTCGGCGGCCGGGGTTCCGGTGCGGTGATGGTGCTGGCCGGTCCCCCGGGGGTCGGCAAGACCTCGCTGGGCG
>NZ_LZKQ01000010.1 GCF_001668675.1 Mycobacterium asiaticum | reverse complement strand
CCTCGCGGGCGCGGCGGTCTGGGGATTGGTCCGCTCGGCGCAGGCCGAATACCCGGACCGGGTGGTGCTGATGGATTCGGACGGGTCGGTCGACCCGACGCGTGCCGCCGGTTGTGGGGAGCCGCAAATCCTGATCCGCGCCGGGCAGTTGTACGCGGCCCGACTCACACCGGCAACCGGGACATCGGGGCTCGAATTGCCCGCCGGGAATTGGCGAATGGTGACAGGCGCCGGCGGCACGTTGGAGGACCTGATCGTGCAGCCGTGCCCGCATTCCGAGCTGGCAGCCGGTCAGGTGCGGGTCCGGGTCGCCGCGGTCGGGGTGAACTTCCGGGACGTGCTGGTGGCGTTGGGGATGTACCCCGGCGGCGGTGAGCTGGGCGTCGAGGGCGCTGGCGTGGTCGTCGAGGTTGCTCCGGATGTGACGGGAATCGCCGCCGGCGATCGCGTGATGGGTCTGCTGGGGATCGTCGGGTCGGAGGCGGTCGTTGATGCGCGCCTGGTCATTGCTGTGCCGCGGAGATGGTCCATGCAGCAGGGCGCGGGAGCGTCGGCGGTGTTCCTGACCGCGGTATACGGCCTTTCGGTGTTGGCCGGCGTGAGGTCCGGCCAGCGGGTGCTGATTCATGCGGCGACCGGCGGAGTGGGCATGGCGGCGGTGGCACTGGCACGACATTGCGGATTGGACGTTTTTGCCACCGCGAGTCGCGGCAAGTGGGATGTGCTGCGCGCGATGGGCTTTGACGATTCCCGCATCGGCGATTCCCGAACCCTGGACTTCGAGGAGAAGTTCTTGGCGACCACGGGCGGCATGGGTGTCGACGTGGTGCTGAACTCGCTGGCCGGTGAATTCGTCGACGCATCGCTGCGGCTGTTGCCGCGCGGCGGGCGATTCATCGAGATGGGCAAGACCGACCCGCGTGACCCGCACGTCGTCGCGCAGCACCACCCGGGCGTCGAGTACCAGGCGTTCGACCTCATCGAGGCCGGTCCGGACCGGATCAGCCAGATGTTCGTCGAACTGACCGAGATGTTCAACACCGGCGTACTGGATCCCCTGCCGGTCAAGAGTTTTGACGTCCGGTCCGCCTCGTCGGCGTACCGGTTCGTCAGTCAGGCCCGCCACATCGGCAAGGTCGTGCTTTCGCTGCCCGATGCCCAAGGACTGGCCGGTGCCACGGTGCTGATCACCGGAGGCACCGGGATGGCCGGCGGGGCGCTGGCCCGCCACCTGGTGACGCGGTACGGCGTGGCCCAAGTGGTGTTGGTCAGTCGGCGAGGTGCTGCCGCTCCCGGCGTCGCGGATGTGATCGCTGAGTTGGAAGGTCACGGCGCCGAGGTGTCGGTGCGCTCCTGCGACGTCGCCGACCGCGACGCGGCCGCACAACTGATCAGGCAACTACCCGAAGGGTATCCACTGCGTGGGGTGTTCCACGCCGCCGGTGTGCTCGATGACGGGTTGTTCGCCGCCATGACACCCGACCGGGTGGATGGGGTGCTGCGCGCCAAAGTCGACGGCGCGTGGAATCTGCACGAACTCACCGAGAACATGAACCTGGCTGCATTCGTGATGTTTTCGTCGATGGCCGGCATCATCGGCACCGCCGGCCAGGCCAATTACGCGGCGGCCAACAGCTTCCTGGACGGTCTGGCGGCGTACCGGTGCACCCGCGGAGTGCCGGGATTGTCGATCGCGTGGGGGCTATGGGAACAGACGAGCTCGATGACCGACCATCTGGCCGAGCGGGACATAACCCGCATGCGCCGGCTCGGATTGGCGCCGCTGTCAACGGAACTCGCCATGCAATTTTTCGACGCCGCCCTGCGCACCGATCGTCCCGTGGTGGTGGCCGCGCCCGTCGACCCGGCCGCGCAGCAGACCGACGCCGCCCTGCCGCCGATATTGGGTCAACTGGTCACTCGCCGGCAGCGGCGCGTGGTGACCGATGCCGCCGCGTCGACCCCGTCCGTCACCGGACTGACTGCGCGCCTGCACGTCCTGACCCCCGAACAGCGGCGTGCCGAACTGCTGTCCATGGTGTGCGGTAATGCCGCGATTGTGCTGGGCCGCTCCAACAGTGCGGATATCGAGGCCGACCGCGCCTTCGGAGACCTCGGGTTCGACTCGCTGACCGCAGTAGAGTTGCGGAACCGGTTGAAGGGGGCAACCGGGCTCACCTTGTCGCCCGGCCTGATCTTCGATTACCCCACGCCGACCGCGCTTGCCGAACACCTCGACTCACGTTTGGCGGTCACCGTCGATCGTCAACCCGACCGCATCGACCGGTTCAACGACATCACCCGCGAGCTGCAGTCCCTGCTCGGCCAACCCGACTGGACACCGGACGATAAAGAGCACCTGGCTTCTCGGCTGCGGACCTTGCTGTCCGTGGTGGAGGTACCCGTCGACGGCGACGACAGCGACGTCGCGGATATCTTCGCCGCCAACGAAAGCCAGCTCTTTGCCATCCTCGACGAAGAACTGGGCTCCTGAGCCATGGCAGGACAGTCAGTGCCCGAGAACGAGAAACACCTTGATTACCTGAAGCGTGTTACCGCAGATCTACGCCGGACGCGTCGGAGGCTCTCGGAGCTCGAGGGCAAGCAGTCCGAACCGGTGGCCGTGGTAGGAATGGCGTGCCGCTACCCGGGTGGTGTGGATTCGCCGGAAGCGCTGTGGCAGATGGTGACCGAGGGCCGCGATGCGGTTTCGGATTTCCCCACCGACCGTGGCTGGGACCTTAACGATTTGTATGACCCCGACCCTGACGCCAAGGGCAAAATGTACGTCCGACAGGGTTCCTTCCTCAAAGATGCGGGCGACTTCGACGCCGGTTTCTTCGGCGTCGGCCCCAGTGAAGCCCTGGCCATGGACCCGCAACAACGGCTCGTCCTGGAACTGTCGTGGGAAGCCTTGGAGCGGGCCGGAATCGACCCCCATGGTCTGCGAGGCTCAGCGACCGGGGTGTTCGTCGGGGTGATCCATGCCGGTTACGGGGGTGAGGTAACCGGCGAATTGGAGGGTTACGGGCTGACCGGCTCGACCCTGAGCGTGGCTTCCGGCCGGGTCTCCTACGTCCTGGGATTGCAGGGCCCCGCGGTGTCGGTGGACACCGCGTGTTCGTCGTCGTTGGTCGCGATGCATATGGCGGCGCAGTCGTTACGTTCGGGCGAAACGGATCTGGCGTTGGCAGGCGGCGTCACGGTGATGGCCACCATCGGCGCTTTCGTGGAATTCAGCCGGCAACGGGCGCTGGCCGCCGACGGCCGGTGCAAGGTCTACGCCGGGGCGGCCGACGGTACCGCCTGGTCGGAAGGTGCCGGGCTGCTGGTGCTCGAGCGACTGTCCGACGCCAGGCGGTTGGGGCATCCCGTGCTGGCACTGCTGCGCGGCTCGGCGGTAAACCAGGACGGCGCCTCGAATGGATTGACCGCTCCGAATGGTCCTGCCCAGCAACGGGTTATCCGGGCAGCGCTGGCCAGTGCCGGGCTCACCACCGCGGAAGTGGACGTGGTGGAAGGTCACGGGACCGGGACCACCCTGGGCGATCCCATTGAAGCCGAAGCGCTGTTGTCCACCTACGGTCAGGACCGGCCGGCGGGGCGGCCGCTGTGGCTGGGTTCGATCAAGTCCAACATCGGTCACACCTCGGCCGCCGCGGGCGTCGCCGGGGTGATCAAGATGGTGCAGGCGATGCGGCACGGGATGATGCCAAAGACGTTGCACGTGGATGTGCCTACCCCGCATGTGGATTGGTCGGCGGGCGCCGTCTCGCTGTTGACCGAGCCGCGGGCGTGGCCGGCGGGGGACACGCCGCGGCGCGCCGGCGTGTCATCTTTCGGTATCAGCGGCACGAACGCGCACGTAATCGTGGAGCAGGCGCCGCCCGTCACGGAAGATGCCGTCCCGCAGGCTGATAGCCGGGGACCCGTGCCCTGGGTGCTTTCCGCGCGCTCAGCGGAGGGGCTGCGCAGGCAGGCTGAGCGGCTGTTGCGGCAGCTGGATGCCGGGTCGACCAATGTCGACATCGGTCTGTCGCTGGTCACCACGCGGTCGACATTCGAGCATCGGGCCGTGCTGGTCGGCACGGACCGCGATGAGCTGACGGCGCAATTGGCGGGGTTGGCCGCGGGCGATCCGGATGCGGCTACGGCAGTGGGCCGGGTCGGCGCCGCGCGCAAGCTGGTCTTCGTGTTTCCCGGGCAGGGATCGCAACGGCTGGGGATGGGCCGTCAGCTCCACGAACACTTTCCGGTCTTTGCACGGGCATTCGACGAGGCGGCGGATGTCCTCGACCAACATCTGCGGCTGCCGCTCCGCGACGTAGTATGGGGCGCTGACCGAAAGCTGTTGGAAAGCACCGAGTTCGCCCAACCGGCCTTGTTCGCCGTGGAAGTGGCGTTGGCGGCACTGCTGGAGTCCTGGGGTGTGCTCCCCGACTTCGTCGTCGGTCATTCGGTCGGGGAGATCAGCGCGGCGTGTGTGGCCGGTGTGCTGTCGCTGCCCGACGCGGCGAAACTGGTTGCGGTGCGGGCCCGGCTGATGGCCGGTCTGCCTACTGGCGGCGCCATGCTGGCCGTGGCCGCTCCGGAGGGCGAAGTGGCGCCGCTGCTCGGCGCGGGTGTGGACATCGCCGCCGTCAACGGGCCCGAGGCGGTGGTGATTTCCGGTGCCAAGGATCAGGTGAATACGGTCGAAGCCGAACTGGTGCGGCGCGGTCGGCGCGCGCATCGCCTGGCGGTTTCGCATGCCTTCCATTCGGTTCTGATGGAGCCGATCCTGCCGGAGTTCGCCGCATCGGTGGCCGCGCTGACGCCCGCTGGGCCGCGAATTGACCTGATATCCAATGTCAGTGGACAGTTGGCCGGTCCTGGATACGGATCGCCCGAATACTGGGTGCAGCACGTACGCCGTCCGGTGCGTTTTCACGACGGTGTCGAGTCCATCGTCGCGCAAGGTGCAGTCACCTTCCTCGAACTCGGCCCCGTCGCCGGCCTGACCGCCGCGCAGGAGCACTCGGTGCCGGTGATGCCCAAAGAGCGCCCCGAAACCACCTCGCTGCTGACCGCCCTCGGCCACTTGTACGTCACCGGCTTCGCGGTGGACTGGGCACAGGTCTTCGCCGGGCGGGGCGGGCGCCGGGTCCCGCTGCCGACCTATGCGTTCGTCCGAAAGCACTTCTGGCTGAGCCCAACCGACGTGGGGCACCGGAATGTGGCCGCCGCGGGTTTGACCGGGGCCGCGCATCCGCTGCTCGGCGCCGTCGTCGAACGGCCGGATTCGGGTGCTGTGGTGCTGACCGGGCGGCTGTCGCTGGCCGACCAGCCGTGGCTTGCCGACCACGCGGTGGCCGGGACGGTACTGTTCCCCGGGGCCGGGTTCGTCGAACTGGCGATTCGGGCCGGCGACGAGGTCGGCTGTCCGACTGTGGAGGAGCTGACGTTGTCGGCGCCGTTGGTGTTGCCGGCCGGCGTGAGTGTGCAGCTGCAGGTGGTGGTGGACGCCGCCGGCGAGTCTGGTGCCAATGTGTGGATGTATTCCCGTGCCGCACAGCAGGGATCGGTCTGGGTGCTGCATGCACAAGGCGTCCTGAGCCCGGCACCATTGCGGCCGAGTGCGGAGTTGACGGTGTGGCCGCCGGTCGGCGCGACGCCCGTCGATCTGACCGGAACCTACGATCGGCTGTCCGACCGCGGTTATGCCTACGGGCCGGCATTCCGTGGCCTGCAGTCGGTGTGGCGCAACGGGGCCTCGCTATTCGCCGAGGTCGCACCCCCCGACAGCGCACAAATAGCGTTGGACGGCTTCGGGATCCATCCAGCGATTCTGGACGCGGCATTGCATGCCATGGGCGTGGTGGACGATCAGGATCTGATCCTGTTGCCCTTCTCCTGGCAAGGCATTGCATTGCACGCCGCAGGTGCTGGGCGGCTTCGGGTCCGGCTGGCGCCGACTGGTGACGGGGCCGTCTCAGTCGAGATCGCGGACGCTCGCGGGCTCCCGGTGTTGACCGTGCAGACCTTGACCATGCGCCCGGTGTCACCCGATCAACTGTCGGCGGCGACCACGCCGGCCGCTGCCGCTGATGGGCTGATCGAACTCGCATGGACACCGATCCAATTGAGCGGTAACAAGATTGAAAAGGTGGTGATCTGGGAGCACAAGCCGACCGGCGCGGACATGACGAAGGCGGTGCATGCCGCCGCTAACGAGGCATTAGGTGTGTTGCAGTCGTGGTTGAGCGGCGACGATGCCGGGCAATTGGCGGTGCTGACCAGAGGGGCAGTCGGATTGCCCGGCGAGGCCGCCCCGGATCTGGCGGGTGCCGCGGTGTGGGGCCTGGTGCGCTCGGCGCAAGCCGAACACCCGGGCCGGATCGTGCTGGTGGATACCGACGGGTCGCTGCCGGTCGAGGACGTAATCGATTGCGGTGAACCACAAGTGCTCCTCCGTGCGGGCGTGGTCCACAGCGCCCGGTTGACGCCCAGCAACCCTCCGACGCTGTTACGGGTCCCCGAAGACGCCTCGCCGTGGCGGTTGGTCGCCGGCGGTGCCGGGACACTGGACGAGTTGATGCTGCGGCCCTGCCCGCAGGTGGAGTTGGGTCCGGGACAGGTCCGGGTGGCGGTTGCCGCGGTTGGAGTCAACTTTCGAGACGTGTTGGTGGCGTTGGGGATGTATCCCGGAGCGGCGGAGGTGGGCGCCGAGGGCGCGGGCGTGGTGGTCGAGATGGGCCCCGGGGTCACCCGTTTCGCCGTAGGCGATCCCGTCATGGGCATTCTGGGCGTCGCCGGGTCCGAAGCGGTAGTGGATCAGCGGTTGATTGTGCCGGTGCCGCCCGGGTGGTCGCTGCCGCAAGCCGCCAGCGTGCCAGTGGTGTTCTTGACGGCGTGCTATGCGCTGTCGACATTGGCCGAGGTGCAGCCCGGTCAAAAGGTGCTGGTGCACGCCGCGACCGGGGGTGTCGGCATGGCCGCCGTTCAACTGGCCCGGCACTGGGGCCTGGAAGTATTCGCCACCGCGAGCCGCGGCAAATGGGACACCCTGCGGGCGATGGGGTTTGACGATTCGCACATCGCCGACTCCCGCACCCTGGCGTTCGAGGACAAATTCTGGCTGGTGACCGACGGCACCGGTGTGGACGTCG
Organism: Mycobacterium asiaticum; assembly: GCF_001668675.1. Taxonomy (GTDB): domain Bacteria; phylum Actinomycetota; class Actinomycetes; order Mycobacteriales; family Mycobacteriaceae; genus Mycobacterium; species Mycobacterium asiaticum_D. Next base: position 2,574 of record NZ_LZKQ01000010.1, on the reverse strand, counting down.
TGCTGAACTCGCTCGCCGGTGAATTCAACGACGCGTCACTGCGGCTATTGCCGCGGGGAGGTCGATTCATCGAGATGGGCAAGACCGATATCCGCGACCCGAATCGCATCGCCGAACTCCACCCGGGGGTGTCCTACCGGGCGTTCGACCTGATGGAGGCCGGTCCCGCGCACATCGCGCAGATGTTCGGCGATCTGATGGCACTGTTCGAAGCCGGTGCGCTGCAACGATTGCCGATGAAGGCGTGGGATATCCGCTCTGCGCCCGAAGCCTACCGATTCGTCAGCCAGGCCCGCCACATCGGCAAGGTGGTACTCACCGTCCCGGACGGACCCGGTGTGGGACTGTCGTCCGGCACGGTATTGGTCACCGGCGGTACCGGCATGGCGGGCGCGGTTCTTTCTCGTCATCTTGTGCACCGGCACGGGGTGCGTCGGCTGCTGCTGGTGAGCCGCCGAGGTGCAGCCGCCGAGGGGGCCACCGAGTTGATTGCCGAACTGGCCGGCGCGGGAGCGGACGTCCGAGTCGTGGCCTGCGATGCGGCCGACCGCCACGCGCTGGCCGGGCTGCTGACTGACCTCCCGGAGCGATATCCGTTGTCCGGTGTCATCCACGCCGCCGGTGTGCTGGACGACGCCCTGCTCGCGTCGCTGACCGAAGAACGCATGGATACGGTGTTGCGCGCCAAGGTCGATGCGGCGTGGAACCTGCACGAGCTGACCCAGGACATGAATCTCGCCGCCTTCGTGATGTTCTCGTCCGTGGCGGGGATCGTCGGTTCACCCGGACAGGGGAATTACGCGGCCGCGAACAGCTTCCTGGACGGGCTCGCCGCGTACCGGCGCGAACGCGGGTTGCCGGGAACCTCTGTAGCCTGGGGACTTTGGGAACAGGCGTCGGGGATGACCGAACACCTCGACGACCGGGACAAGGCCCGGATCAGCCGGGTAGGGATCGCCCCGCTGTCCGCTCAGCAAGCCCTCGACCTGTTCGACGCGGCGCTGCTCAGCGATCGCCCGTTCGTGGTGGCTGCCCGGCTCGATCAGCAGGCGCTCGCAGCCCACCGCGACGCGTTGCCGCCGTTGCTGGCGCAGTTGGTATCTCGTGCACCCCGGCGGGTTGTCGCCGAGATCGACACCACGTCGGTCTCCAAGTCGGGACTGCTGGCACAGCTGCACGGGCTGTCCGCTGAGCAGCGACGCCAAGAGCTGATCGAGTTGGTGTGTGGCAACGCCGCTGCCGTACTGGGCCAGCCGAACGTCGCCGACATCGACCCCGAACGTCCGTTCCAGGACCTGGGCTTCGACTCGCTCACCGCTGTCGAACTCCGCAATCGGCTGAAAAAGGCCACCGGCCTGACGCTTTCGCCGACACTTATCTTCGACCACTCGACCCCGGCCGGTCTGGCCGCGCACCTCGATGCCCAGCTCGACACCCAACTCGACGGCGGGGCCCCGGCCTCCGATCCACCCGACCGCATGCGCCGGTTCGACGACATCACCCGCGAACTGCAGCTGCTGGTCAACCAACCGCATTGGGATCCCGCGGAGAAGGCACGTCTGGTTGCGCGCATGCAAGAACTGCTCGCCGACCTGACCGGCCCCACAGACGCCCAACCCGAATACGTGGACGACTACAACGACGACATCGAAACCGCCACCGAGCGTCAACTGTTCGCGATCCTTGACGACGACCTGGCGCCGTGAGTTCAACCGAAACCGACCCGTCGGGTATCGCCGTCATCGGACTCGCATGCCGGTTTCCCGCAGCCGACGGACCACGGCAGTTCTGGCGTCTGCTCCGCGACGGACGCGAAGCCCCAAAGTCATTCGGCGACGCCGTTGCGGAATTCGATGCGGACTTCTTCCATATCTCGCCACGAGAAGCCACCGCGATGGACCCTCGGCAACGACTCGCCCTCGAACTCACCTGGGAATTGTTCGAAGACGCGTTCATCCTGCCCGAGACGGTCACCGGCCAGCGGGTCGCGGTCTTCGTCGGCGCGATGAACGACGACTATGCACTGCTGACCCTGCGCACCCCCGGCCTGAACCTCGACCATCACTCCTTTCCCGGTACCAGCCGGGCACTGATCGCCAACCGCGTCTCGTATGCCTTCGGGATGCAAGGTCCAAGCCTCACAATCGATTCGGGTCAGTCGTCGTCCCTGCTGGCGGTCCACCTCGCGTGCGAGACGCTACGCGCTGGGGCGGCGCCGCTTGCGGTGGCCGGTGGCATCCACCTGAACCTGGTCGACGAAACGGCGCTATTGGAAACCGAATTCGGCGCCGTCTCCCGATCGGGCCGCACCTTCGCGTTCGACGAACGCGCCGACGGTTACGTCCGCGGCGAAGGCGGCGGGCTGGTTCTGCTCAAGCCGCTGGCTGCGGCGCTGGCCGACGGTAACCGCATTCACGCGGTGATCCTGGGTAGCGCTGTGGGCAATGCCGGGCACCGATCGGCTGGATTGACCGCGCCTTCGGTGTTGGGCGAAGCCGACGTCATTCGGCGTGCGCTGGGCAGTGCGGGTCTGGCCAGTGAGGACATCGCCTATGTCGAAGCCCACGGCACCGG
>NZ_LZKQ01000009.1 GCF_001668675.1 Mycobacterium asiaticum | reverse complement strand
GCCGCCGGCGCGCCACCGCCGACGGACCCGGCCAGGGTCGGGGCGATCGCGACCGCCGGCGCAGTGCCCGCCGCGGCCACCGGAGCCAGCGCCGGGACCAGCGCTGGCACTTCGGCCAGGGGAAGCGGAAGCGCGAGGACGGCCGCAGCCGCGGCGGGCACTGCGCCGGCGGTCGCGATCGCCCCGACCCTGGCCGGGTCCGTCGGCGGTGGCGCGCCGGCGGCGCCCGCGCCGGCCGCGGGCTCAGTCGCCAGTTCGGCGCCGCCGTCTGCCCCTCCGGCGGCCGGCCCCGCGTTCGTTCCGTACGCGATCGGGGGTGGTCCGGGCATCGGTTTCGGTTCCGGGTCGAAGACGCGCAGCACGGTCAGCGCCCAGGCCAAGGCGCCCGCGGCGGACAGCGCCGCGGCGGCCGCGGCGGCCGCGGCACGCCGTCGCAAGCGCAGACGCCGTCAGCAGGACGAACCGCTGCGTGCCTACGCCGACGAGTACATCGACGTGGGACCGGAGGACAACTTGGACGAGCCGGCGGCTTCCGCATCCGGCGCGGGGCCGTTGGGGTTTGCCGGCACCGCGGCAGAACGCCGTCGGCAAGCAGCCGGACTGGCGGTGGTGGCCGATGACGAGTTCGGCGGCGGGCCGGCGATGCCGCTGCTGCCGGGGTCCTGGGACCCTGCCAAGGACGCTTAGGGCAACAACACGATCGACCCGGTGGTCTTGCGGCCCTCCAGGTCGGCATGCGCCCGTGCGGCTTCGGCCAATGGGTACGTGCCGCCGACCTCGATCCGGATGGCTCCGCTGGCGATCACCTCGAACAGTTCTTCGGCCCGCCAGCTGAACTCCTGGGCGCTCCGGACGAAGTGGGCCAGCGACGGGCGGGTCAGGTACACCGACCCGGCGTAGTTGAGCTGCTGCGGGTCGAACGGGGGAACGGGTCCGCTGGCCGCGCCGAACAGGGCCAGTGTCCCGCGCGCGGCCAGGCTGGCCAGGCTGGCGTCGAACGTGGTTTTGCCCACGCCGTCGTAGACGACCGCCACTCCGGTACCGCCGGTGAGTTCTCGCACCCGCTGCCCGAACGCATAGGCGTCCTCGGGATAGGGCAGCACCTCGGCGGCGCCGGCTTGCCGAGACAGCCGCTCTTTCTCTTCGTTGGAGACGGTGGTGATCACCCGGGCGCCCAGGTGCGTCGCCCATTGCGTCAGGATCAGCCCGACACCGCCGGCGCCGGCGTGCACGAGTATGTCGTCCCCGCTTTGCACCGGATACACGGACTTGAGCAGGTACTGCGCGGTCAGTCCCTTCAGTAGCGCCGACGCAGCGACCTGCGGGGAGATGCCGTCGGGCACCTTGGCGGTGAGAAATGCCGGGGCCGTAGCGAATTCGGCGTACGCCCCGTTGGCCGAGGCACTGACCACCCGGTCGCCCACGCTGAGATCCGGCCCGGCTTCCGACCCCAGCGCCACGACGGTGCCGCACACTTCCGAGCCGAGCACGAAGGGCAGCGGGCGTGGGTACTGGCCCGTGCGGAAGTAGGTGTCGATGAAATTGACCCCGATGGCCTCGGATTGGATCAGCACCTCGCCGGGACCTGGCTCCGGTTGGGACACGTCGTTGTAGCCCAGCACTTCCGGGCCGCCGGTTTGGCTGACTTCTATCGCATGCATGTCGATATCATGCCCGGGCATGAAGCTCGTCCGACCGGACACCTTCCATCCGCGCATCGTGTTGGCCGGGTGCCCGCGAACCCCCGGGGGTGAGGCGGATGACGCGGGGCTGGTTGAGGCGCTACGGAATCGCGGCCTACACGCCCGTTGGTTGTCCTGGGATGACCCGGAGACGGCCGAGGCGCATCTGGTCATATTGCGGGCCACCCACGACTATTCCGGTCGGCAGGAGGAATTCCTGGCCTGGACGCGGCGGGTACCGAACCTGCTGAACGCGCCCGAGGTGGTCGCCTGGAACGTCGACCGCCGCTATCTCGGCGACCTCGCGCAGCGCGGGGTACCGACGCTCCCGGGCGAGGTGTACGCGCCGGGTGACCAGGTCCGGTTACCGCAGACCGGCCGGGTCTTCGTCAGCCCGACCGTCGGGACTGGAACGAAGCGCTTCAGCGACCGGTTCGACGCGCACGCCTACATCGCCGAACGCCAGGAAGCCGGCCACAGCGTGTACGTGCAGTCCGGATCGGCCGACGAAACGGTGCTGGTCTTCATCGGCGGCAAACCCTCGCATGCGTTCACCGCCGTCGACAATGCGTTGCACCAGGGCGATGCCGATTTCGAGTTGTGGGATGTGGGCGCCGCAGCGTTGGCCGAGCTTGAGGATTTGCTCTATGCGCGGGTCCACTTGGTCGGTGAGCGGGTGCTCGAGGTGCAACTGATAGACCCGTCGCTGGGCTGGCTGCGGTTGGACGCCGACACCCGCGGGCTGGCGCAACGCGGATTCGCGGTTGCCGTCGAGTCAGCTCTCGAGGGGCTCGGGCTGGGCCCGTTCTCGCATCGACGCCCATAGCGCCGCGGTGGCGGCGGTGCAGGCCGCCGCGCCGGCTACATGGAGGGCGACCAGGACCGCCGGGACTCCGGTGTAGTACTGGGCGGTGCCCACTCCGGCCTGCGCGAACACCAGCACCAGCAGCACGCCGAGGCGGCGCATGACCGGCTGGGCGGCTTTTACCGCCAACAAGCCGAACCCAAGGCCCACCAGCAGCGCGAAATAGGACACCAGCAATGACGAGTGCGCGTGCACAAGGTCGGTGATCTCGATCTTGAGCCGCGGTACCGTCCGGCTCGGGCTCTTGTCGCCCGCGTGCGGACCCGCCGCGGTCACCAGCGTCCCGGTCACCAGCACCGCGGCCAGGTTCAGCGCGCTCAGCACGGTGAGCAGGCGCAGCGGTTTGACGACCAGCACCCGGACCACGCCATCGTCGGGCTCGCCGACCTTGACGAAGAGCAGCACCGACAGCCAGACCATCGTCATCGACGCCAGCAGGTGGATCGCCACCGTCCACCACAACAGGCCGGTGCGCACCGTGATGCCACCGATGATGGCCTGCACGACGGTCGAGGCAGGCATCAGCCAGGCGTAGACGAGGACTTCGCGGCGCCGCCGCGCGCGGGTGACGGCCAGCACGGCCAGCGCGGCGGTGAGGACGACCGCGAAGGTAATCATGCGGTTGCCGAACTCGACGGCCTGGTGAATGCGGGGAACTTCCGCGACGGCTACCGGTGTGAAGCTGCCAGGGAAGCACTGTGGCCAGGTGGGACAGCCCAGGCCAGAAGCGGTGACGCGGACGATCGCACCGGTGACCGCGATGCCGCCCTGGGTGAGGATGACGGCCGCGGCGATGACGCGCTGCACACGCAGGCTGGGGTCGGGGAGCTTGTCCACCACCCGCAGCAGTGCTTGTCCGAGGGCCACCGACCGATCGTAGCGACGACTACGGTGCGTAGTAGAAGCAGGCTTCGGCGCGGGAGTTCGCCCGCCACTTCACCTTGGCGTTGGCTCTGCGCTGAGGGCGTCAGCTACTCGCACTTCTGTGCCGTGAGCGCACGGTCAACGGTGGGCCAAAGCCAAACGCCTAGGTAAAGCGGAACCACCTTCGCGCGGCCAATGCCGCGAGTGCACCCCACACCACCAGCACCGCCAACCCGAACCAGTCCACCGACAGGCTCATCGCCTGCGACAGCGCTTCGGTCAGCGCGCCCGACGGCGTCACTCGCGCCACCCACTTGACGGCCGCGGGGATCATGCCGGTCTCGAGCGTCAGAGCGCCCAGGCCGGCGAACACGAACCACAGCAGGTTGGCCAGCGCCAGCACGATCTCGGCCCGCAGGGTCCCACCCAGCAGCAGGCCCAGCGAGGCGAATCCCGCGGTGCCCAGCGCAATGACCACACCGCCCAACGCCAGCGCAGCCGGCGCAGGTCGCCAGCCCAACGCAAAACCTATGGCGCCCAAGACAATTGACTGCAGGAACACGGTGAAGATGACGGCCAGCGCCTTGCCGGTGATGATGCCCCACACCGGCAGCGGGGTCGCGCCGAGCCGCTTCAGTGCCCCGTAGCGCCGGTCGAACGCCACCGCGATCGCTTGCCCGGTGAACGCGGTGGAGATGACCGCCAGCGCCATGATCGCCGGCACGAACACCGCGGCCCGGTGCGGGCCGAACGAACCCAACGGCAGCAGGGTCAACCCGATGAGCAGCGTGATTGGGATGAACATCGTCAGCAGCAGTTGCTCACCGTTGCGCAACAGCAGCTTGGCTTCCAGGCTGAACTGCGCGAGCAGCATCCTCGACACGGCGTTGGGGCGGGGGTCCGGGGTGAACGTGCCCGCGGGGAACAGGTCACTCACTGCCGCAACCTCCGGCCGGTCAGATCGAGGAAGACGTCTTCGAGGCTGCGTTGCTCGACGCGCATATCGGTGGCCAGCACGTCGATCTGCGCGCACCACGCCGTCACCGTCGCCAGCACCTGAGGACCGACCGGGCCTTCGACCAGGTACTCGCCCGGCGTCACCTCGGTGGTCTGGTAGCCCTCGGGCAGCGCCGAGGCCAGCAGGGACAGGTCCAGCCGCGGCGGCGCGGTGAACCTCAACTGGCCTTTGGCACCGCTGCGCATCAGCTCGGCGGGCGTGCCGGCGGCGACCGTCGCGCCGTGGTCGATGATCACCAACCGGTCTGCCAGCTCCTCGGCCTCCTTGAGCTGATGGGTGGTCAGCACCACCGTGACGCCGTCGCGGCGCAGCGCGTCGATCAGCTCCCACACCAGCAGTCGGGCGTGCGCGTCCATGCCGGCGGTGGGTTCATCCAGGAACACCAACTCGGGGCGTCCCACCAGCGCGCAGGCCAGCGCGAGCCGCTGTTGCTGGCCGCCGGACAGCCGCCGGTAGGTGGTGCGGGCGGCCTCGGTCAGGCCCAGCGTTTCCAGCAGCCACTGCGGGTCCAGTGGGTCGGCGGCGTAGGACGCCACCAGATTGAGCATCTCCCCGGCGCGGGCCGCCGGGTACCCGCCGCCACCCTGCAGCATCACGCCGATGCGTGGCCGCAGGCGGGCGTTGTCGGCGATCGGGTCCAGACCGAGCACCTCGATGGTGCCGGCGTCGGGACGGGTGAAGCCCTCACACATCTCCACGGTGGTGGTCTTGCCGGCACCGTTCGGGCCCAGCAGCGCGAACACCTCGGCGGTATGCACCTCGAGATCGAGGTTGGACACGGCCGTGACGGACCCGTACTGCTTGCATACCCCGCGCAGCCGCACCGCGATGTCGCGGTCGTGGGGGAGTGAGCTCACGTGGAGTCAGCGTAGGCGTCGGTTGTCGCCTCGGGACGGGGAGTGGCCCGTGGGGTGGCCGGGCTCACAGGATCAGTCGGGGTTGACGGGGCCTCCGCGTCGGTCGGCGCGGCGCGGTCTCCGTTCGGCAGCGGCCGCCACGGCAACCGGGTGTAGGTCACCGCGATCAGCACCACCACGATGAACGCGCTGGCCAGGGTGGCGTCGATGATCTGGAACAGCGCGAACCGGTCGCCGTTGGCGGTAGGCCCGAAGATGCCGATGATCAGGGTGATGACGATCGCGGCGCCCCGGAATCCGGTGCGGGTCGCCCAGGCTGCCAGCGGGATGATCGCCCACAGCAGATACCAGGGCTGCACGACGGGGAACAGCAGCACCGTCAGCCCCAGCGCCACCCCGAGGCCGCCGATTGGGTGCAACCGGCCACGGAAAACCGCCAGCAGCAGCCAGCACACCAGGACCATGATGATGAGCACACCGATGCCACGCGTCAGGGACAACACCGCGGTGGTGTGATCGCCCAGCCCCAGCAGAATGCCCACCTGGCCGGTGCCCAGCGCCAGCAGCGTGGGCGGTGACATCCAGCTGCGCACCACGTTGGCGGTGCCCAGCGTGTAGATCCAGCCGAAACCGAGCCCACTGGCCCAGCCGACCAAACCCATCACCGCCAGCGATAACGCGGCCATCGCGCCACCGGACAGCAGCAGCGCTTGGAATGTGCCGCCGCACCGGTACGCCAGGGCCATCGTCACGAAGCCGAGCGCCAGCAGCGACGGCAGCTTCACCTGGGACGACAGCACGATCAAGACCGAGCCGGCCAACAACATGCCAAGCGGTTGCCAGTCCGGACCGATCCGCCAGGAGTCCGGCTTGAGCGAACGAGTGGCGTCGATGCCGCGCAGCGCGAACTCGGCGCCGGTCAGCATCAGGCCGAGCATCAACGCCTCGTTGTGGATGCCGGCGACCAGGTGCATGAACAGCAGCGGATTGGCCGCACCCAGCCACAATGCGCTGACCTCGGCCACGCCGCAGCGCCGCGCCAGCCGCGGCGTCGCCCACACGATCAACGCCACACCGACCAACACCACCAGCCGGTGACACAGCACCGCGGCGACAATGTTCTCCCCGGTGATCGAGGAGATGCCCCGGCCGATCCACAGGAACAGCGGGCCGTAGGGCGCCGGTGTCTCCCGCCACAGGCTGGGCACCGAGAGCGTGAACACGTGGCCCAGGCCCAGGCCAGAGGCCGGTCCCACCCGGTAGGGGTCAAGACCTTCCAGCGAAATCTGACTCTGGGCGAGGTAGGAGTAGACGTCTTTGCTGTACATCGGCGGTGCGATCAGCAGCGGCAGCATCCACAAGACCAGGGTGCGGTCGACGTCGCCGCGCGACATGCGCCGTTTGCCGATCGCGAAGCGGCCGAGCATCAGCCAGGCCAGCGCCATCATGACCGCGCCGGTCGTGGTCATCGTCAGTGACACGGTCTGGATCCGTGACGGCAGGTTCAGCAGCCGCACGCCAAAGGTGGGGTCCTGAACGACCGGCCGGGCGCCGTCGCCCAGCGCGCCGATCGCCATCAGCACGGTGCCGGTGGCGCCGAACAACCGGGTGCGTTTGAGCGCGGTGAGCTCGGCGGAGTTGAGCGGTTTGCCCACCGTCTGCTCGTCGCCATGCAGGCTGGCGATCGACGAGCTCAGGGTGTGGTGGCGGGCAGCCATCAGAGCAGACTAGCCCCGAGCACCTGTGACCAGCGCAACGCCGTTGATAGGGCACCCTTCCTGGACCGCCTGCCGGAATTGCGTCACACTGGTGTTGTGAAAATCCGAACCGAGCTGGACGCTGCCATGCCCCCAGCCGGGCCCGCAGCCGGTGCTGCCGGGTCGGATGGTCACACCCGCCGCGCGATCGTGCGGTTGCTGCTGGAATCCGGCTCGATCACCGCCAGTGAAATCGGCGACCGCCTGAGCCTGACCGCCGCCGGGGTGCGGCGTCACCTCGACGCGCTGATCGAGGCCGGTGACGCTGAGTCCGTCCCCGCCGCGCCCTGGCAGCAGGTCGGACGCGGCCGGCCGGCCAAGCGCTACCGGTTGACGGCGGCGGGCCGCGGCAAGCTCGACCACGCCTACGACGACCTGGCCGCAGCGGCGATGCGCCAATTGCGGGAGATCGGTGGCGACGACGCCGTGCGCAAATTCGCCAGGCGCCGAATCGACGCGCTACTGGCCGGTGTCGACGGGGCGGAAGGTCCGGACGAGGCCGCCGTGGAAGCCGCTTCGGAGCGGATTGCCAATGCGCTGACCAAGGCGGGTTACGTCGCTACCACCACCCGGGTGGGCGGGCCCATCCACGGTGTGCAAATCTGCCAACACCACTGCCCAGTCGCTCATGTCGCCGAGGAATTCCCGGAACTGTGCGAAGCCGAGCAGCAAGCCATGTCCGAAGTACTCGGCACTCACGTGCAGCTGCTGGCGACCATCGTCAACGGCGACTGCGCCTGCACCACCCACGTACCACTTACCCCGGCGCCCAGCCCGCGCTCAACCACCAACGAAGGAGCGTCCTCATGACACTCGAAGCCGCACGGACCGCCGAGCCGCTCACCCAGGAGCAGACCATCGACTCGCTCGGTCGCTACGGCTACGGCTGGGCGGACTCCGACGTCGCCGGTGCCAGCGCGCAGCGCGGGCTTTCCGAGGCCGTGGTGCGTGATATCTCCGCGAAGAAGAACGAGCCCGAGTGGATGCTCGAGACCCGCCTGAAGGCGCTGCGCACGTTCGACAAGAAGCCGATGCCCAACTGGGGTTCCAACCTGGAGGGCATCGACTTCGACAACATCAAGTACTTCGTGCGGTCGACGGAGAAGCAGGCCGCCAGCTGGGAAGAGCTGCCCGAAGACATTCGCAACACGTACGACCGGCTGGGCATCCCGGAGGCCGAGAAGCAGCGCCTGGTTGCCGGTGTGGCGGCGCAGTATGAATGCCTGGCGGGCGACACTGTGGTGTGGACGGCGAACCGCGGACAGGTGCCGATCAAGGAAATCGAGTTCGGCGACCGGGTTTTCGCTTACGACGAGGACGCGGAGCGGTTCGTGGTGGCTCCGGTTCGCGCCGCCGCGCAGACGGACACCCGCTTGACGCACGAGATCAAGACCACGCGACGCAGCATCCGTGCCACCGATAACCACCCCATGCTGGTCCTGCGCGACGAACGCAAGGAAGGTCGCCAGCGGGCCCGGTATGCGCGCCGCTGGGTCACCGTCGGGGAGATCAAGGCCGGTGACTTCATTGCCGTGCCTCGTCGGCTGCCGGATTTCGGTGTCGCCGCCGAACTTCCCAGCATTGCCGGATTGGATGCTCCCGCAGTGAGTTCAGTCGACCTGATGTGGCTGCTAGGCCTCTATATCGGTGACGGCAACCTGCATCTTTCCACCAGGACATATCGGATGCAGCTTGCAATTCCGGCCACGGACGTGGAGTTGCGTGCCGAAGTAACCCGGGTCGTCAGGGAGCTTTTCGGGTTGCGCTGCATTGAAGCCGACCAGTACCGGGTCGTCGTCAACTCAAAGGCACTGACAGAGTGGATCGTTGCGTTGGGCTTCGGCGGGCTGTCGTTGACCAAGAGGGTGCCGGACTGGGTCTTTGGCCTGCCGGTTGACCAGCGGCTGGCCTTCCTCGGCGGGTGGGTAGACGCCGACGGATATGTGACGCCCGAGAGCAGTGGTTCGGTTCTCCTGACGTGCGCCAACGAGCCGATGCTGCGACAGGCTCGCGAACTTGCCGAACTGTCGGGCCTGCGCGCAGGCGGACCGTGGTCGTTTACTCAGCCGTATCGCCATGCTCCCGAGCGCATCCAAACCGCCTGGCGGCTCGGCATTTCCGGTGATTTCGAGCGTCTCGGATGTCGTAATCCGAAGCGCACCAACCGGTTCGGCCGCCGCGTCTACATGCATTCATCGAACAGCTCGCACGGCACGACCATTCGCGCCCACGTCAACGATTGGCTGGGGTTCGAGCGAGTGAAATCGATCGAGCCGTACGAGGTTGAGCCGGTCTACGACATCGAGGTCGATGGTCCGCACAACTTCGTCGCCGAAGGGCTGGTGGCACACAACTCCGAGGTGGTCTACCACCAGATCCGCGAGGACCTGGAGGCCCAGGGCGTCATCTTCCTGGACACCGACACCGGCCTGCGTGAGCACCCGGAGATCTTCCAGCAGTACTTCGGCACGGTGATCCCGGCCGGTGACAACAAGTTCTCGGCGCTCAACACCGCGGTGTGGAGCGGCGGCTCGTTCATCTATGTCCCGCCGGGTGTGCACGTCGACATCCCGCTGCAGGCCTACTTCCGGATCAACACCGAGAACATGGGCCAGTTCGAGCGGACCCTGATCATCGTCGACGAGAACGCCTATGTGCACTACATCGAGGGCTGCACCGCGCCGATCTACAAGTCGGACTCGCTGCACTCCGCGGTGGTCGAGATCATCGTGAAGCCCGGTGGCCGTTGCCGTTACACGACGATCCAGAACTGGTCGAACAACGTCTACAACCTGGTCACCAAGCGCGCCCGCGCCGAGGCCGGCGCCACCATGGAGTGGGTCGACGGCAACATCGGGTCCAAGGTGACCATGAAGTACCCGGCCGTCTGGATGACCGGCGAGCACGCCAAGGGCGAGGTGCTGTCGATCGCGTTCGCCGGTGAGGACCAGCACCAGGACACCGGCGCCAAGATGCTGCACCTGGCGCCGAACACGTCGAGCAACATCGTGTCCAAGTCGGTGGCCCGCGGCGGTGGCCGTACCTCCTACCGCGGCCTGGTGCAGGTGAACAAGGGTGCACATGGGTCGCGCTCCTCTGTGAAATGCGATGCGCTGCTTGTCGATACGATCAGCCGCAGCGACACCTACCCCTACGTCGACATCCGCGAGGACGACGTCACGATGGGCCACGAGGCCACCGTCTCCAAGGTCAGCGAGAACCAGCTGTTCTACCTGATGAGCCGCGGCATGACCGAGGACGAGGCCATGGCGATGGTGGTGCGCGGCTTCGTCGAGCCGATCGCCAAGGAACTGCCGATGGAGTACGCACTCGAGCTCAACCGGCTGATCGAGTTGCAGATGGAGGGCTCTGTGGGATGACGAGTCCTACGACCGCACCCACGGGTTCAGCCGCCGCCGCACTCAACAAGGGAGAGTTGTTCTCCTCCTTCGATGTCGAAGCCTTCGAGGTGCCGCACGGCCGGGATGAGATCTGGCGGTTCACGCCGCTGAAGCGGCTGCGCGGCCTGCACGACGGGTCCGCGCATGCCACCGGCAACGCCACGATCACCGTCAGCGAGCACGAAGGCGTACAGACCGAGACGGTGCGCCGCGGCGATGAACGGCTGGGCGAGGGCGGCGTTCCCGCGGACCGTGTTGCCGCGCAAGCATTCTCGTCGTTCAACTCAGCGACGCTGGTCGGAATCGCCCGCGACACCCAAGTCGCCGAGCCGGTGAACATCACCGTCACCGGTCCCGGAGCCGGTGCGGTCGCCTACGGGCATCTGCAGATCCGGGTCGCCGAACTCGCCGAGGCCGTCGTCATCATCGACCACAAGGGCAGCGGAACCTACGCCGACAACGTGGAATTCGTCGTCGAGGACGCCGCCCGCCTCACCGTCATCTCGATCGCCGACTGGGCGGACGACATGGTGCACGTCAGCGCGCACCACGCGCGGCTTGGCAAGGACGCGGTACTGCGCCACGTCACCGTCACCCTGGGCGGCGAGGTGGTTCGGACTTCGATCAACCTGCGGTTCGCCGGGCCCGGCGGCGACGCGGACCTGTTGGGCCTGTACTTCGCCGACGACGGCCAGCACCTCGAGTCGCGGCTGCTGGTCGACCACGCCCAGCCTGACTGCCGGTCCAACGTGCTGTACAAGGGTGCGCTGCAAGGGGATCCGTCCTCGCGGCGGCCCGATGCGCACACCGTGTGGGTTGGCGATGTGCTGATCCGCGCCGCAGCCACCGGCACCGACACGTTCGAGATGAACCGCAATCTGGTGCTCACCGACGGCGCCCGCGCCGACTCGGTGCCCAACCTGGAGATCGAGACCGGCGAGATCGTCGGCGCCGGGCACGCCAGCGCCACCGGGCGATTCGACGACGAGCAGCTGTTCTATCTGCGCTCCCGGGGCATCCCCGAAGAGCAGGCCCGCCGCTTGGTGATCCGCGGCTTCTTCGGCGAGATCATCGCCAAGATCGCGGTGCCCGAGATCCGGGAGCGCTTGACCGAAGCCATCGAACACGAACTGGAAATAACGGAAAAAACAGCATGACCACATTGGAAATCAAAGACCTGCACGTCAGCGTCGCGGACCCGAACGCCAGCGATGGCCAGCGTGAGATCCCCATTCTCAAGGGTGTGGACCTGACGGTGAAATCCGGTGAGACGCATGCCCTGATGGGTCCCAACGGTTCGGGCAAGTCGACACTGTCCTACGCCGTCGCCGGGCACCCCAAGTATGAGGTGACGTCGGGGTCGATCACCCTGGACGGCGCGGACGTGCTGGCGATGAGCGTCGACGAACGGGCGCGGGCCGGGCTGTTCCTGGCCATGCAGTACCCCGTCGAGGTGCCCGGTGTGTCGGTGTCGAACTTCCTGCGCTCGGCCGCCACGGCCATCCGCGGTGAGGCGCCCAAGCTGCGGCACTGGGTCAAAGAGGTCAAGTCGGCGATGGCCGCGCTCGAGATCGACCCGGCATTCGCCGAACGCAGTGTCAACGAAGGCTTTTCCGGTGGCGAGAAGAAGCGCCACGAGATCCTGCAGCTCGAGTTGCTCAAGCCCAAGATCGCCATCCTGGACGAAACCGACTCCGGCCTGGACGTCGATGCGCTGCGCGTGGTGAGCGAGGGCGTCAACCGCTACGCCCAGGCCGAAAACGCCGGCATCCTGCTCATCACGCACTACACCCGGATCCTGCGCTACATCCACCCCGAGTTCGTGCACGTCTTCGTCGGCGGCCGCATCGCCGAGTCCGGCGGTTCCGAACTCGCCGACGAACTCGAGCAGAACGGGTACGTGCGCTTCACGCAGACGGCGGCAACTGGGGCATAACATGAGCACCGCTCTGGACCTCACGGCGATCCGGGCCGACTTTCCGATCCTCAAGCGCATCATGCGCGGCGGAAATCAGTTGGCATACCTCGATTCCGGAGCGACATCGCAACGGCCGCTGCAGGTGCTCGACGCCGAACGCGAGTTTGTCCTCACCTCCAACGGCGGGGTGCACCGCGGTGCACACCAGTTGATGGAAGAGGCCACCGACGCGTACGAGCAGGGCCGCGCCGACATCGCCGTGTTCGTCGGCGCCGACGCCGACGAACTGGTGTTCACCAAGAACGCCACCGAGTCGCTCAACCTGGTGTCCTATGTGTTGGGGGACAGCCGTTTCGAGCACACGGTGGGCCCCGGCGACGTGATCGTCACCACCGAGCTCGAACACCACGCGAACCTCATCCCGTGGCAGGAGCTGGCCCGCCGCACCGGCGCCACCCTCAGATGGTTCGGCGTGACCGAGGACGGCCGCATCGACCTGGACTCGCTGGAACTCGACCGCAACACCAAAGTCGTTGCCTTCAGCCATCATTCCAACGTGACCGGCGCGTTGGCGCCGGTGCCGGAACTGGTCGCGCGGGCCAGGGCCGTCGGCGCACTGACCGTGCTGGATGCCTGCCAGTCGGTGCCACACCAGCCCGTCGACTTCCACGAGCTGGACGTCGATTTCGCGGCATTCTCCGGTCATAAGATGCTGGGCCCCAACGGAATCGGGGTGCTGTACGGGCGCCGGGAGTTGCTCGCCGCGCTGCCCCCGTTCATTACCGGTGGCTCGATGATCGAGACCGTCACCATGGAGACCTCCACCTATGCGCCGGCCCCGCAGCGCTTCGAGGCCGGCACCCCGATGACCTCGCAGGTGATCGGTCTGGCCGCCGCCGCGCGTTACCTCGGCGCCATCGGCATGGACGCCGTCGAGGCGCACGAACGCGACTTGGTCGCCCGCGCCATTGAGGGGCTCTCCGGCATCGACGGGGTCCACATCGTCGGCCCGACGTCGATGGCCGACCGCGGGTCGCCGGTCTCGTTCGTGGTAGACGGTGTGCACGCGCACGACGTCGGTCAGGTGCTCGACGACGACGGCGTCGCCGTGCGGGTCGGACACCACTGCGCGTTGCCGCTGCACCGCAGGTTCGGTTTGGCCGCTACCGCGCGGGCCTCGTTCGCGGTCTACAACACCGCAGAGGAAGTCGAGCGGCTGGTGGCCGGCGTACGCCGGTCAATCGAATTCTTCGGGAGAACCTGACGGTGCGTCTCGAGCAGATGTACCAGGACGTGATCCTGGACCATTACAAGCACCCGCATAATCGAGGGTTGCGCGAACCGTTCGCCGCCGAGGTGTCGCACGTCAACCCGGTCTGTGGTGACGAAGTCACGCTGCGGGTTGCGCTCTCTGACGACGGCGCAACCGTCTCCGACATCTCCTACGACGGGCAGGGCTGTTCGATCAGTCAGGCCTCGACCTCGGTGCTGACCGAGCAGGTGATCGGGCAGAGCGTGCCGGAAGCGCTCCGGACCCTCGACGCGTTCACCGAGATGGTCTCCTCGCGCGGGAACGTGCAGGGTGACGAGGACGTTTTGGGTGACGGAGTAGCGTTCGCAGGAGTGGCCAAGTATCCGGCGCGGGTGAAATGTGCGCTGCTCGGCTGGATGGCGTTCAAGGACGCCCTGGCGCAGGCCCACGCGATCCTCGAGGAGGTTGATCAATGAGCGAGACCACCGCGCCCGGTAGCGACACCAGCGCGACCGACCAGAATTTCCTCGCCGAAGTCGAGGAGGCGATGCGCGACGTGGTCGACCCGGAACTGGGCATCAACGTCGTCGACCTCGGCCTGGTCTACGGGATGAACCTCGAAGAGGGCGACGAGGGGACCATCGCGCTCATCGACATGACGCTGACGTCCGCGGCATGCCCGCTGACCGACGTCATCGAAGACCAGTCCCGTTCCGCGCTGGTGGGCGCAGGCCTGGTCGACGAGATCCGGATCAACTGGGTGTGGAATCCGCCGTGGGGTCCGGACAAGATCACCGAAGAGGGCCGCGAGCAGTTGCGCGCCCTCGGATTCACCGTCTGACGTCTTCAAGCGCGGCCACCAGATGGCCGAGGTCGCGCCGACGCGACGAGGCGGGCCACATCGCCCAGGTGCGCCGGACCAGCGGTCGTCCCTCCAACGGCAGCCAGCGCACCGAGTCCGGCAGGGAATCGAATCGGCCCGCCGGCGCGAACGCGAATTTGCCACCGGCACTGATCGTGGCCACCTTGACCTCGGCTAGCAGGTCCTGGGTGTAGGACGTCGGCGGCCCGGCCTGCACCCCGTGGCTGCGCAGCACGGCCGTGAGTTCGTCGTACCAGGCCGGGCTGCTGTCCCGGGGGAAGCCGAGCCACTGCAAATCGGACAATCGGTCGAGCCGAACCGCTCCGTCGACAGTGTCCAGCGTGTCGGCGTCCTCAACGGCGAGCAGCACCCCCAGGGGTTCTTCCAGCACCGTCACCACGTCCAGGTGATCGGCCAGCGGCCGCTCCCGCACCAGACCCAGATCCAGCTCGCCGGCATTGAGCGCCTCGATCTGCTTGGCGGTGGACAGGTGCCGGATCTCCACAACAGTCAACGGGAACGCCGTCGCCAACGACGCGAGCGCTCCGGACAACGGCTGGGGCGGCAATTCCAGCGGCACACCGATGCGCAATGTTCGACCTTCTTGCGACGAGTGCTTGGCCATCGCGGCTATCAGCTGGTCGTAGCGGGCCAGCACGGCCCGGGCCTCGGTGAGCAGGGTCATGCCGGCGGCGGTGGGCGTCACCCCCGCGCTGCTGCGGGTCAGCAGCTGCGCGTCGAGGTGTTTCTCCAGCCCTTGCATCGTCTGGGACAACGACGGCTGGCTGATGTGCAGGCGTCGAGCCGCCGCCGAAAGCCCGCCCTCTTCGACGACGGCGACGAACGCACGCAGATCCCAAATGTCCATGCACCGCACACCCTAACGGGAACCATTGCTGTTGGTGATAGCCGCTATTGGGAATCCGCTGTGCCGGCGTGCAACCCGACGGCGCCGTGCCTCGTTATAGGCAACATGGCAGCGGAGACAACAAGGCGATTGCTCGATCAGTATCGGTCCTCGGGAAGGGCGTTCACCGCCGACGGGATCTCGTCATTCGTGCTGGACGAGGGTCCCCGGGATGCGCCCGTCGTACTGTGCGTACACGGGGTACCGGCTTCGGCCTACCTTTACCGCAAGGTGATTCCCGCCCTGGCGGCCGGGGGCCTGCGCGGCGTTGCGGTAGACCTGCCCGGTCTCGGGTTCACCGAGCGGCCCGCGGACGGCGACTACACCTGGAGCGGACTCGGCCGCTGGCTGCTGTCGGCGACCGACGCCCTGGGGCTGGGCCGCTTCCACCTGCTCGTGCACGACATCGGGGGACCGGTCGGATTCGAAGTGGCCGCCGCTGCGCCCGAGCGGGTGCTGTCGATGACCCTGCTCAACACCATCATCGAGGTCGACTCGTTCCACCGGCCGTGGCCGATGGAGCCGTTTGCGCATCGGGGCATCGGCGAGGCCTGGCTGGCCTCACTCCGCGTGCCCGGCGCGTTCTCGTCGATCATGCGGCTCGTCGGGGTGAGCCGCAAGGTTCCCGCCGCCGAACTCGCGTGCTGGCCGCCGCTGTTGTTCGGCGACGACGGCGGGCGAGCCTTTCTGCAGATCATGCGCGGGTTCGAGCTGAACGCTGCCAAGGAGCGGTTGTACCTCGATGTCGTCGGTGACCGCCGCTACCCGGTGCACGTGGTGTGGGGAGCTCGCGACACCATGCTGCCGTGGCAGCGCTACGGTGTGCAGGCTCAGCGTGCAGCCGGTGTCACCGAGCCGATCCTGCTGCCTGCCAAACACTTCCTGCAAGAGGACTGTCCGGAAGAGATCGCCACCGCGGTGGCCCGGTTCGCGGGCCACCAGAGCGGCTAGCCTCAGATTGCCGAACCGCCGCCGTCGACGTACAGGGTCGACCCGGTCACGTAACTGGCCCGCGGTGAGGCCAAAAACAAGACCGCTTCGGCGATTTCGGCCGGCGAGGCGGTCCGTTGCAACGGCAGCGTCGCGCCGATGTCTTCGATCGACTCGCCCCACTCGGCCAGCACACCGGCGGTGCGGGTCGGACCGGGCGAAACACTGTTCACCCGAATGCCTTTGCCGCCGAACTCGGCAGCCCACGTCCGGGTGAACGATGCGAGCGCGGCCTTGGTCGCGCCGTAGACCGACGCACCGGGCATGCCCTTGATGGCGGCCAGGGACGTGACATTGACGATGCTGCCGCGTCCCCGCGCCAGCATGCCTTTCGCCAGTTCGGCCACCAGGAAGTAGCTGCCCCGCACGTTGGTGTCGAACATGGCCTGAAAAGATGTCACGTCCTGGTCCACGGTGGGCGCCACCGGAAATGACCCGGCGTTGTTGACGAGGATGTCGACATCGCCGGCTTCCCGCACCAGGTTCGCGATCGAGTCCATGTCGCCGAGATCAGCGCGAACGAACCGTGACTTGCCCCCGATCTCTGCGACGGCCTTCGCGCCGCGCTCATCGTTGCGGCCCGACACGACGACCTCGGCGCCCTGCGCGGCGAACAGTCGTGCGGTTTCCAGGCCGATGCCCGCCGTGCCGCCGGTGATCAAAGCGGTCTGTGATTGAAGTTCCATAACCACATTCAAGGGGACCGGCGGTCAATTCTTTCCCTCGCGCTTATACCGATTCGCGATGCCGCCCATAGGCATGGCCAATGACGCGTCGATCAGCCGCCGTGCCCGTGCGGCTTCCCGCCACCGGGTCCGCACTTGCCGTCATGCGCCGGTCGCAGCTTGATGGTGGTCGCCTGCAGCACACCGCCGTTGCCCTGAGTTCCCTGCGCCGTCAAGCATTTACCCGCGGTGATGGCTTGTGTGGTTGCGGCGTTCTGTTTGGTGTAGCGGGTTTTGACGGTGACGGTGGCCGACGCCGGGGCGGCATCGGTGGTGATGTTGAGGGTGTTCCCGGTGACCGACGCCACGGTGCCGCTGATGGCCGGGCGTTTGGCGGGCTGCTTGGGCTGTGGGCATTTGCCGTCGGCCGCTGGGGCGATCCGCACCATGGCTGCAGTCGCGGGTTGACCGCTGGGCGCTTCCCGGGTTAGCACGGTGACGCAGCTGCCCGGGGTGACGTCCGTCAGCACCGCGGGAGTCACCTCGGTGATCTTCGTGGACGGTGTGAAATCGACTGTGGCGCTGGTGTTTCCCTGGTCATTCTGTTGCGTCACCTGTGCCGCGCTGCCGGAGACCGAGGCGATGAGCCCGCTGACCCGCGATTGGCCTTCGGGCGGCGGTGCCGCAGCTGCTGTCGACGCGCTCGACGTGGCCGGTGGTGCGGGCGGACCGGCCTTGTTCGACGAGCCGCAGGCGGCGAGCGGCAGTGCGGTTATCGCTGCGAGCGTCAGGACGGCGAACCGAGTGGGCCGGCGAGTGCGCGAAGACATCAAAGCTGCTCCAATCGTGGGCTGATCCCAACAAGCGGGTCTACCCGCGGCAGCTTTGTACTAGCTGTGTGTTTAGAAGGCGTCTTCTGGCATGCGCATGATTTCGTCGTCGATGTGCTCGATGACGCTGCGCACTCCGCTCAGCTTGGGCAGCATGTTCTTTGCGAAGAACGCCGACACCGCGACCTTGCCCTGGTAAAACGCCCGGTCGCTGTCAGACGGTTCGCCCGCCAACGCCGCCTGCGCCACATTGGCCTGGTCCAGCAGTCGCCAGCCGATCAGCAGGTCACCGACGGCCAGCAGGTAGCGCGTCGAGCCCAAACCCACCTTGTAGATGTCGGTGGGGTGCTGGGCGGCAGACATCAGGTATCCCATCAGCGCGGTGGTCATACCGGTCACGTCTTCCAGTGCGCGCTGGACCAATTCGGACTGATCTTTCAGCGATTCGTCGGTGTTCTCCAGGGTCTTGTTGATCTGAGTCGTCACGTGCTGAAGCGCCTGGCCGTGGTCGCGAACGATCTTGCGGAAGAAGAAGTCCAGCGCCTGAATAGCGGTGGTGCCCTCGTAGAGCGAATCGATCTTCGAGTCACGGATGTACTGCTCGAGGGGATAGTCGGTCAGAAAGCCCGAGCCGCCCAGTGTCTGCAGCGACTCGGTCAGGATCTCGTATGCACGTTCGGAGCCCACACCTTTGACGATGGGCAGCAACAGATCATCCACGCGGTGCGCCATGTCATGATCGGCACCCGAAACTCGTTCTGCCACAGCGTCATCCTGATGCGCTGCGGCGTACAGGTACAGCGCACGCAGCCCCTCGGCGTAGGCCTTCTGGGTCATCAGGCTGCGACGCACATCGGGGTGGTGCATGATCGTCACTCGCGGCGCGGTCTTGTCCGTCATCTGCGTCAGGTCCGCGCCCTGGATCCGTTCCTTGGCGTAGGCGAGGGCGTTCAGGTAACCGGTGGACAGGGTGCCCGCCGATTTGACGCCGATCGTCATGCGGGCGTGCTCGATGACGGTGAACATTTGCGCGATCCCGTTGTGCACCCCGCCGACCAGATAACCGACGGCGGGCACATCGGTGGCACCGAACGTAACCTCGCACGTGGGCGAGGACTTCAGACCCATCTTGTGTTCGACTCCGGTGACGTATACGCCGTTGCGGGAACCGATTTCACCGGTTTCGGGGTCGAACAGGTAGTTGGGCACGTAGAACAGGCTCAAGCCTTTGGTGCCGGGGCCGGCGCCCTCGGGCCGTGCCAGCACCAGGTGGAAGATGTTCTCGGCGGTGTCGCCGACGTCGCCGCCGGAGATGAACCGCTTGACGCCCTCGATATGCCAAGTGCCGTCGGGCTGTTCGATCGCCTTGGCGCGGCCGGCACCCACGTCTGAGCCGGCATCGGGTTCGGTGAGCACCATGGTGGCCTGCCAACCGCGCTCGATTCCCAAAGCGGCCCAACGCTTCTGCTCGTCGTTGCCTTCGACGAAGAGTGACTGCGAAAACACCGGGCCGAGGTTGAAGAAGCACACGGACGGGTTGGCGCAGTAGATCATCTCGTTGACGGCCCACGTCAGTGGTGGGGGAGCGGCCATGCCGCCGATCTCCTCGGCCATGCCCAGCCGCCACCATTCGGCGTCCTTGATGGCCTGCACCGTCTTCACCAACTCCGGAGCGACGCTGATGCTGTGCGTCGCCGGGTCGAACACCGGCGGGTTACGGTCGGCGAAGGCAAACGTTTCGGCGACCGGGCCTTCGGCCAATCTGGCCGCCTCGGACAGGATCGTGCGGACCGTGTCGACGTCCAGGTCGGCGTAATCACCGGTGCCCAGGACGGCGCCGACATCGAGAACCTCGAGCAGGTTGAACTCGAGATCGCGGACGTTGGCGATGTAATGCCCCACTGCGGTTCCTTCCACTCAGGCTGGCGGGTCCTAAGTGTGTCCGACGCGAAAAAACGTACGCAACCGTAAGTAAGGGCTGCTAACCGTTCGCGCCGTTCTGACCGAACAGCAGTCCGCGCTGGCCGCCTTGACCGGGAGTGCTGCCGATGGTGGCGCCGCCGCCGTCACCGCCGTTGCCGACCAAGAGCGCATTGCCGCCGTTGCCACCGCTGCCGCTTACTGTCCCGCCCCTGCCGCCGTCCCCACCATCGCCGAACAATCCGGCCTGGCCGCCGAAGCCACCGTTGCTGGTGGTGCCGCCGCCGCCACCGGCGCCGCCATTACCAACGAGGAATCCGGCTGCGCCGCCGTTGCCGCCACCGCCGAAGGAGAGGGAATTGCCGCCGGCGCCGCCGTTTCCAATGAAAAATGCTCTACCGCCGGCGCCGCCGCCGGCGAATCCGGCACCCCCCGCGCCGCCGTTGCCGTAGAAGATCCCGGCGTTGCCGCCGGCTCCGCCGGCCCCGCCGGGAATGCCCTGGCCCCCGGCTCCACCGCTACCGAACAGCAGCGCGGACCCGCCGCTGCCGCCGTTGACGCCGTTTCCGCCGTTGCCGAAGAGGATTCCCCCGCCCTCACCGTTCGGGTTTGCCGCCGTGCCGTCCGCGCCGTTGCCGATCAGCGGGCGGCCGAACAGTGACCTCGCGGGCGCATTGATCGCATCGAGCACCGGTTGTAGGGGACCCAGGTTCGTCGCCTCTGCGAGCGCGTAGGCGTTCGCGCCGCCGGCCATGGTTCGCACGAATTGCTCATGGAAAGACGCAATTTGGGTGCTGATGGCTTGGTAACCCTGAGCGTGCGCGCCGAAGACGGCGGCGACAGCTCTAGAAACTTCATCGGCTCCCGCGGCCGCGACGGCGGTGGTCTGAGCGGCCGCCGCCGAATTGGCCTCATTGATCAGCGCTCCGACGCGGGACAGATTCCCAGCCGCTTGTGAAACCAGATCAGTATTCGCGACCACGAACGACATCCCGCACCTCCTGCGAAGAGTCTGTAACGGATGAATCCTATCTCCATTCGGCAACGTTGATCACGAAATCTCGAAGTCTTTTTCTGCAGGAATTAGCCTGCTCAGCGGCGGGTTTCCGGTCGCGGCGCCCGCGCCGGGCCGCCATTCACTATTGGCGTCGTATGCCTTGTGCCAGAGGCCAATTCAATGACATACCGAGATACA
>NZ_LZKQ01000008.1 GCF_001668675.1 Mycobacterium asiaticum | reverse complement strand
CCCTCCCGCCCGACCGGCGTCGCGTAGACGAACGATTCGAAGCCGAGTTCCTCGACGAGTTCGACGCGCACCGTCAGCGAACCCGCCGCACCGGTCGGCACCACGTCCCAGGACTCCGGCCGGATACCGACCAGCACCCGCTCGGCGGTCCCTCGGGGCACCGGGATCCTCAAGTCAGGCGAGCGCACCACACCGTCGGCCACCGCGGCGTCGATGAGGTTCATCGACGGGGCCCCGATGAACGTGGCGACGAAGGTGTTGACCGGATTGTCGTAGAGGGCGCGAGGGGTGTCGACCTGTTGCAGCACACCATCTTTGAGCACGGCGACTCGGTCGCCCATCGTCATCGCCTCGACCTGGTCGTGGGTGACGTAGACGGTAGTGGTGCCGAGCTGACGTTGCAGCCCGGAGATCTGCGAGCGGGTGCTGACCCGCAGCTTGGCGTCCAGATTCGACAGCGGCTCGTCCATGCAGAACACCTGCGGCCGGCGCACGATCGCACGTCCCATCGCCACCCGCTGGCGTTGCCCGCCGGACAACTTGGCGGGCTTACGGTCCAGCAGCTCAGTCAATTCCAGCATCGCGGCGACTTCCTGGACACGCCGGCGCGTGTCGGCGCGCGACATGCCGGCATTGCGCAGCGCGAATCCCATGTTGGCGGCCACCGTCATGTTCGGGTACAGCGCATAGTTCTGAAACACCATCGCCACGTCGCGGGCCCGCGGCGGCAGATCGGTGACGTCCACGTCCCCGATTGTGATGCGCCCGCTCTCAACGGTTTCCAGTCCCGCCAGCATCCGCAGGGTGGTGGACTTGCCGCAACCGGAAGGCCCGACCAGGACCAGAAACTCGCCGTCCGCGATCTCGAGGTCCAGGTTGTCCACCGCCAGCCCCTGCGCGCCGGGGTAGCGATGGCTGACCGCGCGGTAGCGAACCTCAGCCATGGCGGAAACCCGCGAGCTTGCGCTTGATCTGACGGTCGTAGATGACCTGCAGCTGCTTGTTCATGTCGCTGAATGTCGCACTGACGTCGGATCCCTTCAGCCCGATGGACTCCAGTCCGGACGCGATGACGCGCTCGGCGCCGGGTAGGAAGACACGGGCATAGTCCTGCGGGCGGGTATGCGCGAGCTGATCGAAAGCGACTCGGGCATTGGGGCTTTCGGTGAGATACCGCTGCTCACTCGGGTCGTTGACCGCAGACTTGCGCACGGCGAGGTAGCCGGTGCGCTGGCTGAAGTAGACGGTGGACTGCGGGTTGGTGAGAAAGGCGATGAACTTCAGCGCGTTGATCTTTCGCTCGTCGGACAACTTGGTCGGGATGGCCAGCCCTGCCCCGCCGGTCGGGCACGCGGGCGCCCCGCCGGGGCCGGTCGGCAGCGGCGCCACCCCGAAGTCGAATCTGGCCGCGGCGGTGATGCCGACCAGCGCGCCCGTCGACGCCACCGCGGAAGCCAAAATGCCGGTGGCGAACTCGTTGGCAACATTGTTGGCGACCACGGCATACCTGCCGCCATGGATGGAGTCGCGGAAGAAGTTGCCGGCCGCAATGGTCGCCGGGTCGGTGAACTTCAGGTCCCACTTGTCCGAATATGCGCCTCCGAACGCCCAATTCGGTCCTTCGAACGTCCAGGAGATGGCTTCGGAGTTCGCCCAGCCGTGCGCCCAGTTCCGGCCACCGACCACCCGCTGCAGCCGCGGACCCCAGTCCGCGAACTCCTGCCAACAGACCGGTCCGCGATCCGGTAGGCCGGCGCGTTCCCACACGACCTTGTTGTAGTAGAACAGCGGCGTCGAACGCGCATACGGCAGTGCATAGTGTTGGCCGTCGAACTCGTAGTCGGCCAGCAACGAGTCCACATAGTCGGGTGTGTCCACGCCCACTTCGCGCATCAACTCGTCGAGTGGCGCGAGAACACCGCTCAGGGCGAAATGAAACCACCAGATGTCATCCAGCACAACAACATCGGGCACATCGGTGCCGATCAGCGCGGCGTTGAATTTCTGCGCCACCTCGTCGTAGTCCTTGCCGGCATCGATCAACTTGACCTGCAGGCCGGGAAACTGCGCCTGGAAGCGGCCGATCAGCTCTTTTTCCACCGCGGTCGACATACCGGGGTGATTCGACCAGAAGGTCATCGGCCCGTTTCCGGACTTGACCCCACCGCTGCCGCCCATTCCCGCGCAGCCGGCGGTCATTCCCGCCGCGCCGATCAGCGCGAGCAACTGCCTGCGGTTCACGGTATCCACGGCTAACCCTTGACCGCGCCGGAGGTGAGTCCCTTGATCATCTGTCGTTGCAGCGCAATGAAGATGAGCAGGATCGGCAGCATTGCCAGCAGTGTCACCGCCATCACCGGACCCCAGTTGGTCACTCCCTCGGCCTGTTGCAGAAACGTGAGGCCCACCGGCAGCGGCGCCACCGATTCGTCGTCGGCCATCAGGAACGGCCAGAGGTATTCGTTCCATTCGTTGACCACGGTGATGAGTCCGAACGCCACCATGGTGGGCCCGGACATCGGCAGCACGACGCGCAGCAGCAGCTGCCACCACCGCGCGCCGTCCATCCGGGCGGCTTCGATGACCTCGGCGGGCAACGACAGGAAATGGTTTCGCATCAGGAAGGTTCCGAATGCGACGCCGGCCAGCGGCAGGATGATGCCCGGGAAGGTGTTGCGCAGGCCCAGTTGGGATATCAACGCGTAGTTGGAGATCACCGTGATCTGGTTGGGCACCATCAGCGCGGCAATGATCAACAGGAACACCGCGTTACGGCCCGGGAACCGGATGAACACCAGCCCGAACGCGCTGAGCACGCCGAGGACGAACTTCACCAACGCCAGCGCCGAGGTGAGAATCACCGAGTTGCGCAGGAAGGTCCAGAACGGAATCTGTTGGGTGGCAGTCCGATAATTCTGCGGATGCCAGTGCGGCGGCCACCAGGTGGTGGGCTGGGAGTAGATGTCGGGCTGCTGCTTGAACGAGGTGAAGAAGACGAATGTCAGCGGCCCGGCGACGAGCGCCACCACCAGCAGCATTGCCAGGTAGCCGAACACGCGGGCCAGGCGCGCGGACCTCATTGGCGCTGACCCCGGTCCATCACCCGCACCTGGTAGTAGGTGATCGCCAGCAGCACCAGGAACATGATGGTGGCGACGGTGGCGCCGTAGCCGGCGCGAAAGTTCCGGAAGGTTTCCAGATAGACCTGGTACACCATGGTGGTGGTGCCGGTGCCCTCCGGCCCGCCCCGCGTCATCACATTGATGACGTCGAACACCTGCAACGAGTTGATCAGCACGGTGATCGACAGAAAGAACGTCGTCGGACGCAGTTGCGGCAGCAGCACTCGGCGAAACGTGGTCCACCGGCGCGCGCCGTCGATCTCGGCCGCTTCCAACAGGTCTCGGCGTACGCCCTGCAGCGCCGCGAGATAGATGACGAAGGTGTAGCCGAGGTTCTTCCAGACATAGGTGACGACGATCATGAACATCGCCCAGCGCGCGTCCTGGTAGAAGTCCGGCACACCCGCCCCGAGGCGGCGCAGCAGATCCTGCACCAGCCCGAAATGCGGGTCGAAGACGAACTGGGCGGCCAGACCGATTGCCGCGCCGGAGATCACAAACGGCGCAAACACCGTGGACCGCACCAGGTTTCGCCCGCGCAGCGGCTGGTCCAGCAGCATGGCCAGCGCGAGCCCCAAAACCATCGAACCGACCACCGCCGCGACGGTGAAGATCGTCGTGTTCAGCACAATCTGCCGCGTGTCGGTGCGGGTGAACCACTCCGCGTAGTTGGAGAAGCCGACGAACTCGGCCCGCGGGTCCGAGATGTTCCAGTCGAAGAACGACAGCCGGATGTTGTCGGCCAGCGGCCGGTAGATGAACAGCATCAGCAGCGCCAGATTCGGCCCGACCAGCACGACGAACAACGCGTAATCGCCCCTCGACCGACGCCGGGTCCGTTGGGTCGTCACCGGCGCAGTGTAGCGCCGGAGTGGTGCCGGCCAGCGATCCTGGACATCGGCTCCCCAGGTCACAGCTGCGAGTCGTCCCAGGGCGCCTCGTCAATGCTGGTGTCCAGCCTCCCGCGCGCGCCTCCGAGATTCCCAAAGATTCGGCATCGCTACTGCGGTATTGAACCGCAGAGTATCCTCAGCAGCGCAACTGGTCTGTGGTGGCCTCGTGGTCATCACATCGAACGTCACACGCTGGGTCAGGTGTGACGTGAGAGGGAACCCGGTGAGAATCCGGGACTGTCCCGCAGCGGTATGCAGGAACGACCGCCGTCAACGGCACTGGTCATCACGACCGGGAAGCGACGGCCATTAGGTGCACCAATCCGGTGCGTGCCTGCGAGTCCGAAGACCTGCCAGTCGTGCTGGGTGCGCCGCGCCCAGCGGCGCATCGCCTCGTGGAATGGGCGGAGGTCATCCAGCGGTCACCCGACCGCAATGGCAGACGTCCTAGGGCGATGAGCATCCCGTCGCATCAGAAGGACGCTGTCCGTGTCTCGTACCGTTTCGCCATTCACCGCAACAATATTGGGATCTCCACGTATCGGTCCCAACCGCGAACTCAAACGTGCCATCGAAGGATATTGGGCCGGAAGGATCGACAAGACCCAGCTCGAGTCCGTCGCCGCCGACCTGCGCAAACAAACCTGGGACCAACTGGCCGCGGCGGGCCTGGACAATATCCCGGTCAACACGTTCTCCTACTACGACCAGATGTTGGACACCGCGGTGCTGCTTGGCGCCGTGCCCGCCCGGTATGACGCGGTCGGCGACGAGCTGGACCGCTACTTTGCGGCCGCGCGCGGCACCGCAGAGATCGCGCCGCTGGAAATGACCAAGTGGTTCGACACCAACTACCACTACATCGTCCCGGAGATCGGTCCGGCGACGCAGTTTGCGCTTAATCCGGCGAAGGTCGTCACCGAGTTGGAGGAAGCGCGGGGACTCGGCATCGCGGCCCGTCCCGTCATCATCGGGCCCATCACGTTTCTAGCGCTGTCGAAGGCGGTGGACGGAGCCGGGCAGCCGATCGGTCGGTTGGACGAACTCATCGCGGTGTACGCGACTCTGCTCGCGACGTTGGCGAACCACGGCGCTGAGTGGGTGCAGATAGACGAGCCGATACTGGCCACCGACGTGCTCGACAATGCCGCCGATCTCGCCCGGCACGCCTACGGCGTCCTCGGCGACCTGTCGCACCGCCCAGCCGTCTTCGTGGCGACCTATTTCGGCGAACTCGCCGACGCGTTGCCGGCGCTGGCCGCAACTCCGGTTGAGGCGATCGGCGTCGACCTGGTTGCCGGCTCGGCCTCCGCGGTTGCCTCCGTGCCGGAATTGGCCAGTAAGACGGTGGTCGCCGGCATCGTTGATGGGCGCAACATTTGGCGCACCGACCTCCAGGCCGCGCTCGGGAAGTTGGCATCGCTGCTCGGCTCGGCGGGTCGGCTAGCGGTGTCGACATCGTGCTCGACGCTGCATGTCCCCTACACGCTCGATGCGGAACCGGATATCGATGCGGTCCTGCGGAGTTGGCTGGCCTTCGGTTTCGAGAAGGTGACTGAGGTCGTGGCTCTGGCCAACGGTCTCACGCACGGCCGGGAGGCGATTGCCGGTGAGGTGGCGGCGTCCAATGCCGCGGTAGCGTCGCGCAAATCCGACGTGCGCCTGCACAACAGCGAGGTCCGGGACCGGCTGGCATCCAT
The DNA here is from genome assembly GCF_001668675.1 of Mycobacterium asiaticum. Lineage (GTDB taxonomy): Bacteria > Actinomycetota > Actinomycetes > Mycobacteriales > Mycobacteriaceae > Mycobacterium > Mycobacterium asiaticum_D. The sequence goes on along the minus strand of NZ_LZKQ01000008.1, from coordinate 88,377 downwards.
CGTGACATCCGGCCAGCGCCGTGGCCCCGCCGCGGACCGCCGCACAAGCCAGGACGCGCGGCTCAACCTTCCCGCGCTGCCGACCACGACCATCGGGTCGTACCCGCAGACCGTCGAGATCCGCAAAGCCCGTGCGGCATTGGTGGCCGGCGAGATCGACGAGACCGAGTACACCAACCGGATGAAGGCCGAGATCGCGTCGGTGATTCGGCTGCAGGAGCGGCTCGGCATCGACGTGCTGGTGCACGGCGAGCCGGAACGCAACGACATGGTGCAGTACTTCGCTGAACAACTCGCCGGCTTCTTCGCCACGGCCAACGGCTGGGTGCAGTCGTACGGCACCCGGTGCGTTCGGCCCCCCATCCTGTACGGCGATGTCGCCCGGCCCAAGCCGATGACGGTCGACTGGGCAACCTACGCCCAATCGCTGACGGGCAAACCGGTGAAGGGCATGTTGACCGGTCCGGTCACCATCCTGGCGTGGTCGTTCGTCCGCGACGATCAGCCGTTGGCGCAATCTGCCAATCAGGTGGCACTGGCGATCCGGGATGAGACGGTGGATCTGGAAGCCGCCGGTATCGCCATCATCCAGGTGGACGAGCCGGCATTGCGTGAGCTGCTTCCGTTGCGCCGCAAGGACAAAGACGCCTACCTGCGCTGGGCGGTGTCCGCGTTCCGATTGGCGACGTCGGGTGTCTCGGACTCGACCCAGATCCACACGCACCTGTGCTACTCGGAGTTCGGTGAGGTGATCGGAGCGATCGCCGACCTGGATGCCGATGTGACCTCGGTGGAGGCTGCACGCTCACACATGGAGATCGTCGGCGATCTGACGGCCGCGGGATTCGCCAACAGCATCGGGCCCGGTGTCTACGACATCCACTCGCCCCGGGTGCCCGACACCAGCGAAATCGCCGAGGGGTTACGCGCCGCGTTGTCGGCCGTCGCCCCCGATCGTCTCTGGGTCAACCCGGACTGCGGTCTGAAGACCCGCAAGACCGATGAGGTCGAGGCCGCGCTGCGCAACATGGTCGAGGCTGCCAAGCAGGTCCGCGCCACCGCCTGATCACGTGACACGTTGCGCCCCAACAGTTCGGAGGCGCAACGTGTCCACCCAAACGAAATCGGAGGTGCCTGGTGCCCTTGCACACCATCGCGCTGGAACTAGTCCCACCCAATATCGACCGGGGGGTCGAGCACGCTCGCGAGGAGGCACACAAGCTCCTGAAGCTGTCCACTGAAGCCGACATCGCGGGCCGCATCGGTCACGTCATGATCCCCGGGATGATCCCGGAGGACGACGACCGGCCAATCGAGATGAAACCCAAATTGGACGTCGGGGACTTCTGGTCGATCATCCATCCGGAACTTCCCGGCGTACAAGGGCTGTGCACCCAGGTCACCTCGTTCCTCAACGAATCGGCACTGCGCAGCCGGCTCACCGGTCTGGGCGAAGCGGGGTTCGATGGCATCGTCTTCGTCGGTGTCCCCCGCTCGATGAAAGACGGGGAGGGCGGGGGTATCGCACCCACCGACGCCCTGTCGAAGTTCGACGGCCTGGTCGAAAACAGGGGTGTGATCCTGGTTCCCACACGCGACGGTGAGCAGGGGCGTTTCGAGTTCAAATGCGATCAAGGCGCCACCTTCGGGATGACGCAGCTGCTCTATTCCGATGCGATCGTCGGATTCCTCTCCCAGTTCTCGCGAAGCAGCGACCGCCGGCCGGAGATCCTGCTGTCCTTCGGCTTTGTACCCAGGCTGGAAAGCAGGGTCGGCCTGATCGATTGGTTGATCCAAGATCCCGGCAACAAGGCAGTAGCTGCGGAGCAGGAGTTCGTGCGGGCCCTTGCCGCAAGCGAACCCGATATCAAAGGCCGCCGGCTGCTCGACCTGTACAAGCGAGTGGTCGATGGTGTCGCCGAATTGGGTTATCCGCTGAGCCTGCACTTCGAGGCGCCCTACGGTGTCTCGAAGCCGGCGTTCGACACCTTCGCCGCGATGCTTGATTACTGGTCGCCGCAAGCATGAACTCGAGCCGGTCCCGCAACACGCCGCTGCGCGTGATGGGCATACTGAACGCAACTCCCGACTCCTTCTGGGCGAAAAGCAGATTCGCGACACTGGAACGAGCGGTGAGCGCGGGGCGGCAGATGTTCGACGACGGTGCGTGGGCCGTCGACGTCGGTGGTGAGTCCACCCGGCCCGACGCTGTCCCGGTTTCGGTGGCCGAGGAACTCGACCGCGTCGTCCCGGTCGTCGCCGAGTTGGTTCGGTTCGGTGTCGTCGCGGTCGACACCCAGCACGCTGAGGTTGCTCAGGCCGCCGTGGGAGCGGGTGCTCGCATTGTCAACGACGTGTCCGGCAAGCTCTACGAGGTCGCCGGCCGCCTCGGCGTCGGTTACGTCAGCATGCATTCGCACACGGTGCCTGTCGTCGCCGGCGTCTACCCGCGCTACGACGATGTCTGCGGCGATATCACCAGGTTCATCACCGGCAGCGCGAGGTCGGCGACCGACTGCGGCGCATCCCGGGTGTGGATCGATCCCGGCATCGGCTTCGGGAAATCCCCCGCCGACAATCTACGGCTCCTGCGCCACCTGCCCGAGTTGTGCCGGGGCCCTTTCCCGGTCCTGCTCGGGGTCAGCCGAAAATCGTTCCTGCAAGCGCTGACTGGGCGAGAGGTCGGCGACCGCCTCGCGGGTTCTCTGGCGGTCATCGCCCCAGCATGGTCGGCGGGAGTGGACGTCATCCGCGTGCACGACGTCCCCGAGACCGTCGACACCCTCGCGATGCTGAACGCGATCTGGGCTGACAGCAACGACGGAAGGCCTTGACACGTGGCGTTGGACCAGTCCAGACCTACCGTCACCATGTGTCGTGGTTGCTGCTGCGGTACGACGAGAAAGCACCCGGGGTTCGACCACGACGCTCAGGTGTCGATCCTGCGCGACCTGCTGCAATGCGTATCGAACTTTCGAATAACGGATTGCCTTGGACCTTGCGAGCGGTCAAACGTCCTCGTGGTTTCGCCATCCAGTCAAGGACACCGAATCGGCGGACGATCGACGTGGTTCGGTTTTTTCCTCGACGTTACCGCGGCAGTCGACATAGCCAGTTGGCTGTGTGGCGGGGGGCCTGGGCTTGCCCCACTCCCGGCCACGCTTATGCCGTACCTCTTCGAGAGACCGAAAAGGAAGCGCCGCCTGCCTGATTGACGGTCAGCGGATCACTACGAGCAGATCGCCTGCCTCGACCTGGGCGGTCGGGGCGACGGCGATCCGGCTGACCGTGCCGGCCTTGGCTGCGGTGATCGCGGCTTCCATCTTCATCGCCTCGATCGTCGCCAACGTGTGTCCCACCGCCACGGTGTCGCCCTCGGCTACGGCTACGCTGACCACGCCGGCGAACGGCGCCGCGACGTGATCGGTGTTGGCCTTATCGGCCTTCTCCGACACCGGAATGTCGGAGCCAATTGAGCGGTCCCGCACCAAGACCGGCCGCAGCTGCCCGTTGATGATGCACACCACCGTGCGCATTCCGCGCTCGTCGGGGTCGCTGATCGCCTCCAGCCCGATCAGCAGTTCCACCCCCTGTTCCAGTTTGACGCGGTGTTCTTCGCCGTGACGCAACCCGTAAAAGAACTGATTCGCCGACAGCCGGCTGGTGTCGCCGAACTCGTCGCGATGGGCGTCGAATTCGGCCGTCGGACCCGGGAACAAGAGACGATTCAGCGTTGCGCGCCGCTTCGGCCCAGGGGAGGCCAGCACCGCCTCGTCCTCGGCCGACAATTTCTGCTCTGCCTTGACCGCATCCCGGCCCTCAAGGGCCCTCGACCGTAACGGTTCCGGCCAGCCGCCGGGCGGATCTCCCAACTCACCGCGCAAGAATCCGATGACACTGTCGGGGATGTCGTAGCGGCCCGGTTCAGCGGCGAACTCCTCCGCGGTAGTTTGTGCTCCCACCAAGGACAGCGCCAGATCGCCCACCACCTTGCTCGACGGGGTGACCTTCACCAACCGGCCCAACACGCGGTCGGCGCCGGCGTAGGCGTCCTCGATATCTTCGAATCGGTTGTCCAAGCCCAGGGCGATGGCCTGCTGGCGCAGATTCGACAACTGCCCGCCCGGGATTTCGTGGGTGTACACCCGCCCGGTTGGCGCCCGCAGTCCAGACTCGAACGGCGCGTACACCTTTCGCAAGGCTTCCCAGTACGGCTCCAGGTCAGACACCGCAGACAATTCCAGCCCGGTATCGAACTCGGTGTGCGCGGCCGCGGCCACGATGGATGACAACGCCGGCTGGCTGGTGGTGCCGGCCAGCGGGGCGGCCGCACCGTCGACGGCATCGGCACCCGCGGTCCACGCGGCGACATAGGTCGCCAGCTGCCCACCGGGCGTGTCATGGGTGTGGACGTGGACCGGTAGGTCGAAGCGTGACTTCAGTGCGGTCACCAGGGTCGCCGCCGCGGGAGCGCGCAACAGCCCGGCCATGTCTTTGATCGCCAGCACGTGTGCGCCAGCGGCCACGATCGACTCCGCCAGCCGCAAGTAGTAGTCCAGCGTGTACAAGTTCTCGGCCGGGTCGGACAGGTCGCCGGTATACGACATGGCCACCTCCGCAACCGTCGTCCCGGTTGCCCGTACTGCGTCAATCGCCGGACGCATGGCGTCAATGCTGTTCAATGAATCAAAGATTCGGAAAATGTCCACACCTGTCTGCGCTGCCTCGTCGACGAACGCATGTGTCAACTTCAGCGGATACGGTGTGTAGCCGACGGTGTTGCGGCCCCGGAGCAGCATCTGCAGACAGATGTTGGGCAGCGCTTCCCGCAGCGCGGTCAACCGATCCCAGGGATCCTGCTTGAGGAAGCGCAAGGCGACGTCGTAGGTTGCACCACCCCAGCATTCGACCGAGAGTAGCTGCGGGGTCATGCGCGCGATGTACGGCGCAACCCGTATCAACCCACTTGTACGAACCCGGGTCGCCAACAGCGACTGATGCGCGTCGCGAAAGGTGGTATCGGTGACACCGACTGCCTTGCATTCCCGCAACCAACGAGCAAAGCCCTCTGGACCGAGTTCGGTCAGCCGTTGCTTCGAACCCGCTGGCGGCGCCAACCGCAGGTCAAGTTCGGGGAGCTTGTCACGAGGGTAGACCGCAGACGGCCGCGGACCATGCGGCTGATTGACGGTGACGTCGGCCAGGTAATTGAGGATTTTGGTGCCTCGGTCCGCGCTGGCATGGGCGGTGAGCAGCTGTGGCCGCTCCTCGATGAACGACGTGGTCACCCGGCCGGACTGGAAGTCAGGGTCGTCCAGAACAGCTTGCAGGAACGGGATATTGGTAGAAACACCGCGGATGCGAAACTCGGCCACCGCGCGGCGCGCCCGCTGCAGCGCTGTCGCGAAGTCGCGGCCGCGACAACTGAGTTTGACGAGCATGGAGTCGAAGTAGGCGGTGACTTCGGCGCCGACATTCGTGCCACCGTCAAGCCGGATACCGGCGCCGCCCGGGGACCGGTAGCCAGTGATTCGTCCGGTGTCGGGTCGGAATCCATCGAAGGGGTCTTCGGTCGTGATCCGGCATTGAATTGCCGCACCGTGGATTGTGAGGGTTTCTTGCGCCAGCCCGAGATCGGCCAGCGTCGCACCGGCCGCGATCCGTAGTTGTGCGGATACCAGATCCACATCGGTAACCTCTTCGGTCACCGTGTGCTCGACCTGTATTCGCGGATTCATCTCGATGAACACGTGCTGGCCGCGCTCGTCGAGCAGGAATTCCACCGTACCCGCGCACGAGTAACCGATCTGCCGGGCAAACGCCACCGCGTCAACGCAGATGCGTTCCCGCAGCGCCGGATCCAGGTTCGGCGCGGGCGCCAGCTCAATAACTTTTTGGTGGCGACGCTGGACACTGCAGTCCCGCTCGAAGAGGTGAACGATCTCACCGGTGTTATCGGCCAGGATCTGAACCTCGATGTGGCGGGCGTTGGGCACCGCCTGCTCCAAGAACACCGTCGCATCGCCGAACGCCGACTCCGCCTCGCGTGACGCGGCCTTGATGGCGTCGCGCAGCTCGCCCGCGTCGGTGACCCGCCGCATGCCGCGGCCACCACCGCCGGCCACCGCTTTGACGAACAAGGGGAAATCCATGTTGGCCGCAGCCGTCACCAATTGGTCGATGTCGGTCGAGGGCTCCGACGACGCCAAGACCGGTAAACCCGCCTCGCGTGCCGCGGCGATTGCCCGTGCCTTGTTGCCCGTGAGCTCCAACACGTGAGACGGCGGACCGACGAAGCTGATACCTGCCGCTGCGCACGCTGCCGCCAATTCGGGATTTTCCGAGAGGAATCCGTAGCCCGGATAGATCGCGTCGGCTCCGCAGGCACGCGCGGTAGATACGATCTGGTCGACGCTGAGGTAGGCGCGAATGGGATGCCCCTCGATACCGATCTGATACGACTCGTCAGCTTTGAGCCGGTGCAGCGAGTTGCGGTCTTCGTACGGGTAGACCGCGACTGTAGCGGCACCCAATTCGTAGGCAGCGCGAAATGCGCGGATCGCGATCTCCCCGCGATTGGCAACCAGGACCTTGGCGAACACACTTCCCTTTCGAACTGGCGCTAGACGAGGGCGCGTTGCGGCTGGCCGGAGTACTCACTCAGCGGCCGGATCAACGCGTTCGACGCCGCCTGCTCCATGATGTGCGCAGTCCAGCCGGTGATCCGGCTCATCACGAACAGCGGTGTGAAGCTGGGGATGTCGAAACCCATGAGGTAGTAGGCAGGTCCGGTCGGGAAGTCGAGGTTTGGCTTGAGTTTGGTGGCGGCGTACATCGAGCTCTCGAGCACGTTGTAGATATCCATCCAGCGCTGACCGTCGCGCGCCGCGACCAAACGGGTCAGCGCGGCTTTCATGGTCGGCACCCGAGAGTCGCCGTTCTTGTACACCCGGTGGCCGAAGCCCATCACCTTGTCCTTGCGGGACAGTTTGCCGTTCAACCATTCTGCGGCACGATCGGCCGAGCCGATCTCGATCATGTCGTGCATTACGGCCTCGTTGGCGCCGCCGTGCAGCGAGCCCTTCAGTGCGCCGATCGCTGCGGTCACCGCGCTGTAGATGTCGGACTGGGTCGAGGTGACCACGCGGGCGGCGAATGTCGAGGCGTTGAAGCTGTGCTCGGCATACAGGATCATCGACTCTTCGAAGGCCTTGACGATGACGGGTTCCGGGACCTCGCCGAGGCTCATCTTCAGGAAGTTCTCCGCGTAGCTCAGGTGGCTGTGCGGCGCAATGGGTTCCAGTCCGCGGCGGCGCCGAATATCGGCGGCGACGATCGTCGGAAGAACCGCGAACATCCGCAAGGACTTGGCGTAGTTGGCGGCCTGGGTGCTGTTGTCCTCGTCGGGGTCCTCGGCGCCGAGATAGCTGATCGCGGTCCGCACTACATCCATCGGATGGCAATTGTCAGGGAGCTTGGCCAGCAGCGAGTGCATCGACCTGTCAATACGGCGCGACGCACGCTCCTGCTGGGTGAATAGTGCCAACTCCTGTTCGGTCGGCAGTTCGCCGTGCCATAACAGGTACGCGACCTGCTCAAAGCTGCAGTGTTCGGCCAACTCCTGCACCGGGTAGCCCCGGTAGGTCAGCGAGTTGGTCTCGGGGACCACCTTGGAGATCGCAGTCGTATCGACCACGACGCCAGCCAGGCCCTTGTGGATGGTGGGAGCAGTCATCGGGGAACTCCTTGTAATGCGAAGTTATAGATGTCGGAGTCGAACTGGTTGTAATCGGAGTAGCGCAGCAGCTGGTAAAGCCGACTACGGTGTTGCATCTGGGCGAGCAATCCGGACTGAGTTCCAGCGGAATAGATCTCACGCAAGCCGGCCTCGACCGCGTGCATTGCCAGCCGAAGCGTGGTGACCGGGTAGATGGCGACGTTGTAGCCGATGTCGGTCAACTGAGCGGCCGTGAGAAGTTCCGACTGGCCGAACTCCGTCATGTTCGCCAGCAACGGTGTGTCCACGGCAGTCCGGAACTGCTCGAAATCGAAAGGCGTATGGAGCGCTTCGGTGAAAATCAGATCCGCGCCGGCGTCGGCATACGCCTTTGCTCGGTCGATGGCGGCGGGCACACCCTCTATTCCCGCGGCATCGGTCCTGGCACAGATGATGAAGTTCGGATCGCGTCGGGCCGCGACCGCGGCCCGTAGGCGCTTGACCATCTCAGCGGTCGGCACGACGGCCTTGCCGTCGAGATGTCCACACCGCTTCGGGTTCACTTGGTCTTCCAGGTGACAGCCCCCCAAACCGGCGTCCTCCAGGACCGTTACGGTGCGCGCGGCGCTCATCGGCTCACCGAAACCGGTGTCGGCATCGATGAGCGTCGGCAGATCGGTGACACCGGCGATCTGGCCCCCGCGAGACGTGACTTCGGTCAGGGTGGTCAGGCCGATGTCCGGCAACCCGAGGTCAGCCGAGAGCACCGCGCCGGACACGTAAACCCCGTCGAAGCCAATCTCGGTGACCAATTTGGCGACCAACGGTGAGAATGCGCCCGGAAAGCGAAGCAGGCGACCGGAATTCAGCCCTCGGCGGAATCGCGCACGTTTCTTGGCCGGTGACGCTGCCGCCCCGATCAGGCCGCCGCTCACGAGAAGATCCCCGATGGGATCGTCGGCGCCTTGTCAAGTAAGCGAGGGTCGATGTGCACATTGAGCTGATCCAGCTGACCGAGTTTGAGGTCGGCCAGCTCGCCTACCGCCAGTAGGAAACGCTGCTGCTCGGCCTCTTCCACAATCCCATCGGCGAGTTCGGTGAATTTGGCGACGTATTGGGCGCGTTCGAAAGGCCGCGCGCCCAGCGGATGCGCATCGGCGACCGCAAGCTCGTCGGTGATGACATCACCGTTTTTGAGTGTGACAACGGCCTTGGCGCCAAAAGCCTTCTCCGCCGGATCGGTTGAGTGATATCGACGCGTCCACTCTGGGTCCTCAATCGTGGAGATCTTGCGCCACAGCTCGACGGTGTCGGGACGGTGCGCGCGCTCCGGCGCGTAGGAGCGCTCGTGGTGCCAGGCCCCGTCCTGTAGGGCAACGGCGAAGATGTACATCACCGAGTGGTCCAACGTTTCCCGCGTAGCGTCAGGATCGAACTTCTGCGGGTCGTTGGAGCCGGTGCCGATTACGACGTGCGTGTGATGGCTCGTGTGCAGCAAGACCGTGGCTATCTGATCGAGATCGCCGATGCGATCCCGCAGCCGCCGAGCCAGGTCGATGAGCGCCTGGCTCTGGTATTCGGCGGAGTGTTCCTTTGTGTAGCTGTCCAGGATGGCCCGCTTGGGTTCACCCAGCTTCGGCAGGGGCACCTGATACGTGTGCTCGGGTCCCGAGAGCAGCCAGGCGATGACGCCGTCCTCGCCTTCCCAGATCGGCGCGGGTGACCCCTCGCCGCGCATCGCACGGTCGACAGCTTCGATGGCGACCTTGCCGGCCTGGGCGGGTGCGTAGGCCTTCCAGCTTGAAATCAGGCCCTTTCGGGACTGTCTGGTGGCGGTGGACAGGTGCAGTGCTTGTCCGATCGCGCTATAGGTGATCTCGGGATCCAACCGCAGCATGGCGCCCAGGCCGGCAGCCACGGCCGGGCCGAGATGCGCGACGTGGTCGATCTTGTGCTCGTGCAGGCAGATTCCCTTGGCGAGGTCGATTTGGACTTCGTAGGCGGTGGCGATGCCGCGAATAAGGTCGGCGCCGGTGACGTCAAGATGCTGGGCGACGGCGACCAATGCGGGGATATTGTCGCCGGGGTGGGAGTACTCGGCGGCCAGGAAGGTGTCATGGAAATCGAGCTCGCGGACGGCGACCCCGTTGGCCCAAGCCGCCCACTCCGGTGAGACGTTGCCGGGGACACCGAAAACCTTGGCGCCGTTGCGGACCGTGCGATGAGCGAGGGCCTGGATGCGCGCCACTGTGACCGGCCGCCTGATGACTGATGCCGCAGACACCGCCGCGTTGTCGATGATGCGATTGATGACCATCGCTTCGGTTTCGGCCGGTACCGCGACCGGGTCAGCGGCTAATTCGGCGATCTTCCACGCCAGGTGTTCGGAGCGGGGGAACGCCTCGGTGCTGCGACGTGTCCGGACCTCATGTATCTGCAAGCTCGACATGATTCGCACAGTACGCACCATCTGTGTTGATAGAAACCTAATGTAAATGCGTACTTTTGTGTCCTTTGTGGCTTAATGTTGCGAACGTTGCGAATGCATACATGATAAGCTGCTGTCCATGGCCGGGCCGCCTGCTAAGGCATTCGCCGGGGCGCGGTTGCGTCGCCTGCGGGAGGAACACGGGTTGACTCAGGCGGCTCTGGCCAGGACATTGGACCTCTCGACGAGCTACGTCAATCAGCTCGAAAACGACCAGCGGCCCATCACCGTGCCCGTCCTGCTCGCCCTGACCGATCGCTTCAATCTGCCCGCGCACTTCTTCGCCAATGACTCCGACGCCCGGCTGGTAGCCGACCTCCGTGAAAGCCTCGCCGAGAGCCAAGCCACCACGGCGCAGATCGAGGAACTGGCGGCACGCATGCCCGATGTCGGGCAGGCCATCGTCAGCCTGCATCGCCGGATGGTCAACGCCACCGCCGAAACGGAGGCACTGCGCAGCCGTGCCAGCGCCGACGTGCCCGACGACCCGGCGCGACCGATGCCATTCGAGGAGGTCCGCGACTTCTTCTACGACCGCAAGAACTACATCGACGAGCTCGACCGGGCCGCCGAGCAAATGTTCGAGAGTCACCAGATGCGCGTCGGTGAACTCGATGTCCAACTGATCCAAGTTCTCGCCGACGAACTCGGCATTACCACCGTGCTCGACGACGGAAAAGAATTGGGAACTAACGTCAAACGCCGCTACCGGCCAGCTACGGCGACGCTGCACCTCGCGCGCTGGTTACATCCCGGACAGCGGGCCTTTCAAATGGCCACTCAGCTGGCTTTGATAACTCAGGCCGAGACCCTTGATGCCATCCTGGGCACCGACGACCAACTGACCGCCGAAGCTCGCGAGGTCGCACGGGTTGGACTCGCCAATTATTTTGCCGGCGCACTGCTGTTGCCGTATCGCCGATTCCTGCAGGCAGCCAACGATCTTCGCTACGACATCGACCGACTGTCCCGTCGTTTCGAGGTTGGCTTCGAGACGGTCTGCCATCGGCTTTCAACATTGCAGCGCCAGGACACCCGGGGAGTACCATTTATCTTCGTCCGTGCCGATGCCGCCGGGAATATCTCGAAACGGCAGTCCGCCACAGCATTTCATTTCTCTCGAGTCGGCGGTAGCTGCCCGCTGTGGGTGGTCCACCACGCGTTCAGCCGGCCCGGCGAATTCATCACCCAGGTGGCGCAGATGCCCGACGGCCGGTCGTACTTCTGGATCGCCCGCACCACGGACTCACCGCCGAGCCGATACCTGGGGCAGCGCAAGATCTTCGCCATCGGGCTGGGCTGCGAACTCCACCACGCCGACAAGCTGGTTTACTCCGCAGGCGTAGATCTCAAGGACGCCGAGACCAGCGTCGCGATCGGCGCCGGCTGCAAGGTATGCGACCGGCCGGCCTGCGCGCAGCGCGCGTTTCCCTATATCGGGAGACCGGTGCACGTCGATCCGCACACCAGCACCGATCTGCCCTATCCCTCGGCCGTGACCAACTGAGCTTCGGCGTTGATCAGCGCCGCGCGGGCCAACACCTCCTCAGCCATCTTGACATGCGCGGCGTCGACCAACACGCCTTCGACGCCGACCGCGCCGCGGCCCTGCGCTTCCGCAACCCGGTAAGCGGCGAGATTCCGGCGCGCCAAAGCGATTTCGTCTTCGGTCGGTGAGTAGACCTCATTGGCGATCGGGATCTGGCTGGGGTGGATCGCCCATTTGCCGGTATAACCCAACAGCGATGCGCGCCGGGCATCACGTTCATACCCGTCGAGGTCGGCGTAGTCGGGGTAGGGCGCGTCGATCGCGTCAATGCCGGCGATCCGCGCAGCGACGAGAACCTTGTTGCGAGCGTAGTGCCAGAAGTCACCAGGGTAATCACCGAGAGGTACGAAATTGGTGTCGACCCGCGCGCCTTGGGACAGCGAGAAGTCCCCGACACCAAAGATCAGCGCATCCAACCGTGGGCTGGCGACGGCGATCTCCTCGGCGTTGGCCAGCCCCTCCACTTCTTCGATGAGAACTTCGAGGCGAATACGCTTGCCCAGCTTGAGTTTCGTCTCGAGCTGGGCGACCAGGACGTCCACCCACCACACGTCGCGGGCCCGACGGGCTTTCGGGATGACGATCGTGTCGAGATTCTCGCCGGCGCGGGTGATGACTTCGATCAGATCGTCGTGGCACCATGGGGTGCCGAGGCCATTGATCCTGATGGCGCGCGCGGTTCGCCCCCAATCCAGGTCGTTGAGAGCGTCGATAGCCTTCTCCCGGGACTCTTCCTTATATGCCGGTGGGACTGCGTCCTCGAGATCCAGGAAGACCAGATCGGCGCCGGAGGCAGCGGCCTTGGCGAACATGTTGTCGTTGCTTGCCGGAAGCGCTAGTTCGGAACGGCGTAGCAGGTGGGTCATGCCGAGTTGCCTTTTCGGTTAGAGCACACCCATGGTGCGCAGTGTGTCGATGTCTGTCTGGCTTAAGCCGAGGAGGTCTTTGTAGACGGCAGCGTTGTGCTCGCCGAGTCGTGGGCCGAGGTGTTCCAGGCGTGCCGGGACCGACGAGAATCGCGGTACCGCAGCCTGCACCGTCATCGGACCAAGTTCGTCGTCGTCGATGACGACGAAGACCTCTCGGTGTTTAAGGTGCTCGTCGGCCAGCAGATCGGCGATGTCGTAGACCGGAGCTGCCGCCACCTCGTAGGCATCGAAAATCGCCATGGCATCCGAAAGTGTCTTCCCGGCAACCCATTCCCCGACGATAGCGTCCACCTCGGCGGCCCGGGCCAATCGTCGCTGAGGGTCCGAGAAGTCGGCATCGCTTACCAGGTCGGCACGGCCGATGGCCTGGAAGACCCTCAGCGCGAGGGTCGGCGAGCTGCCTGACATGGCCAGCCACTTGCCGTCGGAGGTCCGATAGGTATTGCGCGGCGCCGAGATATCCCATCGGTTCCCCGCACGCCGCGGCACCAAGCCGAGCTGGTCGTGGGCCAGCAGTGTCTGTTCGAGTAGCCGGGCCAGCGGGTCGATGAGGTTGATATCGATCAGCTGGCCTGGCGCTCGGTGCACATCACGGTGATAGAGCGCCATCATGACGGCGTACGCGGCGTTGAGGGACGCCACCCCGTCGGCGAGCATGAACGGCGGCAGCGTCGGCGGCCCATCGGCTTCGCCGGTGAGGTAAGCGAATCCGCTCATTGCCTCGCCGAGGGTGCCGAAACCAGGGCGCTCGCTCTTGGGTCCGGAGAGTCCGAACCCGGTGATGTGCAGCATGACGATCTTGTCGTTGACGGCGCGCAACCGCTCATAGTCCAGACCCCATTTGCGCAGGGTGCGCGGGCGGGTGTTGACGATGACGACATCGGCCTGGGCCGCCAGGCGCCGTGCCAGTTCCTGGCCTTGGGCGTGGCGCAGGTTCAATGTCACCGATCGTTTGTTGCGAGAAATCGACTTCCACATCAGCCCGATGCGGTCGCGCTGGTGGCCCCAGCCGCGGATCGGGTCGCCACCGTTGGGGTCCTCCACCTTGATGACGTCGGCGCCGAACTCGCCAAGGTAGGTGGCGACCAGCGGCGCGGCGGCAAGGGTCGCGAAATCAAGCACACGGATGCCGTCAAGCAACGAACGATTGATCGTTGGCGCCGCCATCTAAGACCCGACAGCCTGGGCCAACGGCCGCGTGAGACCAAGATTGTCGCGTAGCGTCTTGCCCTCGTATTCGGTGCGCGCCAATCCGCGACGCTGCAACTCGGGGATGACCATGCGTACGACGTCTTCGAATGCGCCGGGCAAATGGGTTGCCGCAAGGACGAATCCGTCACATGCGCCGGATTCGAACCATTCCGTCATCTGATCGGCCACCTGGGATCCGGTTCCGACAAACCGTGGTCCCTGCAATAAAGTCGCGCGATGCTCAGCGAGATCGCGAACGGTGACGGTGTGGCCGCCGATGTGAGTGCGTAGGTTCTGCACGAGCCCGCGGATACCGGACACCGAAGCGATCAGCTCATCGGTGACGGGATCGTCGAGATCATGTTGGGCGAAGTCGTAATTCATCAGCTCTGACAGCAGGGTCAGCGATGCCATCGGATGTACGAGGTCATTGAGAAGCATCGCCTCGCGTTCCTTGGCATGCGCCTCGGATTCGCCCACCACCGCGTAGGCCATCGGACAGATGCGTACCGCTGCCGGGTCTCGGCCCGCGTCGGCGATCCGTTGTTTCTGGTCCCGATAGTGGTCGATCGCGACCTGCAGGCCAGGGTCTCCGGTGAAGATCAGATCGGCCCAGCGAGAGGCGAATTCGCGTCCGCGGCCAGACGATCCAGCCTGGATGATGACTGGTCGTCCCTGAGGTGTACGCGGCACAGTTAATGGTCCGCGAGCCGAGAAGTATTGGCCCACATGCCCAAGTTCGTGGATCTTGCCCGGATCAGCGTAGACACCCGTGACGCGGTCGTGCACGATCGCGTCGTCCTCCCAGGTGTCCCACAGACCGGCGACAACGTCGAGAAACTCATCGGCGCGGTCGTACCGCTCGTCGTGGCCCAGATGGGATTCAAGCCCGAAGTTCTGCGCCTCGCTGTCATTGACCGAGGTGACGACGTTCCACGCGGCCCGACCACCGGAGAGGTGATCCAACGTGGCGAACGTCCGGGCCACGTGGAACGGCGCGTAGTAGGTGGTCGAGTATGTCGCGCCGAGGCCGATGTGCGATGTGGTCTGCGCCAGCACACCGAGGATCACGCTGAGGTCGAGTTTGACCGGCCGCGCACCGTAGCGGGCCGCGTGGGCGACCGACCCGCCGTAGATGCCCGGCATCGCGAGCCGATCGTCGAAGAACATCAGATCGAAGCAGCCCTCTTCGAGCTGCTGACCGATCTTCGCGTAGTAACTCGCATCGAGATATCGATGCTCGGTGGCGGGATGCCGCCAGGAGCCCGCATACACAGACGTGCTTCCGGCCTGCATGAAAGCGACCAGCGACATCTTGTCAGTTCTCTGAGACCGTCCCATGGGTGAAAATCTAACATCTGATATTTCAGATATCAACGTTGGAATCAAGCATGCGCTAAGGTGCCGCTATGAGCGTCGATATCGCCGGCACGGTGCGCGAACGCGCCGCGCGCGAGCTGCGGGACCGCATCCTGACCGGCACTTTGCCGGCCGGATCTCGCATTGACCTCGACGCGATCACCGCCGAATTCGCAACCAGCCGCACCCCCGTGCGTGAGGCGCTGCTGGAGTTGTCCTACGAGGGGCTGGTCCGGGTGGCGCCCCGCAGCGGCATCACGGTAGTCGGCATTCAGCCCGAGGACGTTCTCGACAGTTTCACAATCCTGGGCGTTCTCACCGGACAAGCTGCGGCATGGGCCGCGCAGCGCATCACCTCGGCCGAACTCGACCATCTGCGCAAACTGGCTGCCGACGTGGCATCACGGTCCGGAAGCAACAGCATCGGCGAAGCCAATTGGCGGTTCCACCAAGAAATCCACCGCGCTGCCCACTCCCCCAGGCTGATGACGCAGATTCGGCAGGCCGCACGTGTGGTGCCGTCGAACTTCCTAACGGTCTTTCCCGACCACGAGCGGCATTCGCTCAGCGAACACGAGGAATTGTTAGACGCCCTCGCGTCCAAGGATCCGGTGCGCGCCCGCACTATCGCCGAGCGCCACGTGTTGGAGGCCGGCCGGTCCCTGGCCGCGTGGCTAAACCGATAGCAGACCTGCTGGCGACCGCCACACACTCCACCGGCAGGGTCAGCGGTGGGGCGTGGGACTCAGCGAGTGCCGGTAACGGCCCAGCGTCCCGACACGGTGCGCCAGCCGCCGAAGATCAGCCGCAGCACCATGAATGTGCTCAACCCGGACCAGATGCCGGCCAGCCCCCACCCGTAGGCCAGCGACAGCCAGATCAACGGCAGGAATCCGATCAGCGCACTGACGACGGTGGCGGTGCGCATGAACGCGGCGTCTCCGGCGCCCAGCAGGACTCCGTCCAGCGCGAAAACGATTCCCGCGACCGGTAACTGGGCCACCAGGAACCACCACGGCACCGCCACCGCCGAAAGCACCGACGGGTCGTCGGTGAACAGGTCGGGCAGCACCCCGGCACCGACGCCGAAGACGGTCGCCAGCAACGCGGCGGCCAGCAGCGAGAACAGCGTCACCCGCCACGCCACCCACTTGGCGTGGGCCGTGTCGCCGGCCCCGAGCGCCGCGCCCACCAGCGACTGCGCCGCGATCGCCAGTGAATCGAGCACCAGCGCCAGAAACGACCACAGTTGCAGCACGATCTGATGCGAGGCCAGCGCGGCGGCGCCGAACCGGGCCGCCACCGCGGCGGCCGAGACATAACAGGTCTGGAACGCCAGGCTGCGCAGGATCAGATCGCGTCCCATCACCAGTTGGGATCGCAACGCGGCGCGGTCCAGCCGCAGCGGCACCCGCTCGGCCAGCAGGGCGCCGCAGAACAACAGTGCGGCCAGCCACTGGCCGCACAAATTCGCCACCGCCGAACCGGGCAGTCCCATCCTGGGCAGGCCGAGCCAGCCGTAGACCAGCGACGGGCACAGCAACGCCGACACCCCGAACCCGGTGACCACGTAGCGCAGCGGCCGCACTGTGTCCTGCACTCCGCGCATCCACCCGTTTCCGGCCAGCGACACCAGGATCGCCGGTACGCCCAGGATCGCGATCCGCAGCCACGGCAGGGCCGCCGATGCAGTGCTTTTTCCGTCACCGCCCGAGCCGGCGATCGCCGATACCACCGGCACCGCGGTGGCCTGCACCACCAAGACGATCGCGGTGCCCAGGCCCAAACCCAGCCACGTCGCCTGCACCCCTTCGTTCACCGCCGCCGCCCGGTCGGCCGCCCCGAAGTACCGGGCCGCGCGTGCGGTCGTGCCGTAGGACAGGAAGGTGAGCTGGGTGCTGACCAGGCCGAGCACCAGGCTGCCGATCGCCAGACCGGCCAGGGCGACCGCCCCCAGCCGGCCGACCACCGCGGTGTCGAACAGCAGATACAGCGGCTCGGCGGCGAGCACACCCAAGGCGGGCAGGGCCAGCCTGGTGATCTGACGAAAGTCAGCCAAGAGCCGCGCGCAGCGCCGCCACCACGTCGTCGATGGAGCCGGTGGTCGAGTAGCCGGCCGCAAGACGATGCCCGCCCCCGCCGAATCCGGAGGCGACGGCGGCCAGGTCCACCTCGGTCTTGGCGCGCATGGAGACCGACCACTGCTGCGGGTCGACCTCCTTGAACACCGCCGCGACTTCGGCCTCCTGCGTGGTGCGCACGATGTCGACCACGCTTTCCACCTCCTCGGGCCGGGACCCGAGCCAATCCTGGTGGGCGACAACGGCATACACCAGACCGCGGCCGCCGACCGCCTCGGGCACCAGCCGCGCGGAACCCAGGACCCGCGACAGCAGCGGCAGCCACGCGAACGGATGGCTGTCCATCAGCGACCGGCTGATGGACGCGTTGTCCACCCCGATCTCGAGCAGCCGGGCCGCCAGCCGGAACGCCCGCGGGCTGGCCCAGCGGAACGACCCGGTGTCGGTGGTCAGCCCGGCGTAGATGCAGTGCGCGACCGCCAGGTTGATCGGCTTGCCCCACGCGTCGAGGATCTCGGCGACCATCATCGTCGTCGAATCAGCGGATGCGTCAACGAAATTCGCCGTCCCGAACAGGCCGTTGGAGGCGTGGTGGTCGATCACCAGCAGCTGCTGGTCGGGGTCGGCCAGCTCGCGCAGCCTGCCGAGCCGGTGAATGCTCGGCACGTCGACGGTCACCACCAGGTCGACGTCGCGTCGCAGCTCTTCGGGCCCGACCAGCAGCTCGCAGCCGGGCAGCGAGCGCAACGACTCGGGCAGTGCCGCCGGCGTGGCGAAGCTGACCTGCACCTTCTTGTCGCAGCCGTCCAGCACCAGGGCCAGCGCCAGGCCGGCGCCGATGGTGTCCGCGTCCGGGTGGACATGGCAGATCACAGCGACGGTGTTCGCGGTCTCCAGCAGCTCGGCGGCGCCGACCGCGTCGACGCGCGCCCCGGTCAAGCGAGGCATGCTCGTCAGCTCAGTCTTCGGATCGATCTTGCGATCGGTTGTGGTCATCGGTGTCCTTAGCGTCGCCAAGTCCCCCGGCAGCCGGCGTCTCGGCCGCCGACCCACTATCACGGTACGGGTCGGCCTCCCCAGCCGGCTTCGCACCCACCCGAACCCGGGCCAGATCGGCGTCGGCCGCGCGGGCACGGGCCAGCAGCTCCTCCATCCGATTGACCGCGTCGGTCGTGGTGTCGCGCTCGAACGTCAGGGTCGGCGTGAACCGCACGCCGGTGCCGGCACCCACCTTGGTGCGCAGCACCCCCTTGGCCCGGTCCAGCGCCGCGGCGGCGCCGGCCAGGTCCGGCTCGTCGTCCAGCGTCGGACCCATCACCGTGTAGTAGACGGTCGCGTCGTGCAGGTCGTTGGTCACCTTCGTGTCGACGATGGTGACCCCGGCCAGCCTCGGATCTTTGATCTCGTACTCGATCGCCGAGGCGACGATGGTGCTGATGCGTTTGGCCAGGCGGCGCGCCCGGGCGGGATCAGCCATGCCAGGTCACGACCGTTCCTTTTGCACGAGCTCGAAGGACTCGATGATGTCGCCTTCCTTGATGTCGGAGTACCCCAGCGTCAGACCGCACTCGAAACCTTCGCGGACCTCGGTGACGTCGTCCTTCTCCCGCCGCAGCGAGTTGATCGTCAGGTTCTCCGTGACCACGATGTTGTCCCGCAGCAGGCGCGCCTTGGCGTTGCGGCGCACCACACCCGAGGTGATCATGCAACCGGCGATGATGCCCACCTTGGAGGACCGGAAGATCGCGCGGATCTCCGCACGGCCCAGCTGGTTCTCCTCGTAGATCGGCTTGAGCATGCCGCGCAGGGCCTTCTCGATCTCGTCGATGGCCTGGTAGATCACCGAGTAGTACCGGATGTCCACGCCTTCGCGGTTGGCCAGCTCCGTCGCCTTGCCTTCGGCCCGGACGTTGAAGCCGATGATCACCGCGTCCGAAGCCGACGCCAGGTTCACGTTGGTTTCGGTGATGCCACCGACGCCGCGGTCGATGACCCGCAGCTGCACCTCGTCGTCGATCTCGATCCCCATCAAGGCCTCTTCGAGCGCCTCGACCGTACCGGCGTTGTCGCCCTTGAGGATCAGATTCAGCTGACTGGTTTCCTTCAGCGCCGAGTCCAGGTCCTCCAGGCTGATCCGCTTGCGACTGCGCGCCGCCAGGGCGTTGCGCTTGCGAGCACTGCGCCGGTCGGCGATCTGGCGGGCGATGCGGTCCTCGTCGACAACCAGGAAGTTGTCACCGGCGCCGGGCACTGAGGTGAACCCGATGACCTGCACCGGCCGCGACGGCAGTGCCTCCTCGACGTCCTCGCCGTGCTCGTCGACCATGCGTCGCACGCGGCCGTACGCGTCGCCGGCCACCACCGAGTCGCCGACCCGCAGGGTGCCGCGCTGGATCAGCACGGTGGCCACCGGCCCGCGACCGCGGTCCAGGTGCGCCTCGATGGCCACACCCTGGGCTTCCATGTCTGGGTTGGCGCGCAGGTCCAACGCCGCGTCGGCGGTCAGCAGCACCGCCTCGAGCAGCGCCTCGATGTTGGTGCCCTGCTTGGCCGAGATGTCGACGAACATCGTGTCGCCACCGAAATCCTCTGCCACCAGACCGTATTCGGTGAGCTGGCCGCGGATCTTGGCCGGGTCGGCGCCTTCCTTGTCGATCTTGTTGACCGCCACCACGATCGGCACATCCGCGGCCTGCGCGTGGTTGATGGCCTCAACCGTCTGCGGCATCACGCCGTCGTCGGCCGCGACCACCAGGATCGCGATGTCGGTGGCCTTGGCACCGCGGGCACGCATGGCGGTGAACGCCTCGTGACCGGGGGTGTCGATGAAGGTGATGAGCCGCTCGTTGCCGTCCAGATCGACGGCAACCTGGTAGGCACCGATGTGCTGGGTGATGCCGCCGGCCTCGCCCTCGCGGACGCTGGCCTTACGGATGGTGTCCAACAGCCGCGTCTTACCGTGGTCGACGTGACCCATCACGGTCACCACCGGCGGCCGAGTCTGCAGGTCTTCCTCGCCGCCCTCGTCTTCGCCGTATGTCAGGTCGAAGGACTCGAGCAGTTCGCGGTCTTCGTCCTCGGGGCTGACGACCTGGACGTTGTAGTTCATCTCGCTGCCCAGCAGCTCGAGCGTCTCGTCGCCCACCGATTGGGTGGCCGTCACCATCTCGCCGAGGTTGAACAGCGCCTGCACCAGCGAGGCCGGGTTGGCATTGATCTTGTCGGCGAAGTCGGACAGCGAAGCGCCGCGGGCCAGCCGGATGGTCTCGCCGTTACCGTGCGGCAATCGCACGCCGCCGACGACCGGCGCCTGCATGTTCTCGTACTCGGCGCGTTTCGCCCGCTTCGACTTGCGGCCACGCCGCGGCGCGCCGCCGGGACGACCGAACGCGCCGGCCGCGCCACCGCGCTGACCGGGGCGACCACCGCCACCGCCGGGACCGCCGCCACCGGGACGACCGCGGTAGTTGCCGCCGCCGCCGGGTGCTGCCCCGACGCCGCCGCCACCACGGTAATTACCGCCGCCGCCGTCACGTCCGCCGGGACCACCGGGGCGGGCACCGCCGGGACGCGGGCCGCCGGCGCGCGCCGGACGGGGACCACCCGCGGCGCCACCGGGACGCGGCGGCATGCTGCCGGGCGAGGCACCGCCGGGCCGGGGCGCGCCCGGTCGGGGCGCGCCGGGACGCGGAGGGTGCGGGTGCGGACGCGGGATCGGCCGGTCGACGGGCTGCGCCGACGAGAACGGGTTGTTGCCTACGCGCGGGGTGCGCACGCCGGGCTTCGGGGCCGGTCCCGGGCGCGGTCCGGGCGTCATGCCGGGCTGCGGGGCCGGTGGGCTGGCCGGCTGACCGGGGGTCGGAGCCGCCGGCCGGGGCGTCGGGGGTGCCGGGGCCGCGGGCTGGCGGCGCTGGCGGCCGGGGCCGCCGGACTGGCCGGCGCGGCACCGCCCGGACGGCCGGGGGCGGCGGGCTTGGCCGGGGCGCTGGTCGACGCGCCGTTGCCGGCCGGGTCGATCGCCTTGTCGAGCGCGCGGTCCAGGGCCGAATCGGCCTTGGCCGCGGGGACCGGAGCGGCCTTCTCGGGGGCCTTGCCTTGCGGACCGGCCGCCGGGGCCTTGGCGGCCGGCTTGCCGCCGCCGAACGACTCGCGGAGCCGCCGGGCAACCGGCGCTTCTACCGTCGACGACGCGGATTTGACGAATTCGCCCTGTTCATTAAGCCGGGCGAGGACTTCCTTGCTGGTGACACCGAGTTCCTTGGCTAACTCGTGTACGCGGGCCTTACCTGCCACTACATCTCCTGTCTAAGAGGCGACAGTCAGTGGGCCGCGCCTCGGGTTTAGCTATGACACATGGTCATCGGGACTTCACGGTGTGCTCATGTTCGTTGCTACCTGTTCTGTTGCGCCGTGGGACGAGCTCACCTGCTCGACCACCGCGGATGTATCCGGTGAACCGGTGATGCGCAGCGCGCGGTTGAAAGCTCGCCGCCGGATCGCTTGTTGTACGCACTGCGGCGCGGGATGCAGCCAAGCACCTCGCCCCGGCAGGCTTCTGGCCGTGTCAACGATTACGGCGTAGCTGCCGTTCCCCGTAGACGAGGCCACCACTCGAAGCAGTTCGACGGCCAACTCTCGCTTCCGACATCCGACGCACGTCCGCACGGGTCCGCTGGGGTTGTCCGGGCGTCTGCGCGCCGAGGCCGAAGGCTCGCGCTGGATCACGGCTAAGTCTAGCGTCACTCGGACCTCAGTCCGAACCGCCCGTTCGCCCAATGCGCGAGCAGACGCAAAAGCTCCCAATTACGCGGCGTGTCGGGGGCTTTTGCGTCTGCTCGGCCGGAGATTAGTGGGACATCCCGTGGCTGGCGCCGTGTTCGGGGTGCCCGGCGGACTGGCCCGGCGCGTCGCCACGAATATCGATGCGCCACCCGGTGAGCCGCGCGGCCAGCCGCGCGTTCTGCCCTTCCTTGCCGATGGCCAGCGACAACTGGAAGTCAGGCACCACCACCCGGGCGGCGCGGGCGGTCTGGTCGATCACCGACACCGACACCACCTTGGCCGGCGACAACGCATTGGCGACGAAGCGGGCCGGGTCCTCGTCGTAGTCGATGATGTCGATCTTCTCGCCGGACAACTCGCTCATCACGTTGCGGACCCGTTGCCCCATCGGGCCGATGCAGGCGCCCTTCGCATTGAGCCCGGGCACCCGCGATGTCACGGCGATCTTGGATCGGTGGCCGGCCTCCCGGGCGACCGCCACGATCTCGACCGACCCGTCGGCGATCTCGGGTACTTCCAGCGAGAACAGCTTGCGCACCAGATTGGGGTGGGTGCGTGACAGCGTGATCAGCGGCTCGCGGGATCCGCGGCTCACCCCGACGACATAACAGCGCAGCCGGTTGCCGTGTTCGTAGCTCTCGCCCGGCACCTGTTCGGCCGCCGGGATGACGCCCTCGGAGGCCTTGGCTTCGGTGCCCATCCGGACGACCACCAGACCGCGGGCGTTCGCGCGGCTGTCGCGCTGGATGACGCCGGCCACGATCTCACCCTCGCGGGTGGAGAACTCACCGAAGGTGCGCTCGTTCTCGGCGTCACGGAACCGCTGCAGCATCACCTGGCGGGCCGTGGTGGCGGCGATGCGGCCGAATCCCTCCGGGGTGTCGTCCCACTCGCTGATCAGGTTGCCGTCTTCGTCGGTCTCGCGAGCGATGACGCGCACCACCCCGCTCTTGCGGTCGATCTCGATGCGGGCATCGGTCTGGTGGCCTTGAGTGTGCCGGTAGGCGGTGAGCAGCGCGGACTTGATGGTTTCGAGCAATTCGTTGACCGAAATGCCCCGGTCCACCTCGATCGCGTGCAGCGCGGCCATGTCGATGTTCATGTTTCGGCCTCCGTCTCAGCGGCCCGACCCACCTCAGCCGGCTGCGCCAGCTCCAGCTCTGCTTGCGCGGGTGGCGAAAACTCGACCTGGACGACAGCGTTCGTGACGTCGGCGAGCGCGATCTCACGCACGGCCCAACCACGGCCCTGCCGGATCACCAGCGCTGTCACGCCGTCCCGCGTCTCGCCGATGCGGCCCGACAGCTCGGTGCCGTCGGACAGCGCCAGTGCGACCTTGCGGCCGCGGGCGCGCCGGAAATGCTTCTCGCTGGTCAAGGGGCGCTCCACGCCGGGCGAGCTGACCTCGAGGACGTACTGCGGGCCCACGTCGGCGAGGTCGTCCAGCAAAGTCGATGCCGAGCGGGACAGGTCGGCGATGGTGTCCAGGTCCAGGGCGGTGTCGCCGTCGGCAATCACAGTGATCCGTGGCGGACGGGTACGGCTGTCGATGACCACGTCTTCGATCTCGTAGCCGGCGCGCGCGAACTCACCACTGAGTAGCTCGATCACCTGCGTCTGCGACGGTAGCCCGGTGGTCACGGCGAGCTCCTCATCTGAAGTTGTCCGGTCACTGGCGAGCCAGCTACCAACGATACGCCAGGATCGGGCAATGACACCGTGATCGTGGCAGGCGTTCTCCCGCGACGCAGTGATGGCAGGATGTGGGGCGTGCCCAGAGCAGTACCCGTCATCAGTAGGCGGGGTGTGCTCGCCGGTGGTGCCGCTCTCGCACTCGGGGTGGTGGCCACCGCCTGTGGCGAGCCCGCCCCCAAGCCCCCGGCTGTCGAGGAGTTGTTAGGCCCGCTGGAGCAGGCCCGCCGCGACAGCGCGCTGGCGACGGCGGCCGCGGGAGCCATCGGCAGTCCGCCCCAGGTCGCCGCCGCGTTGAGCGTGGTGGCCTCCCAGCGCGCGGCGCACGCCCGGGCGCTGGCCACCGAGGTCGCGCGGGCCGCGGGCAAGTTGGTGTCGTCGACCAGCGAGACGAGCAGTTCGACCACGACCACCGCCACCGATCCGGAGGCTCCGCCGCCGCCCCCGCCGCCGGTGTCGGACGTCATCGACTCGTTGCGCAAGTCCGCCGAGGACGCGAATCG
This sequence comes from Mycobacterium asiaticum, assembly GCF_001668675.1. Lineage (GTDB taxonomy): Bacteria > Actinomycetota > Actinomycetes > Mycobacteriales > Mycobacteriaceae > Mycobacterium > Mycobacterium asiaticum_D. The sequence goes on along the minus strand of NZ_LZKQ01000008.1, from coordinate 64,086 downwards.
CCTGGTTGCCACGACCTCGGGGTACCGAGCAGGGCTGTTGGCCTCGATCGTTGCCTCCTGCACCGCCTCCGCCGAGGTGGCGCTGGTGCCCGGAGGGCCGTCGATATGACGTCGTCGGAACCCAGCTACGGCGCCAGCCCGAAACGCTCCCCCGCCGGCAAAGACGCCGACATCACGGCGCTGAACGACGCGTTGTCCGTGGAGCACGCCACCATCTACGGCTACGGCATCGTGTCGGCGATGTCGCCACCCAGCGTCAACGACCTGGTGGTGGAGGCACTGAATCAGCATCGCCAGCGTCGCGACGACGTCATCGCCATGCTGACCGCACGCAAGGCCACCGCCGTCGTCGCCGCTCCCGGCTACCAGTTGCCGTCGCCGGTGGGCTCCCCCGCCGAGGCGGCGCGGTTGGCGGCGCGGATGGAGAACGACGGCGCGACGGCGTGGCGGGCGGTTGTGGAGTACGCCGACACCGCCGACGACCGCGCCTTCGCCTCCACTGCGCTGACCCAGAGCGCCGTGCTGGCCTCCCGCTGGAACAAGGTGCTCGGCGGCTGGCCGATCACCGCGCCTTTCCCGGGCGGCAACGAGTAGTCAGCCGCTGATAGCGGCCAACAGATCGGTCACCAGCGCATCGTTGACGGCAAGCTCGGTCGTCTGGCCGCTGAACCTGTCGCGCAGCTCGATCCGGCCGTCCGCCCACCCGCGGCCCACCACCACGATCCACGGCATGCCGAGCAACTCGGCGTCCTTGAACTTCACCCCCGGCGATGCGGTGCGGTCGTCCAGCAGCACCTCGACACCCACCTTGTCCAGGTCGGCGGCCAGCTTGGCCGCGCCCAGGCGCGCTTCGGGGTCCTTGTTGGCGATCACCAGGTGCACGTCGAACGGCGCGACCGAGGACGGCCAGCGCAGCCCGAGCTCGTCGTGGTGTTGTTCGGCGACGACGGCTACCAGCCGCGACACCCCGATGCCGTAGGAGCCCATGGTCAGCCGGACCGGCTTGCCGTCCTCGCCGAGCACATCGGCGGTGAAGGCGTCGGTGTACTTGCGGCCGAGCTGGAAGATGTGGCCGATCTCGATGCCGCGCGCCATGACCAGCGGGCCGGCGCCGTCGGGCGAGGGATCGCCCTCCCGCACCTCGGCCGCTTCGATGGTGCCGTCGGCGGTGAAGTCGCGGCCGGCCACCAGCCCGACGACATGACGGCCGGGCTCGTCCGCGCCGGTGATCCAGCTGGTGCCGTCCGCCACCCGCGGGTCGACAAGGTACCGAACTTCGTTGTCGCGCAGTGCTTTCGGGCCGATGTAACCCTTGACCAGAAACGGGTACCGGGCGAAGTCGGCGTCGTCGAGCAGGGCGTACTCGGCCGGCTCCAGCGCCGCACCCAGGCGCTTGTCGTCGATCTCGCGGTCGCCGGGCACCCCGATGGCGAGCAGCTCCCAATCCCCGCCGGGCTGGCGCACCTTGACCAGAACGTTCTTGAGGGTGTCCGCGGCCGTGACGGTCCGGCCCAGGCCGGCCTCGTTGGCCCAGGCCACCAGGGTGGCGATGGTCGGTGTATCGCCGGTGTCGTGGACCTGCGCCTCGGGCAGCCCGTCGACGGGTTTTGCCTCGGGTTGGGCGGTGACGACCGCTTCGACGTTGGCCGCGTAGCCGGATTCCAGGCAGCGCACGAAGGTGTCCTCGCCGATCGGGCTTTCGGCCAGAAACTCCTCAGAGGCGCTGCCGCCCATCGCGCCCGAGACCGCCGAGACGATGACGTAACGCACCCGCAGCCGGTCGAACATGCGCTGGTAGGCCTCCCGGTGCGCGTGGTAGGAGGACTTGAGGCCGGCGTCGTCGATGTCGAAGGAGTAGGAGTCCTTCATCACGAACTCGCGGCCCCGCAGGATGCCGGCGCGGGGGCGCGCCTCGTCGCGGTACTTGGTCTGGATTTGGTAGAGCGTCAGCGGAAAGTCCTTGTAGGAGCTGTATTCGCCCTTGACGGTCAGGGTGAACAGCTCCTCGTGGGTGGGTCCGAGCAGGTAGTCGTTGCCGCGACGGTCTTTGAGCCGAAACACGCTGTCGCCGTACTCGGTCCAGCGGTTCGTCGTCTCGTACGGTGCACGTGGCAGCAGGGCGGGAAACAGGATCTCCTGGCCGCCGATCGCGTTCATCTCCTCGCGCACGATCCGTTCGATGTTGCGCAGTACGCGCAGGCCCAGCGGCAGCCAGCTGTACAACCCGGGCGCGATCGGCCGGACGTATCCCGCACGGATAAGCAGTTTGTGACTGGGCACTTCCGCGTCGGCGGGGTCGTCGCGCAGCGTGCGCAGGAACAGCTCAGACATCCGGGTGATCACAGGCGGCAAGCCTAGTAGGTGGGTCGGTGCGGCGAACGTCACGCCAGTGTGGCGGTCGGCCGCCAACGCCACGCCAGCGTGACGCTCGACGAAAGGCGGGCGTGACGCTCGACGAAAGGCGGGCGGGAAAGCTGGACGGGAGAGCTACAGCTCCCCGGCGTCCATCGCTTCCTTGACTTCCTGCGCGTGCGCAACCTGTTCCGGCGTATAGCCGATGAACAGCGCTGCACAGCCGACGATCACGGCCGTGCCGGCCACCCACAGCAGGCCGTAGGTGTAGCCCTTGTCGAGCGCGTGCAACTGGGCTTCGTTCATGAACTTGACCGGGCCGGTGATCCCGCCCAGGTACAGCGTGCGCGACGTGATCACGGCCTGGATGACGGCCAACACCAACGGCCCGCCAAGGCTCTGCAGCATCAGCGTCATGGCCGAGACCGGACCGATCTGGTCGAAGCCGACGCCCGCAATGGCCGACAGCGTCAGCGGCACGACCACCATGCCGATCCCGATGCCGCCGACGACGATCGGCAGCACCAGGTTGGGGAAGTACGGCGCGCCGCGGTGCATGCAGAACGAGCCGTAGAGCATCGCACCCAGCAGCAACCAGCCGCCGCCGATCGTCAGCACGCGCGGCGAGAACCGGGACACCAGCTGCGAGGAGATCCCGAGGCCGATGCCCATCGCGATGACGAACGGGATGAAGCCGACACCGGCGCGCAGCGCGCTGTAGCCCAGGATGTCCTGCACGTACAGGCCGATGGACACGGTCAGGCTGAACATGACGCCACCGGCCAGGAAGATCGCACCGAAGGTGACCAACCGGTTGCGGTCGCGGAACAGGCCGAACGGGATGACGGGGTTCTCGGCGGTGCGTTCCACGATGGCGAAGGCGATGGCCGCGGCCAGCGCAACGACGCCCGAGCCGATGGTGGTGACCGAGATCCAGCCCTTTTCCGGGCCGATGGAGAAGGCGAACACGGCGGCGGTGCAGGCCAGGGTGGCCAGCATGGCCCCGGCCGCGTCGAGCTTCATCCGCTCGCGGTTGGTCTCGCGCAGCGCGGTGCGGGCCAGGTAGATCATCACCAGACCGATCGGGACGTTGACCAGGAAGGCCAGCCGCCAGGAGTACTCGGTCAGGAATCCGCCGACCACAAGGCCCATCACCGAACCGATGGCGGTCATCGCGGCGAACACCGCGGTTGCGGCGTTACGGGCGGGCCCCTTGGGGAATGTCGTAGCGACCAGCGCCAATCCGGTGGGCGATGCGATGGCCGACCCGATGCCCTGGGAGAGCCGGGCGATGACCATGGTCACTTCGTCCCAGGCCACCGCGCACAGCACCGAGGAGATGGTGAACAGGGCGACACCGACGATGAAGGTGCGCTTACGCCCGATGGTGTCGCCGAGGCGCCCACCGAGCAGCATCAGCCCACCGAACGTCAGCACATAGGCGGTGATCACCCAGCTGCGGCCGGCATCGGACAGGCTGAGCTCGTCCTGAATCTTAGGAAGCGCCACGATGGCGACCGTGCTGTCCATGGTGGCCAGCAGCTGCATCCCGCCGATTGCGATGACCGCCGCGATGAAGCGGTACGAAGGCATCCACGCCGGGTAATACCTGCTCAAGCGCTGCAAAGGGGTCTCCACCGAACGCGTGGGACGCTCCTGGGCCGAACGTTCTGAGCGCCCTTCGGTCCAAGTGTGAACCGCGCGCTCTGAGTCGTTGAGAGCCGTCATAGGAGGTTACCTTACAGTAATCTTAAGAATTGTTTAAAGCCTCAGCGGCCGTGAGGCCCGCCACTGGGCCGATAACGATGATTGCGGGAGGTCGGATCCCCTCTGCACGTACCCGCTCCGGCGTGTCAACCAACCTTGTCCGCAACGATTGTTGCGCTGGCGTCGTCCCATGTTGCACCACAAGAACCGGAGTATCCGCAGGTCGGCCGCCTTTTAGCAGCGCGGCGACGAAGAGTTCGATGCGTTCGACCGCCATCAGCAAAACGATGGTCCCGGACATTGCTGCTAAAGCGTCCCAATTGACTAACGATTCGGGATGATCGGGCGCCAGATGGCCGCTGACCACCACGAACTCGTGATTTGTGGCCCGGTGCGTGACCGGAACGCCGGCCAGCGCGGGCACCGCTATGGCACTGGTCACACCTGGCACCACCGTCACCGGAATCCCCGCTTCGGCGCACGCCAGCACTTCCTCATAGCCCCTCGCGAACACGAACGGATCGCCCCCCTTGAGACGGACGACGAACTTGCCCGCACCGGCTCGTTCGACCAGGACGGCGTTGATGGCGTCCTGGGCCATGGCCCGGCCGTATGGAATCTTGGCGGCGTCGATCACCTCGACGTGCGGCCCGAGTTCGGCCAGCAGTTCCGGTGGCGCCAGCCGGTCGGCGACGACCACGTCGGCCTGCGCGAGCAGCCGACGGCCGCGGACGGTGATCAGCTCGGGATCCCCCGGCCCGCCGCCGACCAACGCGACGCCGCCCCGGACGACGTCGGATCCGACCTGTCCGTCCGGAGTGATCACGCCCGTCTGCAGGGCCTCGCGGATCGCCGAGCGGATGGCCGCCGAACGCCGGTGCTCACCGCCGGCCAGCACGCCCACCGACAGCCCGGCGTACTCGAACGACGCCGGGGTGACCGCGGTGCCCTCGACTGCGATGTCGGCGCGGACGCAGAAGATGCGGGAGCGTTCGGCCTCGGCGACGACCGCCGCGTTGACGTCGGGGTCATTGGTGGCCGCCAGCGCGTACCAGGCGCCGTCGAGGTCGCCGTCGGCGTACTCACGCAGCGACAGCGTGATCCCGTCCATCGCCTCGACGGAACGGGTGGCGCTGCGGGAGATGACGTGCACGTCGGCGCCGCTTGCGATCAGCAGCGGTAGTCGCCGCTGCGCGACGCTACCCCCGCCGACGACAACGACCTTCCTGCCGGCAAGTCGCAGTCCCACCAGGTAGGGGCTCTCGGTCACCGGGCAAGTTTAATGTTCGTCCGCGAACCGAACCGCATTGCGACTTCCGGCCGGTTTTTTCGCAGCGGGGTCAGTTTCGCGGACCGCCGCCCGCGGCGTGCGAGACGAAGCGCGCTACGGCGCCCGGCGTCGCAGCCGGATGGGTGTGCAGATACGACGCGTGCACGCCGCCATGCACCGCTCCGTCGCGCATCCGATCCACCCGTTGGCCCCGGTACACCCAGGCCGGCTGGTAGCTGCCGGTGAATGTGACTGCGGTGCGGTGGAATTCGTGGCCCACCACCCGCTCGCCGACCGAGTACAGCGATGAGTCGGCCACCGCAACCGCGTCGCGGTAGCCCAGGTTGAGGTGCTGGGTGAAGTGCGCCGATCCGTCGAGCACGCCGCACATCGGGTATCCGTCGAGTTCGGCGGCCAGATAGATCAGGCCCGCGCATTCGGCGTGGACGGGCGCACCGGCGGCCGCCAGTTCGGCGATCTGCCGCCGGGCGGTGTCGTTGGCGGACAGCTCCGCGGCGAACTGCTCGGGGAACCCGCCGGGCAGCAGCACCGCGTCCGTGCCGTCGGGCAGCGCATCGCACAGCGGGTCGAATTCGGTGACCTCGGCGCCGGTGGCTTGCAGCAACTCCGCGTGCTCCGCGTAGCCGAAGCTGAATGCCTTTCCGGCCGCCAGGGCGACGACGGGGCGCCGATCGGTGCCGACGTCGCCGACCGCGACTGCCGGGTCCCACGGCGGGTCGTCAACCCTGCCCCCGGCAGTTGCCAGGACCGCGCCCACGTCGACATGCCGGGCCACCAGCGCCGTCATTGCCTCGATCGCCTGCTGGGCGTGGCGCCCGTACTCCACCGCGGTGACCAGGCCCAGATATCTCGTCGGGAGCTCTAGCTCATCGTTGCGCGGAATCGCCCCCAGAACCGGGACACCGGCCTGCTCGCAGGCTTGGCGCAGCACCTGCTCGTGCCGGGCCGACCCGACCCGGTTGAGGATCACGCCGCCGATCCGGGTTTGGGCATCGAAGGTGGAAAAGCCGTGCAGCAGTGCGCCGATGCTGTGGCTCTGACCGCGCGCGTCGACGACCAGAATCACCGGCGCCCGCAGCAGGCCCGCGACGTGGGCGGTGGAGCCCTGCGCCGGCCCGGTCGAGGCCTCGCCGATGCGACCGTCGAAAAGTCCCATCACCCCTTCGATCACCGCGATGTCGGTGCCCCGGGTGCCGTGCGCAAACAGCGGCCCGATCAGGCGCTCACCCACCAGTACCGGGTCCAGGTTGCGGCCGGGCCGCCCCGCGGCCAGGGTGTGGTAACCGGGGTCGATGAAGTCCGGACCGACCTTGAACGGCGCCACCCGGTGCCCGGCCTGGCGCAGGGCGCCAATCAAACCCGTTGCCACCGTTGTCTTTCCGCTGCCAGAGGCCGGGGCGGCCAGGACGACGGCCGGCGTGCTCACCACTCGATGCCCTTCTGCCCTTTCCGCCCGGCGTCCATGGGGTGCTTGCGCTTGGTCATCTCGGTCACCAGGTCGGCGGCGTCGGTCAGTTGCGGCGGGGCGTCGCGGCCGGTGATCACGACATGCTGGTGGCCTGCCCGATTGATCAGAATCCGCACCACCTCGTCGACGTCCACCCAACCCCACTTCAGCGGATAGGTGAACTCGTCGAGCACATAAAAGTCGTGGCGCTGCTCGGACAATCGGTGCGCGATCTCCGCCCAGCCGTCGGCCGCCGCGGCCGCACGGTCGACCTCGCTGCCGTGCTTGCGGGTCCAGGACCAGCCGGCCCCCATCTTGTGCCACTCCACCGCACCGCCCACGCCCTGCTGGTCGTGCAACTCGCCCAGGTGCCGAAAGGCCGCCTCCTCGCCCACCTTCCACTTCGCGCTCTTGACGAACTGGAAGACCGCGACGTCGAGACCGGCGTTCCAGGCGCGCAACGCCATTCCGAACGCGGCCGTTGACTTACCTTTGCCGTCGCCGGTGTGCACGGCCAGCACCGGCGTGTTGCGCCGGGCCCGAGTGGTCAGGCCGTCGTCCGGGACCTCGACCGGATTTCCCTGCGGCATAGTCGGTTACCGGTCCCTACGCCACGCTGCGGACGGCCTGGGTCAGCTGCTCGGCGTGCAGCTGTTCGAGCCGCATGACCGGCGCGCCCAATTGGCGGGCGAGCTGTCCGGCCAGCCCCAACCGGACGTAGGACGTCTCGCAGTCCACCACCACGGCGGCGGCACCCTCGGCAACCAGCCGCTTGGCCGCAATGCGACTGCGGCCCAACGGGTCCGGGCCGGTGGTCGCACGCCCGTCGGTGAGCACCACCACCAGCGGCCGTCGCGCCCGGTCCCGCACCCTTTCCCGGACGACGAGTTCGCGCGCCGCCAGCAGACCCTCGGCCAGCGGCGTCCTGCCACCGGTGTCGAAGCGGGCCAGCCGCCGCCCGGCGATGTGCGCCGAAGACGTCGGGGGCAGCAGCAGCGTGGCAGCGTCGCCGCGGAACGTGATCACCGCGACCTTGTCGCGTCGCTGATAGGCATCGCGCAACAACGACAGGGTGGCCCCGCCGACCGCGGCCATCCGGTCCCTGGCGGCCATCGAGCCGGACGCGTCGACGACGAAGATCACCAGGTTGCCCTCGCGGCCTTCGCGGACGGCGCGACGCAAATCGTTGGGGCGCAACGCCAACGGCCCGGCGGCGCGGGCGTTTTCGGCAGCCGACAACACCGTGGCGAACAGGTGCAGACCGTGCCCGTCGGAGTCCGCGGGATCGGCGGCAGCGATAACACTTCCCGAGGCGTTGCGGGCTCGCGAGCGCCGGCCGGGCGCGCCTTCACCGACTCCCGGTACGGTCAGCGCTTTGGTGCGGAACACCTTCGACGGCGGCGCGCTGGGCCGTGGCGGTTGCGGGCTGGCTTGGCGATTCTGTTGCTGCGTGGGTGAATCCGCGCTTTCCGAGCGACCGCCGCCGGGGGGATCGGGTTCGGGATCGGGTTCGGGTTGGGCATCGGCGGCGGCCTGGGCCAAGGCTTCGTCAAGCTGGTCGCGGTCGATGCCGTGCTCGTCGAAGGGGTCACGCCGGCGACGGTGCGGCAACGCCAGCTCGGCCGCCACCCGGATGTCCTGTTCCTCGACGGTGTGCGCGCCGCGCCACGCGGCATGTGCCGCAGCCGTGCGAGCCACCACCAGGTCGGCCCGCATACCGTCGACGTCGAACGCGGCGCACAGCGCCGCGATGCGCCGTAATTCGCTGTCCGGCAGCACAATATCGTCGACCATCGACCGGGCCGCGGCGATGCGCCGGGCCAGTTCGGCGTCGGCGTCGGCATAGCGCGCCGCGAATCCGTCCGGGTCGGCCTCATAGGCCATCCGCTGGCGGATCACCTCCACTCGCACGTCGACATCGCGGGAGGCCTGGACGTCGACGGTGAGGCCGAACCGGTCCAGCAGCTGCGGACGCAGTTCACCCTCTTCGGGATTCATGGTCCCGATCAGCACGAAGCGTGCCTCGTGCGAATGGGAGATGCCGTCCCGTTCGATGTGCACCCGGCCCATCGCGGCGGCGTCCAGCAGGATGTCGACCAGGTGGTCGTGCAGCAGGTTGACCTCGTCGACGTAGAGCACGCCGCCGTGGGCGCGCGCCAGCAGGCCCGGCGAGAAGGCGTGCTCGCCGTCGCGCAGTACCCGCTGCAGGTCCAGCGAGCCCACCACTCGGTCCTCGGTGGCGCCCAACGGCATCTCGACCAGCCCGGCGCCGCCGGTGCCGGTCGCGCTCGACAGCAAGGCGGCCAGCCCGCGCACCGCCGTCGACTTCGCGGTGCCCTTCTCGCCGCGGATCAGCGCCCCACCGATCTCCGGGCGGACGGCACACAACAGCAGCGCCAGCCGCAGCTGGTCGTGCCCGACGATCGCGCTGAACGGGTAGGGCTTCACCGCGCCCCCGCCGGCCCGGTGCCGGGCTTGAGCATCGGCACGTGCGGTATGCCGTCGTCGAGGAAATCGGCGCCGTCACGGACGAACCCGTGCTGGGCGTACATGTCACTGAGGTACTTCTGCGCGTCGATGCGGCAAGGGTAGTCGCCGACCTCGGCGAGCGCGGCACGCAGTAACCGGGTGGCGTGGCCCTGGTTGCGGGCGGTGCGTTTGGTGCACACCCGGCCGATCCGGAACACCTTCTCCCCGCCGGCGTGTTCCTCCATCAACCGCAGCGTGCAGATGACTTCCCCCTCAGTCGTTTCCAGCCAGAAGTGCCGAGTCTCGGCGAGCAGATCACGCCCGTCAAGTTCGGGGTACGGGCAGGCCTGTTCTACCACGAACACCTCCACCCGGAGCTTGAGCAATTCGTAAAGTATTTGCGCATCAAGGTCTTTGGCCCAGACGCGGCGCAGAGCTTCACTCATTTGCGCCGCTCACCCCGCGAGCGGGAGGTGCCCCCACAGCATCCCTGCGCTCTGCATCGTCGCCGGCGCGACTCATGCCGCGTCCAGCTGCAGAGCCTTGCCCGTCCACGAACGCAGTTCGTCGTAGAACGCCGGCTCATCGGACAACCGGGCTCCCAGTGACGGCACGATCTCCTTCAGCGTCGGCAACCACGACTGATACCGCGCCGCGAAACACCGTTGCAGCACATCGAGCATCGCCGGGACGGCGGTCGAGGCGCCCGGCGAACCACCCAGCAGCCCGGCGATGCTGCCGTCGGCGGCACCCACGATCGTGGTGCCGAACTCCAGCACCCCGCCGTGGCCCTTGTCCCGCCGGATCACCTGCACCCGCTGGCCGGCCACCGTCAGCTCCCAGTCCGAACCAACTGCGCTAGGCACGAATTCGCGCAGTGCGGCAATGCGAGCGGGACCGGTCAGCCGCAGCTGGCCGATCAGATAACCGACCAAGGTCACCTCCCGTACTCCGACGCCGAGCATCGACACCAGGTTGTCGGGCCGGATCGAGCGTGGCAGATCGCTGAAGTGCCCGTGCTTCAGGAACTTCGGCGACCACCCGGCGTAGGGCCCGAACACCAGCCACGGCCTGCCGTTGACGAAACGCAGATCCAGGTGCAGCGCGCCCAACGGGGGCGCTCCCGGCGCCGGGCTGCCGTACACCTTGGCTCGATGCGCCGCGGTGAGCGCGGGGCGGGCAGCGCGCAGGAACCGGCCGCCGATCGGGAAACCCGCGAAGCCTTTGATCTCGGCGATGCCGGCCTTCTGCAGGACGGGCAGCGCGTCACCGCCGGCGCCGACGAAGACGAACCTGCCGTTGAGTTTGCGCTTGTCCCCGGTGCGGCGGTTGACGACGGTCAACGTCCAGCTGCCGTCGCCCTGGCGGGACAGGTCCCGCACCTCGTGACCGAACCACACTGCCGCGCCGGTGCGCGCGCAATAGCCGATCAGCTGCCGCGACAGCGCGCCGAAGTCGACGTCGGTGCCGTCGGTCGCCCAGTTCAGGGCCACCGGTTCGGCGAAATCCCGCTCGGCGGCCATCAGCGGCAACCGACGGGCGAACTCGTCGGGATCCTCGATCAACTCGGTTTCGGCGAACAACGGATTGTGCACCAACGCCTCGCGGCGCCGGCGCAGATAGGAAACCCCGTCCGCACCGCGGACGAAGCTCACGTGCGGAACGGGGTTCAGAAAGCCCCGGACGTCGGTCAGGATGCCGTTTTCCGCCGCGTAGGCCCAGAACTGGCGGGTGACCTGGAACTGCTCGTTGACGAAGACCGCCTTGGTGATGTCGATCGATCCGTCGGGCCGGGCCGGGGTGTAGTTCATTTCGCACAGTCCCGCGTGCCCGGTGCCAGCGTTGTTCCACGGGCCGCTGCTCTCGGCTCCGACGCCGTCCAGCCGCTCGACGACGGTGATCGACCAATCCGGTTCCAGCCGCCGCAGAATCGCACCCAGGGTGGCGCTCATGATGCCGGCACCCACCAGTACGACGTCGGTTCTGGTCAGCTTTGCCACCGGGTGGTCGGTCCTTCCTCGAGGCGTGGCGGTTCACCAAGGTTATCGCCGGTGGCGGCGCCCTCGCCGGGCGGCGGACCGGCGGCGACTCCGATCGCGCTCTAAGCTTGCCTGCGTGACTGGCTGGGTGCCCGATGTCCTGCCCGGTTACTGGCAATGCACCATTGCGCTGGGACCCGATCCCGACGGTGAGGGCGAGGTCGTCGCGACGCTGATCCGGCGCGGCGACAGCCCTTCGGCGGACCGGGCGGTGCTGGCAGTACACGGCTATACGGACTACTTCTTCAACACCGCGCTGGCCGACCACTTCGCCGAGCGCGGCCTCACGTTCTACGCACTCGACCTGCGCAAGTGCGGCAGATCCCGGCGGCCGGGCCAGACGCCGCACTTCACCACCGATCTCGCCTACTACGACGCCGAGCTCAGCCGAGCCGTGACCCTGATCCGCGAGCAGTCTCCGAAAGCCCAGGTGCTGATGTACGGGCATTCGGCAGGTGGCCTGATCGTGTCGCTGTGGCTGGACCGGCTGCGCCGCAAGGACGCGATGAACGGAGTGACGGGCCTGGTGCTCAACAGCCCGTTCCTGGATCTGCAGGGCCGCGCCATCCTGCGGCTCGGCGTGACCACGGCGACCATCGCGGCGGTGTCGCGCATGCGCAGCAAGGGGATCGCGCGAGCCAGCGGTACCGGCGGCTACGGATCCAGCCTGCACCGCGACTACCACGGCGAGTTCGACTACAACCTGGAGTGGAAGCCGCTGGGCGGGTTTCCGGTGACATTTGGCTGGTTGCATGCGATACGCCGCGGCCACGCGCGGCTGCACCGCGGACTCGACGTGGGTGTGCCGAACCTGATTCTGCGGTCGGATCACACGGTCAGCGAGGACGCCGGACCGGCCGCCCTGCAACGCGGCGACGCGGTGCTCGACGTCAGTCAGATCGCCCGCTGGGCGGGCTGTATCGGCAACCGCAGCACCATCATCCCGGTGGCCGACGCCAAACACGATGTGTTCCTGTCCCTGGAACAGCCGCGCCGGATAGCCTATCGCCATCTCGACCGCTGGCTCGACGACTACCTCAGCACCGCCTCGGCATTGTCCGGGAAAGGGTAAGCAGCCCAAATGGAGACCTACGACATTGCCATCATCGGAACCGGGTCGGGCAACACCATTGTCGACCAACGGTTCACCAACAGGCGGGTGGCGATCTGCGAACAGGGCACCTTCGGCGGCACCTGCCTGAACGTCGGGTGCATCCCGACCAAGATGTTCGTCTATGCCGCCGAGGTGGCACAGACCGTCCGGGAAGCCGCGCGCTACGGCGTGGACGCGCACATCGACGGGGTGCGTTGGGATGACATCGTTTCGCGCATCTTCGGACGCATCGACCCGATCGCGCACAGCGGCGAGGATTATCGGCGGGCGCTACCCAACGTCGACGTCTACGGCCAGCACACCCGGTTCGGGCCGGTCCAGTCCGACGGCCGTTACCTGCTGCGCACCGACGGCGGCGACGAGTTCACCGCGGATCAGGTGGTGATCGCGACGGGCTCCCGGCCCACGGTTCCGCCGGCCATCGCGGCGTCCGGCGTCACTTACCACACCAGCGACACCGTGATGCGCATCCCGGAACTGCCCGAGCACCTGGCGATCGTCGGAAGCGGTTACGTAGCAGCGGAATTCGCGCACGTCTTCTCCGCCCTCGGGGTGCGGGTGACCATCATCATGCGTGGCGGCACCCTACTGAAGCACTCCGACGACGCCATCTGCGAGCGGTTCACCCGCATCGCGTCCAACAAATGGGAGCTGCGCGCATTGCGCAATGTGGTCAACGCCGAGAACCGCGGCCACGGCGTGGCACTCGAGCTGGACGACGGCAGCACCCTCGACGCCGACCTGCTGCTGGTGGCGACGGGCCGCGTCGCCAACTCCGATCTGCTGGACGTCGAACAGGCCGGTGTCGACGTCGCGCACGGCCGGGTGGTGGTGGACGAATACCAAAGGACCTCGGCGCGCAACGTTTTCGCGCTGGGCGATGTCTCCTCGCCGTACCAGCTCAAGCACGTGGCCAACCATGAGGCCCGGGTGGTGCAGCACAACCTGCTGTGCGACTGGGACGACACCGGTTCGATGCAGGTCACCGACCACCGGTTCGTCCCGTCGGCGGTCTTCACCGACCCCCAGTTGGCCAGCGTCGGGCTGACCGAAAACCAGGCGTTGGCGCAGGGATACGACATTTCGGTGAAGTTGCAGGATTACGGTGACGTCGCCTACGGGTGGGCGATGGAGGACACCACCGGGGTGCTCAAGCTGATCGCCGAGCGCGGCACCGGCAAGCTGCTGGGTGCGCATTTCATGGGATATCAGGCTTCGTCGCTCATTCAGCCGCTGATCCAGGCGATGAGCTTCGGGCTCACCGCCCACGAGATGGCGCGCGGTCAGTACTGGATTCACCCGGCGCTGTCCGAGGTGGTCGAGAACGCTCTGCTGGGCCTGGACTGACGCCGGCCGGTGACTTCCCCTGATGCCGTTCGGACGACGATGGTTCTGTCGTCAGTGCAGTGGTGGCGACTGGGAACGATGTTCGCCGTCATCGCCGGGCTGCACCTGATCGGTTGGGCGACGCTGCTGTTGATCGTGGAGCCGGCCCATTTGACGCTGGGCGGCAAGGCTTTCGGGGTCGGCATCGGCCTCACCGCATACACCCTGGGCTTGCGACACGCCTTCGATGCCGACCATATCGCGGCAATCGACAACACGACCCGCAAGCTGATGGACGACGGGCAACGACCACTCGCCGTCGGATTCTTCTTCTCGCTGGGCCATTCCACCGTGGTGTTCGCGCTGGCCCTGCTGTTGGCCTTCGGGTTACGGGCCGTTGTCGGACCGGTACAGCAGGACGACTCGCAGCTGCGCCACTACACGGGCGTGATCGGCACCGGTGTCTCAGGGCTGTTCCTCTATCTGATCGCGATCCTCAATGTCCTCGTGCTGATCGGCGTCATGCGGGTCTTCATCAGACTGCGTCAAGGCATCTTCAGCGAAGCCGAACTCGAGCGGCAGCTGGACAACCGCGGCTTGCTCAACCGTTTTCTCGGCCGCTTCACCAGGTCGATCGGTAAGTCCTGGCACATGTACCCGGTTGGGATCCTGTTCGGCCTGGGTTTCGATACCGCCACCGAGATCGCCCTGTTGGTGCTGGCCGGCACCACCGCGGCGTCCGGCCTGCCCTGGTACGCCATCCTGTGCCTGCCGGTGCTTTTCGCCGCGGGAATGTGCTTGTTGGACACCGTCGACGGCTCTTTCATGAACTTCGCGTACGGGTGGGCGTTCGCCAACCCCGTGCGAAAGATCTACTACAACATCGCGATCACCGGCCTATCCGTGGTGGTCGCGTTGCTGATCGGCACCGTGGAGTTGCTCGGCCTGTTCGCCGAGCAGCTCCATTGGCAGGGCCCGTTCTGGGATTGGTTGGCGGGTCTGGACCTCAACACGATCGGCTTCGTCCTGGTGGGAATGTTCGTGGCCGCCTGGGCGCTGGCCCTGCTGGTGTGGCGCTACGGTCGTATTGAGGAAAAGTGGATTTCGGCCGCTGCTGCCGAATCGCCCTGACCGTCTCGTGAAAGGTGCTCGCAATGGGCAGATTCCACCGCCACGACGATGGGACCGTGCACAGCCATCAGCAAGACCACGGCGACCACAGTCACTACGACACTGGTGCGCAGCGCGCCGAGGTGCTGGAGGAAATCTTCACGGAGAACGACGTGCGGGCCGACTTCAATCGTGCCGCTTTCGACAACAACGGGATTCGGGCGCTCAACCTGATGAGCTCACCCGGCTCGGGCAAGACGACCGTGTTGCAGGCGACGCTGGACGAGCTCGCCGGTGAACTCGCCATCGGCGTGATCGAGGGTGACATCGCGACCGACCTGGATGCCGCCAAACTCAGTGGGCGTGGCGCCCAGGTATCACTGGTCAACACCAGCAACGGTTTCGGCGGCGAGTGCCACCTCGACGCGCCGATGGTCAACCGGGCCCTGCCCGGCCTGGACCTGCCGAACCTGGATCTGGTGATCATCGAAAACGTCGGCAACCTGGTGTGCCCGGCGGAGTTCGACGTCGGCGAACACGCCAAGGCGATGGTCTATTCGGTCACCGAGGGCGAGGACAAACCGCTGAAATACTCGGTCATGTTCCGCGCGGTCGACCTGGTTCTGCTCAACAAGATAGATCTGGTGCCCTATCTGGATGTCGACGTCGACGCCTACATCGCACACGTCCGTCAGGTGAACCCGGCCGCCACGGTGCTGCCGATCAGCGCCCGCACCGGCACCGGAATGACCGCCTGGTTCGGCTGGTTACGACGATTCGCGGACCGCACCTTGCCCGCGTGACTTTCTGCCACACTGGCGTCGTGCCCAACTCCATATGCGAGGTACTGCCGAGCACGGCCGCGCTGCTGGGCGTACCTGGGGCCGACGACTCCCTTGACCTGTGGGCCTCGATCGGTGCCGTCAACCGGGTGGCGGTGGTGCTCGTCGACGGATTGGGCTGGCACCTCTTGCCGGAGCTGGCCGGCGACGCGCCGCTGCTCGCCGCCGTGTTGGCCGGCGACATGGGCCGGCTGCGCCGGCTGTCCTGCACTTTCCCGTCCACCACGCCGACCAGCCTGGTGTCTTTGGGTACCGGCGCCCAGCCCGGTGAACACGGCATCCTGGGCTTCACACTCAACATCCCCGGCACCGACCGCGTGCTCAGCCACATCCGGTGGCGTGACGAACCACCGCCGGACCAGTGGCAGCCCGTGCCCACCTGGTTCGAGCGGATGGCACGCGCCGGGGTCGGCGCGCGTGCGGTGCTACCGGAATGGTTCATCGGCAGCGGCCTGACCGAAGCTGCCTACCGCGGCGCGCATTTCGTCCCCGCCCGATCCGATGACGACTACGCCCAGCGCATTATCGACGAGCTGCGTGCCGCACCGGGCCTGGTGTACGGCTACACCGCAGACCTGGACACCGCGGCGCATCTCTTCGGCGTTGGGTCCATCGAATGGCACGAAGCGGCTGCTCGGGTCGATGCGCTGCTCAGCAGGCTGGTCGAGTCGATGCCGGCCGGTGCGGCGTTGCTGGTGACCGCCGACCATGGCGGCCTGAACGTGCCGCCGGACGCGCGCATCGACCTGGACACCGACCCACGGCTGCGCGCGGGCATCCGCGTGGTCGCCGGTGAACCTCGCGTTCGGTATCTGCACACCCAGCCAGGTGCGGCGGCCGACGTGCTGGACGCGTGGCGCGAAATCCTCGCCGGTCAAGCTGACGTGCTGGCCCGCAACGAAGCCGTTGCGTCGGGCCTGTTCGGCCCGATGGATCCCCGGCACCTCCCCCGGATAGGTGACGTCGTGGTGGTCTGCACCGGCGATTCCGCGGTGTTGGCTACTGACCACGAACCACCGGAGACGGCTCGCCTCGTCGGTTTCCACGGCGCCGGCACCGAGGCCGAAATGGCGATCCCCTTGATAGAGCTGCTCTGACCGAAATGCGTTCTAGAGCGGGGTCACGTAGGCGGAGCTGATCCCGCCGTCGACCAGGAACGTCGACGCGGTGATGAAGGATGCGTCGTCACTGGCCAAAAACGCCACCGCGGCGGCGATTTCGTCGGGATCGGCGAACCGGCCCAGCGGCACGTGCACCAGGCGCCGCGCCGCGCGCTCGGGGTCCTTGGCGAACAACTCCTGCAGCAGCGGCGTATTGACCGGCCCCGGGCACAGGGCGTTGACGCGGATGCCCTGCCGGGCGAACTGCACGCCGAGCTCCCGCGACATGGCCAGCACACCGCCCTTGGATGCGGTGTAGGAGATCTGCGAGGTCGCCGAGCCCAGCACCGCAACAAACGATGCCGTGTTGACGATCGACCCGCGTCCCGCTGACACCATGTGCCGCAGCGCCGCCCGGCAGCACAGATACACCGACTTCAGGTTGACGTCCTGCACGTGCTGCCAGGCCGCCAGTTCGGTGTTCTCGATCAGGTCGTCCTCGGGCGGCGAGATCCCGGCGTTGTTGAATGCGATGTCGACCGATCCGCAGGTGCCGGCCGCGGAGTCGAACAGCTTGTTCACCGAGTCCTCGTCGGAAACATCCACCGGCACATACAAACCGGAGAGTTGTTCGGCGGTGGCGCCGCCGGAGTCCGCGTCGATGTCACCGATAACGACCGTCGCACCCTCGGCGTGCATGCGCCGAGCCGCGGCCAGACCGATACCGCTGCCGCCGCCGGTGATCACCGCTACCCGGCCCGCCAGCCGCTGAGTCAAGTCAACCGCAACCACTAGGCCTCCCCCTCGAATTCTTTGACGGCGATGAACACGTTCTTGGTCTCGGTGAAGTGCAACGGCGCGTCCGGGCCGAGCTCACGCCCCAAACCCGACTGCTTGAACCCGCCGAACGGGGTGCTGTAGCGCACCGAGGAATGCGAATTCACCGACAGATTGCCGGATTCCACCGCTCGGGACACCCGCAGCGCCCGGGACAGGTCATTGGTCCAGATCGATCCGGACAGCCCATATTCGGTGTGGTTGGCCAGCTCGATGGCATCACCTTCGTCGTCGAACGGCAACACCGTCACCACCGGCCCGAAAATCTCCTCGGTCACACTGCGATCGGTGCGCCGCGGGGTGAGAACGGTTGGCGGAAACCAGAAACCGGGCCCGGTCGGTGCGCTGCCCCGAAACGCCACCGGTGTGCCCTCGGGCACGTAGGAGGCCACCTTCTCCCAGTGCGGGCGGGAAACCAGGGGGCCCATCTCGGTGTCGCGTGACGCCGGGTCGCCGACCACGACGCTCTTGACGGCCGGTTCGAGCAATTCCATGAACCGGTCATAAACGCTGCGCTGCACCAGGATTCGGCTGCGGGCGCAGCAGTCCTGGCCGGCGTTGTCGAAGACCCCGCCCGGCGCGGTTGCCGCCGCGCGCGCCATATCACAGTCGGCGAACACGATGTTGGCGCTCTTGCCGCCCAATTCCAAGGTCACCCGTTTCACCTGCGCCGCAGCGCCGGCCATCACCTTCTTGCCGACTTCGGTGGACCCGGTGAACACCACCTTGCGGACGTCGGGATGGGTGACGAACCGTTCCCCCACCACCGATCCCCGGCCGGGCAGTACTTGCAACAGGTCCGGGTCCAACCCGGCTTCGACGGCCAGCTCGCCGAGCCGGATGGTGGTCAGCGGTGTCCATTCGGCCGGTTTGACCAGCACCGCGTTGCCGGCGGCCAGCGCCGGGGCGATCCCCCACATCGCGATCACCATCGGGAAGTTCCACGGCGTGATCACCCCGACCACGCCCATCGGCTCGTTGAAGGTGACGTCGATTCCGCCGGCGACCGGAATCTGCTTGCCGGACAGGCGTTCCGGGCTTGCGGCGTAATACTGCAGCACGTCGCGGACGTTGCCGGCCTCCCATTCGGCCGAACCGATCGGATGGCCGGAGTTGGCCACTTCCAGCGCCGCGAGTTCGTCGACGTGGGCGTCGGCGACAGCGGCGAAGGCGCGCAAGGCGGCGGCTCGTTCGGCCGGTGCCAGCCGTGCCCAGCGGCGCTGGGCCGACTTCGCCCGCGCCACCGCGTCATCGACGCCCGCCACGTCGACGTGTTCAACCGTCCGCAGCACTTCCTCGGTGGCGGGATTGATCAGCTCGGTGGCGGTCATCGCTGTGCGTGCGATCGGGCGGCGTCGATCAAGGCGGTGAACAGCCGCAGGTCGTCCAGTGACTTCTCCGGATGCCATTGCACCGCAAGCACAAAGCTGTCCCCGGGCAGTTCCACCGCCTCGACCACCCCGTCGGCGTCCCAGGCGCCGACCACCAGGCCGTCGCCGACCTTGTCGATGGCCTGGTGGTGATAGCACGGCACATCGGCGGTGTCGCCGAGCAGCGCGGCCACCCGGGTGCCCGACACGGTGCGCACCGGCAGCCTGCTGAACACGCCGTTGCCGGCGCGATGCCCGGAATGGCCGAGCACCTCCGGCAGGTCCTGGTGCAGGGTGCCGCCGAACGCGACGTTGAGCAGTTGCGCGCCGCGGCAGATGCCCAGCACGGGCAGTCGCCGGCGCACCGCGGCCCGCAGCAGCGCGAACTCCCAGGCGTCACGGTCGCCGCGGGGGCGGTCGGTGGTGGGGTGGGGTTGCTGTCCGTAAGCGGCGGGGTCCAGGTCGTATCCGCCAGTGATCACCAGCGCGTCCAGGCTGTCCAGCACCCGCTCGACCGTGTCGGTGGTTACCGGTTGCGGCGGCAGAAGCACCGGGATGCCGCCGGCCAGCATCACGCCCTCGAAGTAGTCGGCGGGCAGGTAGGCCGCCGGGATGTCCCAGACGCCGGTCCGAATCTGCTCGAGGTACATCGTCAAACCGACGACGACGCTGCTAGAGGCGTTCAAAACCGCGAATCCTCTCCCAATCGGTGACTGCGGCGTTGAACGCCGTCAGTTCCACGCGCGCGTTGTTCAGGTAGTGAGCGACCACGTCGTCGCCGAAGGCGGCATGGGCCAGCTCCGACGCCCCGAACACCTGGGCGGCCTCGGCCAGTGTGGTCGGCAACCGCTCGACATCGCCGGCTTGATAGGCGTTACCGGCGTAGGGCTCACCCAGCTCCAGTCCTTGTTCGACACCGTACAGACCGCCGGCGATCACCGCGCCACCGCCAGGTACTGGTTGACGTCGCCGCCGGGCACCCGGCATTCGACCCGGATGCTGCTGCCGTGTCCGACCACCCGCAGCGCACAGGTGCGGTTGTCCAGTCCCCACGCCACCGCGGTGGGTGCGAAGCTGCCTTCGGCAAATCGCTTGTAGGAGTTGATGTTCGGCGCGAAGAACAGGGTCAGTTCGCGTAGGCCGGCCAGCAGCCCGGCGATGAAGCTGCGGAAGGTTGCCGACATGCCGTGCGGCTCGTCGGCGTCGGCGAACACCGCCGTGCCGTCGGCGTCCCGCAGCGACAGATGGATGTGACAGCTATTGCCCTCGCGCTCATCGTATTTCGCCATGAAGGTCAGGCTATTGCCGTGCTGGTCGGCGATCTCCTTGGCGCCGTTCTTGTAGATGGTGTGGTTGTCGCAGGTGATCAGCGCTTCGTCGTAGCGGAAGCCGATCTCCTGCTGGCCGTTGTTGCATTCGCCCTTGATGGCTTCCACGCGCAGGCCCGCACCCTGCATGCCCAGCCGGATGTCGCGTAGCAGGGGCTCCATCCGCGACGACGCCATGATCGCGTAGTCGATGTTGTAGTCGCTGGCCGGCGTCAGGTCGCGATAACCGCTGGCCCATGCCTGGCGATAGGACTGGTCGAACACGATGAACTCGAGCTCGGTGGCGACATCAGCCGTCAGCCCCCGCTCTCGCAACCGGTCCAGCTGGCGGCGCAGGATGGCGCGCGGCGACACCGCGACCGGGCTCCCGTCTGCCCAGGACAAGTCGGCGATCACCAGCGCGGCGCCCGGCTGCCAGGGAATGCGGCGCAGCGTGCTGAGGTCGGGCGTCATCACCATGTCGCCGTAGCCGGTTTCCCAGTTCGACATCGCGTAGCCGGCTACGGTGTTCGCGTCGACGTCCACGGCCAGCAGATAGCTGCAGCACTCGGCACCGTGCGCAGCCACCTGATCGACGAAGAACGCGCCGGACACCCGCTTGCCCACCAGGCGGCCCTGCATGTCGGTGAACGCCACCACGACGGTGTCGACCTCGCCGGCTGCGACCAGGTGTTCCAGGTCGGCCCGCGAGAGCAGTCCAGTCATGAGTGCCGTTACCAGCCGCTGGTGCGCAGCACGATTTCGGTGGCCAGCTGCGCCGTCGACTCGTGTGCGTTGCGGCGCCCGAGCAGATCGACCACCCGGTAGTCGCCGAAGACGAACCGCTGGCCCTCGCGGGCCGCCTCCCGTGCGGCCGGGGAACTCACCAGGACCGTGGTCGCGATCTCCACCGGCGGGCAGTTGTCGTCGGTGATGCCGGTGGCGTCGGGTACCCGCGGATGGGCGCGGTCGATCGCCACCAGGCCGGCGAAGCGGCCCAGTTTGGTCGCGGCCAGCTTCCAGGCCAGTTCGGCACTGTCTCGGTCGCCCACCACCACCGCCCAGGAGATGCCCAGCGAGTCCAGCAGTCCGATCACCGATTTGGCGGTCAGCCGGGGGTCGGCGCCGATGACGACGGTGCGCAGCGACGCGTTGTGCAGGCGTTGGCAGAGTGCGTCGTACGCACCCGGCGGACGTTGTTCGGCTGCCAGCAGGACGACGACGGTGCCGTTTTCCGGCCCGGACACTGCCACCGGGACCGCGAATCCTTCGAGCGTCGTCATCAAAGAGGGCACTCCCGCAAGTTACCGCAGTTCCCCCACTGCGGCGAGCAGACGCAGATTCGCACTCTGACGCCCCAAACCATGCGATTCTGTGTCTGCTCGCGGGGGAAGGTGCCCTCAGGGCAGGGTGAGGATCTCGGCGCCGGTCTCGGTGACCAAGAGTGTGTGTTCGAACTGCGCGGTCCACTTGCGGTCCCGGGTGACGACCGTCCAGCCGTCGTCCCAGATCTCGTAGTCCAGCCCCCCCAGATTGATCATCGGCTCGATGGTGAACGTCATGCCCGGCTGGATGATGGTTTCGACGGCGGGCTGGTCGTAGTGCAGGACGACCAGACCATTGTGGAACGTGGTGCCGATGCCGTGGCCGGTGAAATCGCGAACGACGTTGTAGCCGAACCGGTTTGCGTACGCCTCGATGACGCGGCCGACCACCGACAGCGCCCGCCCCGGCTTGACGGCCTTGATGGCACGCATGGTGGCCTCGTGGGTGCGTTCCACCAGCAGCCGGTGCTCTTCGGACACGTCACCGGCCAGGAAGGTCGCGTTGGTGTCGCCGTGTACGCCGTTGATGTAGGCGGTGACGTCGATGTTGACGATGTCGCCGTCCTCGATCACGGTCGAATCGGGGATGCCGTGGCAGATGACCTCGTTCACCGACGTGCAGCACGATTTGGGAAAACCCTTGTAGCCCAGGGTTGATGGGTAGGCGCCGTTGTCGACCATGTACTCGTGCGCGATCCGGTCGAGTTGGTCGGTGGTGACGCCGGGTGCGACGGCCTTGCCCGCCTCCTGCAGGGCGCGGGCCGCGATCCGGCCGGCCACCCGCATGTTCTCGATGACCTCGGGCTCCTGCACCCATGGCTCGCTGCCCTCTTTGGCGGTCGGCTTGCCGACGTATTCGGGGCGCGCGATCCACTTGGGCACCGGCAGCGTCGGGGACAACACGCCGGGAGATAGCGCGGTACGAGCGGGCATGGCAGACAGCTTAGCGATTCCGGCCGCTCACCCGCGCTCAGAACCTGGGGCGGCGCAGCAACGCACGGCGCGGCCCGCGGATGATCACCGAGCCGAACACCACCTGGCCGGTCAGGATCACGTGCGGGTTGCCCTCGGCCGGCGGGTCTTTGCGACGGTCACTCGCGCTGCCCACGTAGGCCTCGACGTCGTCGATCGAGGCGCTGGCACCCTCGGGCAACCGCAGATCCAGGGACCCGAACTTCATGTCGATCTCGATCACCACGACCGGCCCGGCGAAACGCGCCTTGGTCAGGTCCAGGTCGATGTTGCCGAATCGCCGGACCAGCGACAGCCGGGTGGGCACCGTCCATTCGCCGTGCCGCTTGAGCGAACCCGCCCAGCCGCGCAGTTCCACCCGGTCGGTCGCGGAGGTGACGATCGCACCCGGCCCGGGCAGGTCGCTGACCAGACCGTCCAGCTCGTCGCGGGTCCGCGCGAAGGCAACCCCGCGCGAGCGCTGCTCGAACTCGTCGATGTCGATCAACCCGAGCGCCAGAGCGTTGTTCAGTCGCCGCATGGTCCCGTTGCGGTCGGCGTCCGACACCCGCATCGACACCATGTCCCCGCCGGACTCAGTCATCGCGGCCCCCGGAAGCTCACCCTCGCAACTTACCGCGAGCTGACGTCCGGGTCCGCGTCAAGCCAGGTAGCCCGGGGGCAGGGAGTCGAACATCACTTTGGTCATCCGCACCGCGTATTCCGAGCTGCCGCCCCCGACGATCAGCGCCGCGAACGCCAAGTCTCCGCGGTACCCGGCGAACCAGGAATGCGATCCGCCGGCGAACTCGGCCTCACCCGTCTTGCCGTACACCTCGCCGCAGCCGGCGATGTCCTTGGCGGTGCCGTTGGTGACCACCAGCCGCATCATCGGCCGCAACGCCTCGACCATCTTCGGGCTGATCGGGGTGTTGTCGCCGGCGACCGCGGTCGGCCGGCCGCCGATCAGCTGTGGCACCGGGGTTTTGCCGGCGGCGACCGTGGCCGCCACCAGCGCCATGCCGAACGGGCTGGCCAGCACGCGGCCCTGGCCGAAGCCGTCCTCGGTGCGCTCGGTCAAATCCACCGTCGGCGGCACCGAGCCGGTCACCGTGGTGATGCCCTCGACCTGATAGTCCAAGCCGATGCCGTACCGGCTGGCGGCCTGGGTGAGACCACGCGGCGGGAGCTTGCTGCTCAGCTCGGCGAAGGTGGTGTTGCAAGAACTGGCGAACGCCCGCGACAGCGGCACCACGCCCAGGTCGAAGCCGCCGTAGTTCGGGATGGTGCGGTGGCCGATGTCCAGGTGGCCGGGGCAACCCAGCATCGTGTTGGGGGTGGCCATGTCCCGCTCGACGGCCGCGCCCGCGGTCACCATCTTGAACGTCGACCCGGGCGGGTAGAGACCGGTGGTGGCCAGCAGGCCCTCGGAGTTGGCGCCGGCGTTCTGCGCGATCGCCAGGATCTCGCCGGTGGACGGCTTGATCACGACCAGCATCGCCTTGCCGCCCCGGGTGTCGACCGCATGCTGGGCGGCGTTCTGCACCGCCCGGTCCAGCGTGATCGACACCGACGGCGCCGGGGAGCCTTCGACCTCGTGCAGGACGGCGACGTCGACACCGTTCTGATTGGTACTGACGATCCGCCACCCGGCCTCGCCGTCCAGCTGGTCGACCACCGCCTTCTTCACTTCCGCCATGACCGCCGGCGCGAAGTGCGGGTCGGTGGGCAGCAGTTCGGCCTGCGGGGTGATCACCACGCCGGGCAGGGTGCCGATGGCCGGGAAGACCTTGTTGCTGTCGTCGGGCAGCAGCGTCACCAGATCGACCGGCTTGGTCGTCGAGCTGGCCGTTTCGGCGAGGAGCTGCGGGTCGTTCAGGGTGTCGTTGAACGGCCGCAACGCGTCCACGATGGCATGTGCCGTCCCGATCAGCGCGGGGCCGGCCTGGCCGGCGTCCAGCGCGTAGTGGTAGATGTAGCCCGGCGCCAGCACGTCCGAGCCGCCCAGCTCGTTCACCGAGGCGCGGCGCGGTTGGTCGGCGCGCAGCGCGAATGTCTGGTGTTCACCCAGCTTGGGGTGCAGCCCGGTGGTCGCCCACCGGACCTGCCAGTGTCCTTCGTCGCGGGCCATCTTCAACTGGCCGTCGTAGGTCCAGGTTCGGTTCTTCGGCAGGTGCCAGGTGAAGCGGTAGGCGACGGTTCCGGTGTCCTCGGCGTACTTGGAGCTCAACACCTGCGCGTCGAGATGGGTGGCCTGCAGGCCGGCCCAGGCGGCGTTGAGTGCTTCGCGGGCGTCGTTGGGGCTGTCGCTGAGCTGGGCGGCCGTCGCCGTGTCGCCGACGGACAGCGCCGACAGGAATCTCTCGGCGGCCGGACCGGGACCTTCGGGCTTGGGGGTGCAGCCGGGCAGCGCGATCACCGCGACCAGCATCAAACCTGTGACAGTTGAGGCCAGAGTTGTTCTAGTTACCATCGTTACTGATGTTATGAACAGATGCCGTCACCGCATCGCCGACACACCGAGATCGAACTGTGACGCGCGTTAGTCCAACGGGGCTAGTCCAGCAGGACCGTGGCGAAAGTCCCGACTTCCTTGAATCCCACGCGTGCGTAGGCGGCGCGGGCGACGGTGTTGAAGTCGTTGACGTAGAGGCTGGCGATCCGTCCGCTGCCAACAATGACCGCCGCCAGCGTCGCGGTGCCGGCGGTGCCGATGCCCAGCCCGCGCCGCTCCGGGTGCACCCACACCCCTTGGATCTGCCCGACGGACGGCGACTGCGAGCCCACTTCGGCCTTGAAGACCACCTGGCCGTGGTCGAAACGGGCCCAGGCCCGCCCCGCCGCGATGAGGCTCGCCACCCGGCGGCGGTAACCCCGCCCGCCGTCACCGACTCGCGGGTCGACGCCGACTTCGCCGATGAACATGTCCACGGCAGCCACCAGGTAGGCGTCGAGTTCCTCGGGGCGGACCTGGCGCACCTCGGTGTCGAGCGCACAACTGGGGTGGGTGTTGAGCGCCATCAGCGGTTGGTGGTCACGCACGTCCCGCGCCGGACCCCAGGCGGGCTCCAGCCGCTGCCACATGGGCAGCACCAGGTCGGCCCGGCCGACCAACGACGAACAGCGGCGCGCCGTGCTCTTGGCCTCGTCGGCGAACGCCCTCAAATCGATCAGGTTGCCGCGCAGCGGAATCAGGTTCGCGCCGGCGAAGCACAGGGATTCCTCGGCACCGCGAACGGTCCAGAGTTCGCCGCCGATCGAATTGGGTTCGACGCCGTAATCGGCGACGCGCGCGGCGACCATGCACGATTCGACGGGGTTGTCGCCCAGCACCTTCCACACGGTGGCGGCGTCACGCACCACCGATACCCGTCGCTCGCCGACAAGGCGCAAGATGGGCGGAGCCGACATCGGGAAACTCTCTGTGGTGCGAACCGAGGGCCAGTGAGCTGTGGCCCTATCAGCTTACGGTCACAATAGGCGAACCGCTTGCTGCCGTCCCGGGATCCGTTTCGGATTGCTCACCCATTTGCTCGGCGAGCCGCATGGCCTCCTCGATCAGCGTCTCGACGATCTGCGCCTCGGGCACGGTCTTGATCACTTCTCCCTTGACGAAGATCTGGCCCTTGCCGTTGCCGGAGGCGACGCCGAGGTCGGCCTCGCGCGCCTCGCCGGGACCGTTGACGACGCAACCCATCACGGCCACCCGCAACGGAACGTCCAGGCCGTCCAAGCCGGCAGTGACTTCGTTGGCCAGCGTGTACACGTCCACCTGGGCGCGCCCGCAGGACGGGCACGACACGATCTCTAGCGACCGCGGCCGTAGGTTGAGCGACTCCAGGATCTGGGTGCCGACCTTTACTTCCTCCACCGGAGGGGCGGACAGCGACACCCGGATGGTGTCGCCGATCCCCCGCGACAGCAACGCCCCGAACGCGACGGCGGACTTGATGGTGCCCTGGAACGCCGGTCCGGCCTCGGTGACGCCAAGGTGCAGCGGGTAGTCGCACTGCGCGGCCAGTTGCTCATAGGCGGCGACCATGACCACGGGATCGTTGTGCTTGACGCTGATCTTGATGTTGCCGAAGCCGTGCTCCTCGAACAGCGAGGCCTCCCACAGCGCCGACTCGACCAGCGCTTCCGGGGTGGCCTTGCCGTACTTCTGCATGAACCGCTTGTCCAGCGATCCCGCGTTGACGCCGATGCGGATCGGAATGCCGGCCGCGCCGGCGGCGTTGGCGACCTCGCCGACCCGGCCGTCGAATTCCTTGATGTTGCCGGGGTTGACGCGCACCGCGGCGCACCCCGCATCTATGGCGGCGAAGATGTACTTCGGCTGGAAGTGGATGTCGGCGATGACGGGAATCTGGCTGTGCCGGGCGATCTCGCCGAGCGCGTCAGCGTCCTCCTGCCGGGGGCAGGCCACTCTGACAATGTCACAACCCGCCGCAGTCAATTCCGCGATCTGCTGCAGGGTCGAGTTGACGTCATGCGTCTTGGTGGTGCACATCGATTGCACCGAAATCGGGTAATCGCTGCCCACCCCGACGTCGCGAACCATCAGCTGACGGGTGGTGCGCCGAGGGGCCAGCGTGGGCGCCGGAGATTGCGGCATGCCCAGGCCAACGGTCACTTGTGTTTCGCCTTCTCTCTTTATTGGAAGAGCCGGATCGGGTTGACCAGGTCAGCGGTGACGGTCAACAGCATGTAGCCGACCACGAAGATCAGCACCACATAGGTCGCCGGCATGAGTTTGAGGTAGTTCACCGGCGCAGCGGCCACCTTGCCGCGCGCCGAGCGGATCATGTTGCGCACCTTCTCGAACAGCGCGACGGCGATGTGCCCGCCGTCGAAAGGCAGCAGCGGCAACAGATTGATGGCGCCGAGGATGAGGTTCAGTTGCGCCAGGAAGAACCAGAACGCGACCCACAGGCCGTGGTCGACGGTGTCGCCGCCGATGATGCTGGCTCCGACCACGCTCATCGGCGTCTGCGGGTCACGTTCGCCGCCGCCGATCGCGTTGAACAGCGCGCCAACCTTGGTCGGGATGGCGGCCAGCGACTTGCCGACCTCGACGGTCAGCTGGCCGGCGAATGCGATGGTGCCCGGCACGGCCGTGAGCGCGTTGTACTGGGTCGGCTCGTTGCGCGGCGCGCCCACGCCGATGGCGCCGACGGTGGCGGGCTGGGCCTGGTTGCCCTGGCCGGTGGGGATGTAGCGCCGGGTGCTTTCGACGTTGACGTTGGTGGTGATGGTCTTGCCGTCCCGCTCGACGACCACCGGCACGGTGCCGCGCAACTTGCGCACCGCCGTCGCCATCTGCTCGAACGTGGAGACCGGGGTGTCGCCCACCTTGACGACGACGTCACCGACCCGGATGCCGGCGAGCGCGGCCGGGCCCTGGCCGTTGCACTTGTCGAGCTTGCCCTGCGAGACCTCCTGGGCGACGCAGCCGGTTTCGCCGACGATCGCCTTGTTGGACGGGTGCAGGTTGGGCAGGCCCCAGATCAGGGCGATCGCGTAGAGCAGCACCAGGCAGATGACGAAGTTCATCCCCGGCCCGGCGAACAGCACCGCGACCCGTTTCCACGTCGCCTGCTTGTACATGGCCCGGTCCTGCTCGTCGGGCGCCAGTTCCTCGACCGGAGTCATGCCGGCGATGTCGCAGAAGCCACCCGCAGGGATGGCCTTGATGCCGTACTGGGTCTCTCCGCGCCGGGTGGACCACAGCGTGGGTCCGAACCCGACGAAGTAGCGCCGCACCTTCATGCCGGTGGCGCGCGCCGCCCACATGTGGCCGCATTCGTGCAGTGCGACCGAGATGAGGATGGCAAGTGCGAACAGCACAATGCCGATAACGAACATCATCAGCCTGTTACGACCTTTCTCACGCCAAGCCGGAAACTCTGACCGGCGCCGAACCAGCGGTAGCGACCGCGCGTTGCGC
This sequence comes from Mycobacterium asiaticum, assembly GCF_001668675.1. Lineage (GTDB taxonomy): Bacteria > Actinomycetota > Actinomycetes > Mycobacteriales > Mycobacteriaceae > Mycobacterium > Mycobacterium asiaticum_D. The sequence continues at coordinate 35,552 of NZ_LZKQ01000008.1, read as the reverse complement.
TCGCTCACGGGCCCAGCGCTGCGCCTCGAGTACCTCATCCACGGTAGCGGGTGGAACGGCCCATTGGTCGGCGCCGTGCAGCACGTCGGCAATGGTGGCGACGATCGCCGGGAATCGGAGCCGGCCCTCGAGGAAGGCCTGCGCCGCCTCCTCGTTCACCGCGTTGTACACCGCGGTCAGGCAACCACCCGCCTCGCCGGCGTGGCGCGCCAGCTCGACGGCCGGGAAGACGTTGCTGTCCAGCGGCTCGAATTCCCAGCTGGAGGCGGTGCTGAAGTCGCAGGCCAGGGCGGCGCCGGCGACCCGGCGCGGCCAGCCCAGCGCCAGCGAGATCGGCAGCTTCATGTCCGGTGGGCTGGCCTGGGCGATCGTCGACCCGTCAGTGAAGGTCACCATCGAGTGGACGATCGACTGGGGGTGCACGACGACCTCAATGCGGTCGTAAGGGATGCCGAATAACAGGTGGGTCTCGATGAGTTCGAGGCCCTTATTGACCAGCGATGCCGAGTTCAGCGTGTTCATCGGCCCCATCGACCAGGTGGGATGCGCGCCGGCCTGTTCCGGAGTGACGTGCTCGAGGTCGGCCGCCGACCAGCCGCGGAACGGACCGCCTGAGGCGGTCAGCACCAGTTTGTCGACCTCGTCGGCGGTGCCGCTGCGCAGGCACTGGGCCATGGCGGAGTGCTCGGAATCGACGGGCACGATCTGCCCCGGCCGCGCCGCCCGCAGCACCAGCGGGCCGCCGGCCACCAGTGACTCCTTGTTGGCCAGCGCCAGCCGGGCGCCGGATTCCAGCGCGGCCAGCGTCGGCCGCAGCCCCAGGGCCCCGACCAGAGCGTTCAGCACGACGTCCGCCTCGGTTTCCTGCACCAGCCGGGTGACGGCGTCGGGCCCCTTGAAGGGGATGTCACCGGCCCGCTCGGCGGCATCGGCGTCCGCGACCGCGACGTTGGTCACACCGGTGGCGGCGCGCTGCTGCAGCAACATCTCGAGGTTGTTGCCACCGGCGGCGAGTCCGACGACCTCGAAGCGGTCCGGATTTGCCGCGATGACCTCCAGCGCTTGGGTACCGATCGAGCCGGTGCTGCCCAGCACCAGCACTCGGACCCGGCCTTCGACGGGCCCGTCACCGGAGATAGTCACCCACCCATTGTGCCGCTTTTTGCCATTCGGACCCATCCGCAACCTGCCCCGCTCCGAATGACTCAGTGCAGGGACGACGGCCGTCGTCTCAAACCCATTCTGTTGCAAAGGAATTGGAGAGATGAACACACATGCCAAGACAATCGCCGCGGCGACCCTGGCGGCGCTCGCGCTCGCGGGGTGCTCGAGCAGCAAACCCACGGCGCAGGTGAGCCCCGCGGCGGCGCCCAGCATGAATGCCACGGCCGCACCGAGCCCCGCGAAGGCGGATCCGGCCGCCGACCTGATCGGCCCAGGTTGCTCGGAGTACGCCGCGCAGAACCCCACCGGGCCGGGATCGGTCACCGGCATGGCGCAGGACCCAGTGGCGACCGCGGCGTCGAACAACCCGATGCTGACCACGCTGACCTCGGCGTTGTCCGGCAAGCTCAACCCGCAGGTGAACCTCGTCGACACCCTGAACAGCGGCCAGTACACGGTTTTCGCACCCACCAACGCCGCGTTCGACAAGCTTCCGGCGGCCACCATCGACCAGCTCAAGACCGACGCCAAGCTGCTGAACAGCATCCTGACCTACCACGTCGTCTCGGGTCAGGCGAGCCCGGCCAAGGTTCCCGGGATCCACAAGACGCTGCAGGGCGCGGATGTCAAGGTGACCGGCGCCGGCAACGACCTGAAGGTCAACACCGCGGGTTTGGTGTGCGGAGGGGTGCACACCGCGAACGCGACCGTCTACATGATCGACACGGTGCTGATGCCGCCCGGTCAATGACGGTTCGCCGATTCGGCGTCGGAGCAAAGGCAGTCCACTTCCGAGTGGGCTGCCTTTGTTTTGGCCGGCCGGTGAACCAATCCGGGACCGGCGTCGTGACGAATAACTGACATGTGGACTCTCGCGTTGATCGGATTTCTCGGCGGCCTCATCACCGGAATATCGCCGTGCATCCTGCCGGTGCTGCCGGTGATCTTCTTCTCCGGCGCAAACAGCACTGCGCCAACACAATCCGACGGCGCGGTGGCCGTCCAGACCAAGCCGACCCAGATGGCCGCATCGCGGCCCTACCGGGTGATCGGCGGCTTGGTGCTCAGCTTCAGTGTGGTGACCCTGCTCGGGTCCGCCATGCTGTCCGCGCTGCACCTGCCGCAGGACGCCATCCGGTGGGTGGCTCTGCTGGCGTTGATCGCGATCGGCCTCGGCCTGATCTTCCCGCGTTTCGAGCAACTGCTCGAGCGCCCGTTTTCGCGCATCCCGCAGAAGCAGATCGTCACTCGCGGCAACGGTTTCGGGCTCGGCCTCGCGCTCGGGGTGCTGTACGTGCCGTGCGCGGGACCGGTGCTGGCCGCGATCGTGGTGGCCGGCGCCACCGCGCAGATCGGCGTCGGGACCGTCGTGCTCACCGCCACGTTCGCGGTTGGCGCCGCGTTGCCGTTGCTGTTCTTCGCGCTCGCTGGGCAACGGGTGGCCCAGCGCGTCAGCGCATTTCGTCGTCGCCAGCGCGAAATCCGGATCGGCGCGGGACTCGTCACGATCCTGCTGGCGGTCGCGCTGGTGTTCAACCTGCCGGCCGCACTGCAACGCGCCATCCCCGATTACACCGCGTCGCTGCAGGACAGGGTCGGCGGCACCGAACAGATCCGCCAACAGCTGGGTGGCATCGTCACCGACGAGAACGCGCAGCTGTCGAACTGCGGCAACGGCGGCACCCGGCTCCAAAATTGCGGTACCGCACCGGATCTGCGCGGCATCACCGGCTGGCTGAACACACCGGGCGGGCAACCCGTGGCGCTGAATTCGTTGCGCGGCAAGGTGGTGCTGATCGACTTCTGGGCCTATTCCTGCATCAACTGCCAACGCGCAATTCCGCATGTCGTCGGCTGGTATCAGGCGTACCACGACAGTGGCCTGGAAGTCGTCGGCGTGCACACTCCCGAGTACGCGTTCGAGAAAGTGCCCGAGAACGTCGCCAAGGGCGCGGCCGACCTGGGCATCAAATACCCGGTCGCACTGGACAACAACTACTCGACGTGGACGAACTACCGCAACAGTTACTGGCCCGCCGAGTACCTGATCGACGCCAACGGCACCGTGCGGCACCTGCAGTTCGGCGAAGGCGATTACGACGCGACCGAAGCGCTGATCCGGCAGTTGCTCACCGACGCCAAACCGGGCACCCAACTCCCGGCCCCGGTGGACGCGCCCGACCTGACGCCAAAGACCTTTACCACGGCCGAGACCTACTTCGCCGTCGGCAAGGCAACGAATTACGGCGGCGGTGGCGTGTATGACGAGGGATCGGCGATGTTCCGCTACCCGCCGAACCTGGCGTCGGACAGCTTCGCCCTGACCGGCCCCTGGGCGCTGGACTACCAGGGCGCGACGGCGACCGGCGAGGATTCGGCGGTCAAGCTCAACTACCACGCCAAGGACGTCTACCTCGTCGTCGGCGGCACGGGCACCCTCACGGTGCTGCGCAACGGCAAACCCACCGAGCTGCCGATCGATGGGCCACCGACGACGCACCACATCGTTGCCGACGCGGCGCAGTCGGCCGGGACCATCGAGGTGCGGCCGAGCAAAGGATTGCAGCTTTTTTCGTTCACCTACGGCTGAGACCCATCCGGATTCCGATCCGCTCCGAATCAGCAGTGTCGGGGGACAGCCAGCACTCAATGACACTCAAAGAGGAGAACGAGCATGAAAGCTAAAAAGTCGATTGCAGCAACCGGTTTCACGGCCGCGCTGATGGCCGGCGGGGTGGCCTTCGGTGTTGCCCTGGCCCCCACCGCGGCGGCCAGCGACCTGGTGGGGCCCGGATGTGCGGACTACGCGGCCACCAACCCGAGCGGACCGGCGTCCGTGCAGGGTATGTCGCAGGTGCCGGTCACTGAGGCCGCGGCCAACAACCCGATGCTGACCACGCTGACCTCAGCGCTGTCGGGCAAACTCAACCCGCAGGTGAACCTGGTCGACACCCTCAACAGCGGCCAATACACGGTGTTCGCACCCACCGACGCCGCGTTCAACAAGCTGCCGCCGGCCACGATCGAGCAGCTCAAGGCGGATTCAGCGCTGCTGAACAACATCCTGACCTACCACGTGGTGTCGGGCCAGGCCAGTCCCGCTCGGGTGCTCGGCACGCACAAGACCCTGCAGGGCGGCACCGTCACAGTGACCGGCCAGGGCAACAACATCAGGGTGAACAACGCCGGCCTGGTCTGCGGCGGAGTGTCGACGGCCAACGCGCAGGTGTACATGATCGACACGGTCCTGATGCCACCCGCGTAACCGGTCAAGGCGATTCCCCCGGGTGCTGACCTGCCCCGGGGGAATTCGTCTGTGCCAGAATGAGGCAGTCCGAGTCCAGTCCGAGCGGAGGAATCCCCGTGCCCAGTACCGAGGTGGAACGCTTCACCGGCGACGTCGACGAAGCCGAAGTGCCGTCCGCGCAGTGGGGATGGAGCAAGATCAACTACCGCACCTGGTACGGCGTCGGCATCTTCGCGGTCATCTTCCTGCTGGCGATGCTGCACGGCAACCACGTCGGCCACGTCGAGGACTGGTTCCTGATCGGGTTCGCCGCGCTCACCTTGGTCGTCCTGGTGCGCGACATCTGGGGCCGTCGGCGCGGCTGGTTGCGCTAACGCTCAGCCCCTACGTGTCTTGGCGTTGCGTCCGAACCGGCTGATGACGATCGCGCCCGTAACGACGGCGCCTGCCACCAACAACCACGGCCAGCCGCCGTGCTGGTGCACCCAATTGGCGAGCGTGCCCTGCAGCCGCCCGGCAGTCATGATCACCGTGTCCCGCGGGTCGCCGTTGGCGTGGAACAGCCGGATCTCATAGAGGCCGTAGTAGCCGACGTAGCACCCGACAAGCACCAGCAGCGCTCCGCTGATCCGGTTGACCACCGGCAGCACCGCCCGCATGCGGTCGATCAGCGCGGAGCCGGCGGTGGCCACCGCGATGGCCAGCGCCCCGACGACCAGCGTCAGGCCGCCGATGTAGGCGGCATAGACGGCGATCGTGTCGAGTACCGCGCCGCCGCGCAGTCCGGCGCCGGTGACCGCCAGGAACGGGCCGACGGTGCACGACAGCGAGGCGATCGCGTAGCTGATTCCGTAGCCGTACATGGAACTCAGGCGCGCGGTCGGCGCCCAACGGGGCCCGTACGGCTTCATCGCCATGATCTCGCGTCCAGCCAGCAGCCAGCCGCCGAGCACGATGAGCAGGCCGCCGATCAGCACCGTCACAAACGGCAGGTATCGCTGTACCGTCGAGGCCGCCGAGATGGTCAGCGCCCCGAACACGCCGAAGACCGTGACGAAGCCCAGCGCCATTCCCAAGGTTGCCGCCAGAGCGCGCCCGATCGCAGTTACCGGCGCGGTGCGCTGCCCGCGCACCACCAGAACCAGATACGCGGGCAGCATCGCAAATCCGCACGGGTTCAGCGCGGCCACCAGTCCGGCGGCGAACGCCAACCCGATCAGGGGCTGATTCAACGTCAGGACAGCGCGGCGACCCGGCCGGCCAGCTCCTGCTGCGACATGGCCGAGGTGGTGTTGTTGACGAAGGTGGAGGTGCCATCGGCGCGGTAGAACACCCAGGCGGGTTGCCACGGCACGTTGTAACGCGCCCAGATCGCGCCGTCGGCGTCGTTGAGGTTGGTGAAGTTCAGGCCGTACTTGGAGACGAAGCCCTGCATCTGCCCGACATCCGAATGTGCCGCTATGCCAACGAAAGTCACGCCCGGGTTGGCGGCCGCCACCTGGCTCAGGCCGGGCGCCTCAGCGTTGCAGAACGGGCAGAACGGCGTCCAGAACCACAACACCGACGGCTTGCCCTGCAGGGTGGCGCCGTTGAACGGTGCGCCGTTGAGGGTGGTCGCGGTGAAATTCAGGCGTTCGTCGGCCGCGACCGCGCGCGGGGCCGTGCCCAAACCGAGCATCAGCACGGCGGCGATCGCGATCGTTATACCCGTCTTGAGCGGGGAGAACAGTTTCATGGCACACCTCATTCGCTGGCATTTGCCTGATCACGTATTGCCCGCCGAAGAGGGTTCAACACCTAGGTGCGTGACGCCTGGATGTCCCGTCAGTCGCGCGTGGTGTCGAGATTAAAAATCTGTAGCGGTCCACTAAGAACGTCGTCTGCAGATTTTCAATCTGGGCGGGAACGCTCTAGCCTTCGGCGGCCAGCTGTCCACAGGCTCAGGCTGAACGGCCCGTGCTCCAGCTACCCGCCTTCGGCGGCCAGCTGTCCACAGGCTCATGCTGAACGGCCCGTGCTCCAGCTACCCGCCTTCGGCGGCCAGCTGTCCACACGCCGCGCTGATCTCGCGGCCGCGGGTGTCCCGCACCGTACATGAAACCCCTTGTGCACGAACACGTTTGACGAACTCACGCTCCACCGGCTTGGGGCTGGCGTCCCAGTCGCTGCCCGGCGTCGGGTTGAGCGGGATGAGGTTGACGTGCGCCAGCGGACCCAGCGCCCGGTGCAGCCGCTTGCCCAGCAGGTCGGCCCGCCACGGTTGGTCGTTGACGTCGCGGATCAACGCGTACTCGATCGACACCCGCCGGCCCGTCACGTCGGCGTAGTAGCGGGCGGCCTCGAGCACCTCACTGACCTTCCACCTGTTGTTCACCGGCACCAGCGTGTCGCGCAGCTCGTCGTCGGGTGTGTGCAGCGACAGCGCCAGGGTGACGCCAAGCCGTTCGTCGGCCAGCTTGCGGATCGCCGGTGCCAGCCCGACCGTCGACACCGTCACCGACCGAGCCGAGATGCCGAAGCCGGACGGCGGTGGCTCGACAATGCGGCGCACCGCGGCCACCGTTCTGGCGTAGTTGGCTAGCGGCTCCCCCATCCCCATGAACACCACGTTGGACAGTCGCTGCGGTTCGGGTCCGAAGTCGTCCCGTAACGCCACCGCGGCGGCGCGCACCTGCTCGACGATCTCGGCGGTCGACAGATTGCGGGTCAGCCCCCCTTGGCCCGTCGCGCAGAACGGGCAGGCCATGCCACAGCCGGCCTGCGAAGAGATGCACACGGTGTTGCGCTGCGGGTAGCGCATCAACACCGACTCGACGGTGGCGCCGTCACCGGCCCGCCACAACGTCTTGCGCGTCTGGCCCGCGTCGCAGGTCACCTCGCGCACCGCGGTGAGCAGCGTCGGGAACATGGTCGTCGCGACCTGGTCGCGCACCGCGGCGGGCAAGTCCGTCATCTGGTGCGGGTCGGCGATCAGCCGTCCGTAGTACTGGTGCGCGAGCTGTTTGGCCCGGAACGCCGGCAGGCCGAGCTCCGACACGGCTGCGGCGCGCCCGTCGGCATCGAGGTCGGCGAGGTGGCGCGGCGGTCGCCGAACGCCGCGCGCCGACGGCTCTTCGAACACCAATTGTTGAACCATTACCAGTCCAGTATCAGGGCAACAGCGTCAGAACGGTCCACGCGGCCACCGCCGAGGGCAGGATGCCATCGAGCCGATCCATCAGACCGCCGTGGCCGGGCAACAGCCGACCCATGTCTTTGATGCCCAAATCCCGCTTGACCTGCGATTCGATCAGGTCGCCGAGGGTGGTGGTGAGCACGAACAGCAGACCCAGGAGCGCACCGACCCACCACTCCTTACCGGCCAGGAATGTCGCGGTGAGCACGGTCGCGGTGATCCCACACACCAGCGAACCGGCAAAGCCCTCCCAGGATTTCTTCGGACTGATTCGCGGAACCATCGGATGCTTGCCGATCAGCGCCCCCACCGCGTAGCCGCCCGTGTCGGAACAGACGACCGCGATCATCATGCAGAACACCCAGCCCGGCCCGTGCTGTGGGTCGTAGACCAGCATCGCGGCGAAGGACGCGAACAGCGGCACCCAGGCGCACAGGAAGACGGTCGCCGAGACGTCGCGCAGGTAGTTGCTGGGCGGCGGCGCGCCATCTGCGCCGTGGCTGTCGGGCGAGTGCTTGTCCGTCATGAACAACCGCCAGATCATGCAGATGACGACCATCCCGCCGAACCCGGCGATCGCGCCGACGGCCCGGTACGGCCACGTCAGCCAGACGGTGACCTGCCCGCCGACCAGCAGCGGAATGACCGGGATCAGATATCCCGCTTCGCGCAGCCGGCGCACCACCTCGTGGCTGGCCACCAGAGCGGCCAGCGCGCTGTAGAGCACCCAGAAGTGCGGCACCCACAGCAAGGTCGCGATCAGGACCGCGCCGATGCTCGCCCCGACCGCGATGGCGGCGGGCAGATCGCGGCCGGCCCGCGACGTCTTCTTGGCTGGCTGCTGCGATGCGTCAACCGGCTCGTCGGGCGTGCTGCCGGCGTCGGCTTCAGTAGCTGCCACGGACGTGGATGGACTCAACCGCTGGACAGGTCCTCAGACCTCCAGCAGCTCGCCTTCTTTGTGCTTGACCAGTTCGTCGATCTGGGCGACGTACTGGTGAGTGGCCTTCTCCAGGTCCTTCTCGGCGCGGCCGACCTCGTCCTCGCCGGCTTCGCCGTCCTTGCGGATGCGGTGCAATTCCTCCATCGCCTTGCGGCGGATGTTGCGCACCGAAACGCGGGCGTCCTCGCCCTTGGCCTTGGCCTGCTTGACCAGGTCGCGCCGACGCTCCTCGGTCAGCTGCGGGATCGCCACCCGGATGATGGTGCCGTCGTTGGTGGGGTTGACGCCGAGGTCGGAGTTGCGGATGGCCGTCTCGATGGCGTGCAGCTGGCTGGCCTCGTAAGGCTTGATCACCACCATGCGCGCCTCGGGGACATTGATGCTGGCCAGCTGGGTGATCGGAGTGGAGGCACCGTAGTAGTCGATGGCGATCCGGTTGAACATGCCGGGGTTGGCGCGGCCGGTGCGAATGGTCGACAGGTCATCCCGGGCCACCGATACGGCCTTCTCCATTTTCTCCTCGGCGTCGAAGAGAGCCTCGTCTATCATCTTGCGCCGCTCCTCCTCATCGTTTGCCTCTGCATCGTCACCGCACGCATTCTGCGCGTCTCCCCCTCAGGTGGTGACCAGCGTCCCGATCTTCTCACCAGCGACCGCACGGGCGATATTGCCGTCGGTCAGCAAATTGAACACCAGGATCGGCATGCCATTGTCCATACACAGACTGAACGCGGTGGCGTCAGCCACCCGCAAGCCACGGTCGATGACTTCCCGGTGGCTGATCGCAGTGAGCAACTCGGCTTCGGGGTTCTCGCGCGGGTCGTCAGCGAAGACCCCGTCCACGGCTTTGGCCATCAGGACCACTTCGGCGCCGATCTCGAGCGCTCGCTGCGCCGCGGTGGTGTCGGTGGAGAAATACGGCAACCCCATACCGGCACCGAAGATCACCACCCGCCCCTTTTCCAGGTGGCGGACCGCACGCAACGGCAGATAAGGCTCGGCGACCTGGCCCATCGTGATCGCGGTCTGAACCCGGGTCGCGATGCCTTCCTTTTCCAGAAAGTCCTGCAGCGCCAGGCTGTTCATCACGGTGCCCAGCATCCCCATGTAGTCCGAGCGGGTGCGTTCCATGCCGCGCTGCTGCAGTTGCGCGCCGCGGAAGAAATTCCCGCCGCCGATCACGACGGCCACCTGCACGCCGCCGCGGACCACCTCGGCAATCTGCCGGGCCACCAGCGCGACGACATCGGGATCCAATCCCACCTGTCCGCCGCCGAACATCTCACCGCCCAGTTTGAGCAGCACCCGCGAATACTTGGACGGGGAGCCGGAAACCGAATGGGCGGGCACACCGTTGCTGCTCGTCGGCCTTGGCTCCGTCATCGATCTCCTCGCACGAGATTGCCAACCCGGCAACGACCCGGGACGGCGCGTCTCAATCCTGCCTCATTGCCCTGCTCTGGCGTGGGCGGGGTGCACTATTGCGCGCACATGTTTGATCCTCTGCCGGTCCGGGAATTCGCTGCGAGCGGCGGTAGACGCGGTCTTGAGAAGTTGAGGACCCGCACCGCCGCGCACTTGCCGGTCGCTCGTTCGATCGGCGTTTTTGAGCGCTCGGTACGGGCAACTGAGGAGGAACTCATGGCGGACAGCAACTCCGGACCTGCGGAAGCGGTCAAGGGCGTCGTCGAGGACGTCAAGGGCAAGGCCAAGGAAGTCATCGGGACGGTGACCGGCCGGGGCGACCTCGTCAACGAGGGTGAAGCCCAGCAGGACAAGGCGGAAGCACAGCGCGACGCGGCCAAGAAGGAAGCGCAGGCCGAGGCGGCCCGCAGCGCCGCGGAGGTTGCCGAGGAACGCCAGAAGTCCAACCAATAGAAACTTGTCTCAGGATGGGCCCGGTCTGGAATCTCGGACCGGGCCCATCGAACTTTCCGGGGTGCGGTTCGCCCACCCGGTCGTAACAAAACTGGAATAATCGCACGCAGAGGGGTATTCGGACCGCTGTCGGAGTGATCTCCGCGGCGGTGACTACTGGTCGGGGGTGCACGCAGGTGGATGTGCTTCTGTTCACCGACGACGCCGACTTCCAAGTCACCCTGCCGGATTTGGAGACCTTCGCGCTCACCGTGCGCAGCCTCCCGCTGGACACCGCATACCACGAGTCCGCCGAAGGAGCTGATGTCGCGATTGTCGACGCCCGCACCGACCCGGCCGGTGCCCGCCGGGCCTGCCGGTGGCTGACTGCCAATGCCCCGGCGGTGGCCGTGGTCGTGGTGGTTGCGCCGGCCACCCTGGCCGAGGTCGATGTCGACTGGAATTACGACGACGTGGTGGTGGCCGCGGCCGGTGCGGCCGAGATGCAGGCACGGTTGCGGTTGGCGGTGCAGCGACGGCGCAAGGCCATCGGCGGCACGTTGGAGTTCGGCGACCTCCTGCTGCACCCCGCCAGCTACACAGCAACACTGGACGGCCGGGACCTGGACCTGACGCTGACCGAATTCAAATTGCTCAATTTCCTTGTGCAGCATGCCGGACGGGCGTTCAGCCGGACCCGGCTGATGCACGAGGTGTGGGGCTATGAGAGCAACGGCCGGGTTCGGACCGTCGACGTGCACGTGCGGCGGCTGCGCGCCAAACTCGGTGCCGCCCATGAGTCGATGGTCGACACCGTGCGCGGCGTCGGCTACATGGCGGTCACACCGCCGCAACCGCGGTGGATCGTCCTCGAGCCGGTCCTGAAGCCCGCGTGGGAACCGGTCGCGCGCTGAATCTCAGCCGAAGACGGGCAGGGCACGCTTGCGCGCCAGCGCGTCCATGCCGCGCTGGATGCTGTCCTGCACCTCGCGGTACTTGGCCTCGACGTACTCGTCGTCATCGGCGCGGGCGGCGTCGTTATCCAGCTCGACCGGCGGCATGAAGCGAGTCCTGATCTTGGCGGGCAGCGGCAATTGCGGCAGGGCCGCAGGCGCGACGCCCCAGGGCAGCGATATCGCCACCGGGAAGACCTTGAGCCGCAGCAATTTGTCCAGCCGCAGCGCCCGCGACAGGCGATCGCCGCGGATCAGCACGGGCATGGCGTCCGCGCCGCCGACGGTGGCGATCGGCACGATCGGCACCCCGGCCCGGATCGCCATCTTCACGAATCCCTTGCGGCCGGCCAGGTTGGCCCGGTCGCGTTCCACCCACGGCCGAAGCGAATCAACCTCTCCGCCGGGCCACAACGCGACGTCTCGTCCTTCGGCCAGCGCGGTGGCGATCGCGTCGGGCGCCGCGGGCAGCACACCCATCGCCCGGAAGTAGCGACCGATTCCCGGGATGGCCATGAGCGCGTCGTGCGCGGTGCCGTGCAACGGCCGTTCGGGCCCGAAGCGCCGCCACCACTGCAGTCCCACCGTCCAGGCGTCCCACACGAACGGGGCACCGGAGTGGATTCCGATCAACAGCACCGGTGCCTCGCCGACATTCTCCCAACCGTCGATCTCCATCCGGAACCAGTAGTCCACCAGCGCGTTCCAGAAGAACTTCTGGCGGTGCATGGTGGTCTCGTCCTGGCCTTCCAGATCCCACTGCCCGGCCCGTTGCGCCACCCAGCCGCCGACGCCGCCGGCCTGCTTCTCGCGCTTGCGCTGCATGGACGCGCGGGCTTCGTCCGCTTGGCGCTGAGCCTGGTCGACAACTTCGGCGGGCCGGTGATCGCTTCGAGTCATGGTTCTCGCATACCCAGATCGCCCACACACAACTCAGATAATCTGGGTCTCCCCGAACGGCAGCCACCCCGCGCCAAGGGCGTGGCGCGGGGTGGCTGAGGGTTAGTTAGGCCCCGTTAGGCGTGAGCCTTAGGCCTGTTCCGGCGACTCAGGCGTCACCGGTCCGGGGACCTGGTTGGCCTGGCCGGGCACGGCGTTCGGCTGGCCCGGAGCCGGGTTCGGGTTGACCTGGTTGGGCGCCGGGTTCACCTGGCCGGGAGCCGGGTTCACCTGACCGGGCACGGTGTTGGGCTGACCCGGCACGGTGTTCGGCAACTGCTGGCCGGGCACCGAGTTAGGTGCCGGCAGGCTGCCCGGGCTGGTTTCCCACACCAGGACGTCCTGCACACCGTCGTTGTAGACGACGCCGTTCGGGGGCGCACCGGTCACGTCAAAGTAGATCTTTCCGGTCGCGGTGTTGCCCTGCGTGATCGGAGCCGGGCTCAGTCCCTGCGGGGTAGCCGGTGCGGCGATCACTCGGTAGTTCTGGCCGTCGGCGCGCGCGTTGAAGTTCGACACGACGGGCGTCACGACGCCGCTGTTGGCCTTCACGTGCACGTCGGCCTGCCACAGCTGACCGGTCGGGGTGAAGCCAGGGATGGTGATGTTGGCCGGCTGCAGGTTGCTGACGGTGTAGTCAGTCACCAGCGGGCCGTCGACCAATGTCTCGGGTGTGCCAAGTCCCTCAACGATGGTGGGCGCGGACGACGCAGTGGCTGCGCCGAAAAGGCTCACCGCCGCTATGCCGGCGGCACCAAGGGCCGTCTTTGCAGTGGTTTTGGTGAACTTCACGCTGAGAATCCTCTCCGTTGGGTTACGTTGCACCTACGGTCAGCAACTCTTCATTGGGCGCTCAACCGCACGCCCTTTCGCATTGCCGCTGAATTGCAGACTCAAACACACGCCGCTGCGGAAATCGCCCTTGCCGGCTCCCTGAACTGCACAGACGCCGCAATTTTGATTTAAGCCACACACCATTCGCGCCACAGCGTTCACATTGGCATCACGGGGGAAAGCCGAATTGCAGGCAAAGTTGCGCCCGGGAAAGGGTGCCGATATGTCAAGATGATTGATATGACTGAAGGTCGCGACGCCCCGCTGGGCTACCTGCTCTACCGGGTGGGGGCCGCGCTGCGACCAGAGGTCTCGTCCGCGTTGACCCCGCTCGGGCTCACGATCGCGGAGTTCGTCTGCCTGCGGATACTTTCGCAGTCTCCCGGGTCGTCGAGCGCCGACCTGGCCCGGCGCGCCAACGTCACACCGCAGGCCATGAACACGGTGCTGCGCAAGCTGCAGGACCTCGGTGCGGTGGAGCGGCCCACGTCGGTGTCCTCCGGCCGGGCACTGCCGGCATCGTTGACCACCGCGGGCCGCGCGCTGTTGCAGCGCGCCGAAACCGTCGTCTTTGCCGCGGACGCCCGATTACTCGCCCGGTTGACCGACGCTCAGCAGCGGGAGTTCCGACGCATGCTGGAGACGCTGGGCGCGGACTGAGCGGTCAGTCCTGGATCCGGGCCCAGGGACGGGCCTCTTCGAGCTCGAAGGCCAGTTCCAGCAGCCGCGCTTCGGCGCCGACGGCCGCCGAGAGCATCATGCCCACCGGCAGGCCGTTGGCGGACTGAGCCAGCGGCAGCGAGATCGCCGGGTCGCCGGTGACGTTCTGCAGGGGCGTGAACGTCACCCAGCGTGACAGCCGGTCGATGACCTGCTGGTAGTCGGTGGGGTCCAGGTACCCGATCCGGGGCGGCTCGGCAGCGACCGTCGGGGTGAGGACGGCGTCATAAGTGGCGTACAAGGGTGCGCTTTGGCGCCGCGCGCCGCGTAGTCGCACGATCGCCCGAGGTATCCGGTGCAGGTTGCGAGTGGCGTGCCGAGCCAATCCCAGGGTCAGGTTGTCCAGCCTGGACGGGTCGAAGGTCTTGCCGAAAGTGAGTCGGCCGGTGCGCAGCTGTGCCAGCGCCAACAGACCCCAATAGAGGACGAAGTCGTCGCCGAACGTGCTTGCCGCGGGCGGGTTATCCAGGTGCTCGATGCGGTGCCCGAGTTCTTCGAGCAGGGCGGCGGTCTTCAGCGTGAGATCAGTGACTTCGGGGCTGGATTCGTGGTCGACCGAGCGGGTCAGTACGGCGATCTTCAGCCGTTGCTTGCCCGGCTGGGTGACGTCGTCGATCGGGGGCAGCTTGCGTGCCCGGTAGGCACGTTCGGCCTCGCGGAAGAACGCGGCCGTGTCGCGCACCGAGCGGGTCACCACGCCGTTGGCGACGATGACCACCGGCAGCCGGCGCAATTCGGGGTCCAGCGGCAGCCGGCCGCGGGACGGCTTGAGCCCGACCAGACCGTTGCAGGCGGCGGGAATGCGGATGGAGCCGCCGCCGTCGTTGGCGTGTGCGATGGGCACCACCCCGGCCGCGACGAAAGCTCCCGATCCCGACGAGGAGGCGCCCGCGGTGTATTCGGGGTTCCACGGGTTGCGCACCGGACCCAGGCGTGGGTGCTCGGCAGCGCCGCTGAACCCGAACTCCGACAGCTGGGTCTTGCCCAGCGAGATCAGCCCGGTGCGGAGCACCACCCGGGCCACTTCGCTGTGCGCTTTGGCCGGGTACGGGGTCCAGGCGTCGGTGCCCCGCATCGACGGCTGACCGGCGACGTCGACGTTGTCCTTGATGAAAGTGGGCACGCCGCCGAAGAAGCCGGTGACCTCGCGTGACGCTTCCTCGCGCGCGGAGTCGTAGGACCGGTGCGCCAGACCGTTGAGCCGATCGTTGACGGCCTCGCAGCGCGCGACGGCCGCCTCGACGACCTCCAGCGGACTCAGCTGCCGGGATCGCAGCGCCTCGGCGAGCCCGACAGCGTCCAGCTCGCCGAGGGCGTCGTCGCGGAAAGCGTGTACGCGGGGCATGGCGATTGCCCGCCCGTCAGGCCTGGCCGACCTCGAACCGGACGAAGCGCGTCACGGTGACCCCGGCCTCGTCGAGCAGCGCCTTGACGGTCTTCTTGTTGTCCGACACCGAGGGCTGCTCGAGCAGCACGGTGTCCTTGAAGAAGCCGTTCACCCGGCCCTCGACGATCTTGGGCAGTGCCTGCTCCGGCTTGCCCTCGGCCTTGGCGGTTTCCTCGGCGATGCGGCGCTCGCTGGCGACGACGTCTTCGGGCACGTCCTCACGGGTGAGGTAGCGGGCCTTGAGCGCGGCGATCTGCAGCGCCACCGCGTGTGCGGCCTCGGCGTTGTCGCCGTTGTACTCGACCAGTACGCCGACCGCGGGCGGTAGGTCGGCCGAACGACGGTGCAGGTAGGTCTCGACGGTTCCGTCGAAGATCGCCACCCGGCGCAGTTCCAGCTTTTCGCCGATCTTGGCCGAGAGTGCGGCGATGGCCTCTTCGACCGTCTCGCCGCCGGCGCTGGCCGCCTTGAGGGAGTCGACATCGGTGGCCTTGGCGGACACCGCGGCTTCGACGACCTTGTTGGCCAGCTCCTGGAACTCCGCGTTCTTGGCGACGAAGTCCGTCTCGCAGTTCAGCTCGATCAGCGCGCCGTCCTTCGCGGCGACCAGGCCTTCGGCCGTGGCCCGCTCGGCGCGCTTGCCGACGTCTTTGGCGCCCTTGATGCGGAGCGCCTCGACGGCCTTGTCGAAGTCACCGTCGGTTTCCACCAGCGCGTTTTTGCAGTCGAGCATGCCAGCGCCGGTCAGCTCCCGAAGTCGCTTGACGTCGGCAGCGGTGTAGTTCGCCAATGCTCAGCCTTTCCTAGGATGCGTCTGTAGTTGGTTCGGTTGCGCCCTCAGTGGCGGGGGTGGCGGGGGTGGCGGTCGCAGCGGCACCGGCCAGGAGCTCCTGCTCCCACTCGGGCAGCGGCTCGGCGGCGTCAGCCTCCGGCTTGCCGTCACCGCGGCCCACGCCCGCGCGGGCCTGCAGGCCCTCGGCCACGGCCGAGGCGATGACCTTGGTCAGCAGGGCGGCCGAGCGGATTGCGTCGTCGTTGCCTGGGATCGGGTAGTCGACCTCGTCCGGGTCGCAGTTGGTGTCCAGGATCGCGATGACCGGGATGCCCAGCTTGCGCGCCTCGCCGACGGCGATGTGCTCCTTATTGGTGTCGACCACCCAGATCGCCGACGGCACCTTGGCCATGTCCCGGATACCACCCAGGGACCGCTCCAACTTGTTCTTCTCGCGGGTCAGCATCAAGATTTCCTTCTTGGTGCGACCCTCGAAGCCACCGGTCTGCTCCATCGCCTCGAGCTCCTTGAGGCGCTGCAGCCGCTTGTGCACGGTGGAGAAGTTGGTGAGCATGCCGCCCAGCCAGCGCTGGTTCACGTACGGCATGCCGACGCGGGTCGCCTCAGCCGCGACGGATTCCTGCGCCTGCTTCTTGGTGCCGACGAACATGACACTGCCGCCGTGAGCGACGGTCTCCTTGACGAATTCGTACGCCCTGTCGATGTAGGTCAGCGTCTGCTGCAGGTCGATGATGTAGATGCCATTGCGGTCGGTGAAGATGAACCGCTTCATCTTGGGGTTCCAGCGACGGGTCTGATGCCCGAAGTGGGTGCCGCTGTCGAGCAGCTGCTTCATGGTCACAACAGCCATGACTGAGCCCAGCTTTCATGTGTCGGTTGTCGCCCGGCATCGGGTGAAGCCGGGCCCTGGTGTCTGCTGCGATGCCGAACCCGTCGGCCGATTTCCGGCTTCCGGGACCGCTCGGCATGCTGTTGCGGATCCCTGAACTACTGGGGCGCGATGCAGACACGCGAAGTCAGCCCGCTCAAGCGAGCTGCGACGGAAAGTCTACACCGCTGCGACCGGTGCTTTTTCCATCCACAGCGGGCGCTACCGGTGGCTGGCCCTGGCTGCCTGTGCGGCGGTGCGCTGAGCAGGTGCGATGGGTGCTGTTGCTGATTCTGTGCTGGGTGCTGCTCAATGCGCCACCGGCCGACGCCGCCGGCGGACGGCTGGACTGGCCGCTGCGTCCGCCGGCGGTGGTGCGCACGTTTGATGCGCCGACACCTAACTGGTTGTCCGGGCATCGCGGGGTGGACCTGGCCGGTTTCGCGGGCCAGCCGGTGTATGCCGCGGGCGACGGTGTGGTCGTGTTCGCCGGACTGCTGGCCGGCCGGCCCGTCGTGTCGCTGGCGCATCCGGGCGGTCTGCGCACCAGCTACGAACCGCTGCGCGTGGTTGTCTCGGCGGGTCAGCAGGTGGGGACGGGTTCGGTGCTCGGTGAGTTGGTGGCCGGGCACGCGGGCTGCCCGGCCGCCGCGTGTCTGCACTGGGGCGCGATGTGGGGTGCGGCGTCGCGGGCCGATTACGTCGACCCGATCGGGCTGCTGAAGTCCACCCCGATCCGGCTCAAGCCGCTTGTTGGTGGCGCGAACAGACGCTGAAGCACCCATTTCCTGCGGAAATGAGGTGCTTCAGCGTCTGTTCGGCACCCTAGGCGCGGGGGTGCGCCTGGTCGTGCACCGCGCGCAGCCGGGCGACCGCGACATGGGTGTACAGCTGCGTGGTGGCGAGACTGGAATGGCCGAGCAGTTCCTGCACCACCCGCAGATCGGCTCCGCCTTCGAGTAAGTGCGTAGCCGCGCTGTGCCGCAGGCCGTGCGGTCCCATGTCTGGTGCGCCGTCCACTGCGGCCACGGTCTGGTGCACCACGGTGCGCGCCTGACGCACGTCGAGGCGACGGCCGCGGGCGCCCAGCAACAGCGCCGGTCCGGATTCGGCGGTGGCCAGTGCGGGCCGTCCGTCGCTCAACCAGGCCCGCAGCGCCTCGGCGGCCGGTTGCCCGAACGGCGCGGTGCGCTGCTTGTTGCCCTTTCCCAGCACGCGGACCAGCCGATGACTGCTGTCGATGTCGTCGACGTCCAGGCCACACAGCTCGCTGACCCGGATTCCGGTGGCATAGAGCAGTTCGACGATCAGCCGATCCCGCAACGCCAGCGGATCGCCCTGTTCGGCACCGGATTTGGCCGCGCTCATCGCCGCCAGCGCCTGGTCCTGCCGCAACACCGCGGGCAGGGTGCGATGGGCCTTCGGTACCTGTAGCCGCGCGGCGGGGTCGCCGGCGAGCAGTCCCCGCCGGGTGGCCCAGGCGGTGAAGGCCTTGACCGAGGACGTGCGGCGGGCCAGTGTCGTGCGGGCGGCACCGGCGCCGGCTGAGGTGGCCAGCCATGACCGCAGCACCGGCAGGCTCAGCGTCTCGAGGCCGGATCCGCGTTCGGCCAGGAAGTCGAACAGCGACCGTAGGTCGCCCAGGTAGGCGCGGCGGGTGTGCGCAGAGCGACCGCACTGCAGCGCCAGGTAGTCGTCGAACTCCTCGAGGATGGCCTCGACCGCGGCCGCCGCATCGCTGTTTTCCGACACTCCCCCACGCTGGCCGATGCGGCGTCGCGTTTCTACAGGACGCGCCGCAGTGTGTCCGGGGTGAGATCTTTCAGCGTCGGGTAGCCGTCGACTGCCATGATCAGGTCGGCTTCGGCGAGCAGCATGCGCAGCACGTGCACGACGCCGTCGATGCCGCCCAGGGCCAGGCCGTATGCGTAGGGCCGGCCGACGCCGACGGCGGTGGCGCCCATGGCCAGCGCCTTGACGATGTCGGCGCCGCTGCGGATACCCGAGTCGAACAGCACCGGCAGGCCGTCGGCCGCCTCAACCACGTCGGGCAGGCAATCCAGGGCGGGTAGGCCGCCGTTGGCCTGGCGCCCGCCGTGAGTGGAGCAGTAGATGCCGTCGGCGCCGCCGTCCTTGGCGCGGCGGGCGTCGTCGGGGTGGCAGATCCCTTTGATGATCAGCGGCAGGTCGGTCAGCGACCGCAGCCAGCTCAGATCGTCCCAGGTCAGAGGATTGCCGAACGTCTGCGCCCAACTCAGCACGGTGCCCTGCGGGTCTTCTTCGGGCGGTCGGGCCATGCCGGCGCGAAACACCGGGTCGCTGGTGTAGTTGCTCAGGCAGAGTCCGCGCAGCTGCGGAAAGTTGGCCGTGGTGAGGTCGCGTGGCCGCCACCCCGGGATCCAGGTGTCGAGGGTGACGATGATGGCCTTGAATCCGGCGGCTTCGGCGCGGTGCACCAGGCTGGCGGCGAGATCCCGGTCCTTCGGTGTGTACAGCTGGAAGAAGCCGGGGGTGTCGCCGAACTGGGCGGCGACCTCTTCCATCGGGTCGGCGGTCAGGGTCGACACCACCATCGGAACGCCGGTGCGGGCGGCCGCGCGTGCGGTCGCCAGGTCGCCGTGACCGTCCTGGGCGCACAATCCGATGACGCCGATCGGAGCCATGAACAGCGGCGAGGGCAGCTTGATCCCGAACAGGTCGACCGAGAGGTCCCGATCGGTGGCGCCGACGAACATGCGCGGCATCAGGCCCCAGCCATCGAATGCCTCACGGTTGGCCCGCTGGGTGCGCTCATCGCCGGCACCGCCGACAACGTAGGACCAGACCGAGGGCGGCATCGCCATCGCGGCTTTGGCCTCCAGTTCCGCGAAGGCCATCGGGAGCGGGGGCGTTACGCCGGCCAGACCCTGGAAGTAGATCTCAAGCTGATAGTCGCCGAATGCCATGCCCTAGAGAATGCCAGTGGCCGGCGCTACTGCTCCGCTGCCTCCGCTTCGGCCAGCTCCCTCTTCCACTCCCGGAAGGACTCCTCGGTGCGGCCGCGCCGCCAGTAGCCGGAGATCGACGCCCACTGAGCTTCGACGCCGCGCTCCTTACGGATGTAGGGCCGCAAGTTGTGCATGACTGCCTGGGCTTCGCCGTGAATGAATACGTGCACCTGGCCGGGCAGCCAGGGCGCGGTGGTGACCGCCTCTATCAGTGGCGCGTGGTCCCCCGCCCGGTCTTCGGGGACCAGGTCCGCACGGCCCCCGCGCAACACCCAATTGACCTCGACACCGTCCGGCGCGGTCAACTCGATCTCGTCGTCGGGACCCGCGACCTCGATGAATGCCTTGCCGACCGCCGTCTCGGGCAGCGCCTCGAGCGCCGCGCCGATAGCTGGCAGCGCCGATTCGTCACCGGCCAGCAGATGCCAGTCGGCGGTCGGATCGGGCGTGTAGGCGCCGCTCGGCCCCATCAGGTGGATCGGCTCACCTGGTTGGACCGCGGCGGCCCACTGTCCGGCCACGCCGTGCTCGCCGTGCACCGCGATGTCCAGGGTGATCTGGCCGGCCTCCTCGTCGACACGGCGCA
The DNA here is from genome assembly GCF_001668675.1 of Mycobacterium asiaticum. Classification (GTDB taxonomy): domain Bacteria; phylum Actinomycetota; class Actinomycetes; order Mycobacteriales; family Mycobacteriaceae; genus Mycobacterium; species Mycobacterium asiaticum_D. The sequence continues at coordinate 15,099 of NZ_LZKQ01000008.1, read as the reverse complement.
CGGTGAAGGTGCGCACCGGCGGCCGTTGCTCGTCGGGTAGGTCGGCGAAGCTGTCAATCGTCAGCGGTTGCGGTAGTTCCTGCAGGTCGATGCCGTCAGGGACGAAGACCAGCTTGACGTAGGAGTCGGTGAACTTGCTGGGCACAAAGGCCTCGAAGTTCTTGGCGCCCAACACCACCCGGACCATGTGCGGCGTCAGCTCTTGGGTGCTGACTACCTCGAATGCCTGCAGCGGCCGACCTGCCACTTATCCTCCCTGATCAGACCCGACCCTGAGTCGACTATACGAGTCGCGCCTTCGTGCGACGCTGACGGACGATCCGCCAGCAGCCGTCGCGACACTCGACCAGCCCGGCCAGTTCCAGCATCGCCAGTGGCCCCAGCACACGCTCAGGGACCAGCCCCGAAGCGATGGCGATCTCGTCGACGGTGGCGCCGCCCCGGCCCGGCAAAGCTTCGTAGACCTGACGCTCCGGTTCGCCCAACTCGTCCAGCACCGTGATCGGTCGCGGCTCGTCGGCGGCCAGCTCGCCGATGCGTCCCACCATCTCGACGATGTCGTCGGCGCGAGTCACCAGCGCCGCATCGTTGCGCAACAGCACGTGGCATCCGGCCGACGCCGACGACGTCACCGGACCGGGCACCGCGCCGACCACCCGGCCCAGGGCCCGCGCCCACGCGGCCGTGTTGGCGGCGCCGCTGCGCAGCCCGGCCTCCACGACCACAGCGGCGCCCGAGACTGCGGCCACCAGACGGTTGCGGGTCAGGAAGCGATAGCGCGCCGGCCGGACACCGGGCGGGTACTCGGTGAACAACAGCCCGTGCTGGCTGATGCGATGCAGGAGCGCGGAATGCCCCGAGGGATAGGGGATGTCGAGCCCGCCGGCCAGGACGGCCACGGTGATCCCGTCGACGCCCAACGCGGCCCGATGAGCTGCCCCGTCGATACCGTAGGCGCCACCCGAGACGATCGCGACGTCACGCTCGGCCAAGCCCGTCGCCAACTCGGCGGTCACATGCTCGCCATAGGCCGTCGAGGCTCGGGTGCCAACGAGGGCGGCCGCGCGCTGAGCGACCTCGTCGAGACGCACCGGACCGATCGCCCACAGCACCATCGGCGCTACCAGCGGCGCGCCTCTCGGTGCCCGGGTGCCGTCGAACGCGGCGAACGCCAGCACCGGCCACTCGTCACCATCGGGTGTGATCAACCGGCCGCCCCGCCGTGCGATCAGCTCTAGATCCGTTGCAGCCGAGTCGATTTCTCGCCGAGCGGCGGTCTGCCGCAGCAACTCGTCCTCGACCAGCCCCCGCCGGATCCGCTCAGCCGCCTCGCGGGGCCCGACGGCTGCGACAAACGCGGCCAGTTCGGCGCAGGGCGGTTCGGCCACCCGGGACAGATAGGCCCACGCCAACAAAGTGGGATCGGCGCTCATCGCCGTGTCCCCGATTGCCGGAAACTCAACGCGGCGGCGACGTCGGCCAGGTCCGGGGAAGTGCGCCCGGCCAGGTCGGCAAGGCTCCACGCGACGCGCAGCGTGCGGTCTACCCCGCGGATGCTGAGCGCGCCACGATCCAGCGCGTCGCGCAGTGGTCGCATCGCGGCGTTGCTGAGCCGGAATTTCCTGCGCAGCAACGGGCCACTGACCTCGGCGTTGGTGCGAAATCCGTGCCGCCGCCAACGCTCGGCCGCCGCATCCCGGGCTTTCTTCACGCGCTCACGCACCTGCGCGGTCGACTCGCCGTCGGTGCCCGTGAATGCCCCGGCCCGCACCGAATGCATCTGCACCCGCAGGTCCACCCGGTCCAGCAGCGGCCCGGAGAGCTTGCCCAGATAGCGCCGTTTGACCGGCGCCGCGCAGATGCAGTCCTGCGGGTCGGCCGGTGCGCATGGGCACGGATTCGCGGCCAGCACCAGTTGGAACCGTGCCGGGTAGCACGCCACACCGTCACGTCGGGCGAGGCGAATCTCGCCGTCTTCCAATGGTGTTCGCAGCGCTTCCAACGCCCGGACGCCGATCTCGGCGCACTCGTCGAGAAAAAGCACTCCGCGGTGCGCCCGACTCACCGCACCCGGACGCGCCATCCCCGAACCACCGCCGACCAGAGCGGCAACGCTGGAGCTGTGGTGCGGCGCCACAAACGGCGGTCTGGTGATCAGCGGTGTGTCGCAGGACAGCAGCCCGGCCACCGAATGTATCGCGGTCACTTCTAGCGACTCCGTATGCGATAGCGGCGGCAGCAAGCCCGGAAGACGTTGTGCCAGCATTGTTTTGCCCACCCCCGGTGGGCCGGTCATCATCAGGTGATGCGCTCCCGCCGCGGCCACCTCGACGGCGAAACGGGCCTGTGACTGCCCGACGACATCGACCAGGTCGGCGGCCGGCTCGTGACCGGCGGCGGCCCCCGGAATCGCCGGATCCAACGGCGCGCCCCCGTTCAGCCAGCTCTTCAACTGGCCGAGGGTGCGCACTCCGCAGACGTCGATTCCGTCGATCAGGCTGGCCTCGGCCAGGTTCTCGGCCGGAACCACGACGCACGGCCAGCCTTCGTGTTTGGCGGCCAACACCGCGGGCAGCACCCCGCGCACCGGCCGTACCCGCCCGTCCAGCGCCAGTTCCCCCAGCAGCACCGCCTTCTCCAGGCGATCCCATGGCTTCTTGCGCTTGGCCGAAAGCACGGCGGCGGCCAGGGCGATGTCGTACACCGAGCCCATCTTCGGCAGCGTCGCCGGTGAAAGCGCAAGGGTGAGCCGGGATTGAGGCCATTCGTCGCCGCAGTTGGTGACCGCCGCCCGCACCCGGTCTCGGGATTCCTGCAACGCCGCGTCCGGCAAGCCGACCAGATGCACACCCGGCAGTCCCGAGGTGATGAAGGCTTCAATCTCGACGATGTGCCCGTCCAGCCCGCGGACCGCAACGGAGAACGCCCGCCCCAGCGCCATCAGCCGATCCCCTCGATGTGCGTGAGCTCGGGAACTGGGCGGCGGCCGATCCGCACACCGATCACGTCGATGCGGATCGCCGGCCACCGCTGATTCTGACCGGCCAGCCAAAGCCCGGCCAGTCGGCGCAACCTGCGGACCTTCGACGCGGTGACTGCCTGCGCGAGCCCGCCATAGCCGTCTCCGCTGCGGGTCTTCACCTCGACGAAAATCACTGTGCCCGTAGTCGGGTCGGTGGCGATCACATCGAGTTCGCCGTACCGGCAACGCCAATTACGGGCCAGGACCCGCAAGCCCCGGCGAGTCAGATGATCTACGGCCAGTTGCTCGCCTAACGCTCCCAACTGGGTGCGAGTTAACGTCGTCATGCGGCCCAGGGTGCGCTGCGGGGCCGACACCACCGCCGGTGAGCGGCCGGAAAACGGCCGCAGGGCAACGAGTTATCCCCAGTCAAGCAGTCATCCACAGCCCGCCCCGAGGAGCGGCGCGAGGCGGTGAATCACGTCCGCTTGCTCGGAATGATTATGACGATGATGAGCGTGAGGATGCTGAAGAACAGGCCGCAGATTCCCCAGATGAGGGCGCTGCGTCCTTTCATCGACGCGATCAGGGCGCAGACGATGGCCGCGATCACGCTGCCGATCGCGACGAAGATCCCTTTGATCCCGCGCAGGATGAAACCTGCTGCCTCGGGGTTGCTTTGTGCGGCAAGGACGATTTCATGCAGCATGGCCGGCTCCTCAGCTGTGTGCAGCGATACGACCGGCTACCCGCGTCCCGAGCTTCCCAATCCAGCCAGTCCGGCGCTAGGTGACTCGGTCCGGTCTGGTGTACACGTTCATCGAATCCTGCCGCAGAAACGCCACCAGGGTGATCCCGGACTCTTCGGCCAGCGACACCGCCAGCGACGACGGTGCCGATACGGCAGCCAGCACGGGAATCCCAGCCATCAAAGCTTTTTGGGTCAGTTCGAACGAGGCCCGCCCACTGACCAACAGCACCGAGGCAGCCAACGGCACCCGGTCGTGCTCTAGCGCCCATCCGATGACCTTGTCGACCGCGTTGTGGCGGCCGATGTCCTCGCGAACGGCCAGCATGGTCCCGTCCACGCCGAACAGCGCCGCGGCGTGCAGACCACCGGTCGCCGCGAAAACCTTTTGCGCATCGCGCAGGGCGTCCGGCATGGCTCGCAGGGTGTCGGCGGTGACGGTCGCGGGATCGTCACCGGGCGAGTAACGACTGACCAGTTGCACCGCATCCAGGGACGCTTTCCCGCAGACACCGCACGAGGAGGTGGTGTAAAAGTTGCGAGTGAGGTCCAGGTCGGGCGACGGGAGGTCCGCCGACAGGGTGACGTCCAGGACGTTGTAGTTGTTGCCGCCGTCGTCGCCGCGGCCGTCGCAGTAACGGATGGTGTGCACGTCCGCGCGTTGCCCGATGATGCCCTCGGTCAGCAGAAAACCCTGCGCCAGTTCGAAATCCGAGCCGGGTGTGCGCATGGTGACGGTGGTCGCCGTCCCGTTGACGCGGATCTCCAGCGGCTCCTCGACGGCCAGGGTTTCTTGCCGGGTGATCGCTCGGCCGGCTGACAAATGCGCGACGCGCCGGCGCGCCGTTACGTGCCCCACGGCGTCTTTCCGGCGGTCACGGCGTCGTTTCCGGCTGTCACGGCCTCAACGTACCCCGGCCGTAACTAGACCGCAGAAGCCAGCGACTCGAGGGCCTCGGCCGATGTGTGGGTGGGCTGCCAACCCAGTTCATTCTTGGCCTTCGCGGTGTCCATCACCACCGATGTTCGTGCGACGTGCAGCCATTCCAGCAGGGACGGCACGAATGGCAACCGGGTGATCGCGGCGGACGCCGCCGAGGCCGCCGCGGCTGGAACGCGCACGGCACGCGCGCCCAGTGCCCGCGCCACCTCGCTGACGGTCACCGTTCCGTCACCGGCGATGTTGTAAGCCCCGGGCGGGGCGGGTGCGGTGGCCGCCAGGGCGATCGCGATGGCGACATCGTCGTGGTGGACCAGTTGAAGGGGAAATCCGGGGTCGGGCACCACCGGCTTCAGCAGCGGCACGGCCTTGCTCGCGGCGCGCACAATGCCGGGCAGACTCTGCAGGGGCGCCGCCAGCGCCGGTGCCTCCGGCCCGGTGACGATGCACGGCCGCAGCACGAAAACTTCCAGCGAGGAACCTTCGGTGACTTCGGCCAACACCTGCTCGCAGGCTGCCTTCTGGGCCGAGTAGTAGTGCTCGGCAGACCCACGGGCCGGCACATCTTCAGTCAGCGGCACCGGGTTGTCGGAGTGATACCCATAGGCGGCGACCGACGAGGTGTAAACGAGTCGCCGGGGCCGTTCCGCGGCCACCGTGGCCTCGAAAACATTGCGGGTGCCCTGCAAGTTCACCCGCTCGCTCTCTTCCCGCGACCCCATGATGATGAAGGCCAGGTGGATCACCACGTCGGCTTCGGAGACCAGCTCGTCGACAGCGTCCCGATCCAGGATGTCGCCTTGCTTGTAAATCGTTTTGGCCCAGCCATGCGTCAGCGGGTCGAAAGGCCGACGCGCCATCCCGATGATCTTGTCCACCGCGGGTTCGCGCTCCAGCGCCGTGACGGCCGAAATGCCAATCTCGCCGGTCGGGCCGGTAATCGCGACAGTGATACCCACTCGACCTGATCTTCCCGGGCGCGCCGCCGGTCAAACGGCGCAAGCCAATGTGTGCGAAACGCAACAGATGGCTATTCATATCCGGTCCGTAGGGGTCTAACCGAAAGTGTGGCCATGAAGCTGATTGCTCCAGCCGACTCCATGTTTCTGGTCGGCGAGTCACGTGAACACCCGATGCACGTCGGCGCTCTGCAACTCTTCAAGCCGCCCGAAGGCGCCGATGAAGAATTCGTGACCGAGGCCTACGAATCGATGCTCAATTGCACCGACGTCCAGCCCACCTTCCGCAAGCACCCGGCGTTCTTCGGCCCGCTCACCAACCTGGCTTGGGCGCTCGACAAAGAGGTCGAACTCGACTACCACTTCCGGCGCTCGGCCCTGCCCCGCCCGGGTCGCGTTCGCGAACTGCTGGAGCTGGCCTCGCGGCTGCACGGCAGCCTGCTCGACCGCCACCGCCCGCTGTGGGAAGCCCACCTGGTCGAAGGGCTCAACGACGGCCGCTACGCGGTCTACACCAAGTTCCACCATTCGCTGATGGACGGCGTTTCCGCGTTGCGGCTGATGCAGCGCGCCTTCACCGACGACCCAACTGACGACGAAGTCCGCGTGCCATGGGAGCTCAAGCCCCGGCATCGGCCGGACAGCGGCGGGGGTTCGTCCCCGCTGGACGCGCTGACCGGCACCCTGGGATCAGCCGTCGCGCTCGGCCCGTCCACGCTGAACCTGGCGCGCGCGGCGTTGCTCGAACAGCAGCTCACCTTCCCGTTCCGGGCGCCCAAAACGATGTTCAACGTGCGCATCGGCGGCGCCCGGCGCATCGCCGCGCAGTCGTGGTCGCTGGAACGCATCAACGCGGTGAAAGCCGCCGCGGGCGCAACCTTCAACGATGTCGTGCTGGCGATGTCGGCCGGCGCCCTGCGCGCGTACCTGATCGAGCAGAACGCGCTGCCTGATGCGCCGCTGATCGCAATGGTCCCCGTCAGCCTGCGCAAGGAGGGCGACGGCGAAGGCGGCGGCAACGCGGTGGGCACGGTGTTGTGCAACCTGAACACCGACGTCGAGGACGCCGGCGACCGCCTCGCCGGAATCAGTTCGTCGATGCACGAGCAGAAGCAGGTCTTCAATCAGCTGCCCAAGGCGCAGCAACTCGCCCTGTCGGCGTTCATGACCGGTGGCCTGTTCCTCGGCCTGATCCCGGGCTTCATCCGCACTGCCCCGCCGCCGTTCAACATCGTGATCTCCAACGTCCCCGGGTCCAAGGACCCCTTGTACTGGCGCGGCGCGCAAATGGTCGGCAACTACCCGTTGTCGATCACATTGGACGGTCAGGCGATGAATATCACCGTCACGAACAACGCCGAGAACATAGACTTCGGACTCGTCGGCGCCAGAGGCAGCGTGCCCCACCTGCAACACATGCTGAGCCACCTGGAGACGTCACTGAAGGATCTCGAACGCGCCGTCGGCGTGTAAGGGGAACGGCGGCCCAGCTAATCTACGGCCATCGGAACGCAGCACCCGAGGGAGGTAGAGACGTGGCCAACGAGCCCGACACCGGGTCCGGCTCGGCACCCAGTGCCCTGACCGCAGACCCAGCGACAGTGTTCGCTGCGCTGGCCGAGATCATCTACCAGGGCTCAGACGCGACCCAGATGTATGCCGCGATCTGCGTCGCGGCCACCTTGGTCGTGCCCGGTTGTGACCATGCGAGTCTGCTGGTGAAGCGCAATGACCGGTACGTCACGGTGGGTGCCAGCTCCAGGTTGGCGCATCAGGTCGATGACTTGGAGCGGCGGGCCGGCGACGGACCCTGCATCGACGCCATCGAGGAGGAGACTCCGCAGATCGAGCCGGACCTGACCAAACCCACCCAGTGGCCGCACTTCGCGGCCCGCCTGATCGAAGAGACACCGATCCGCGGCGCCATGGGTTTCCGGCTGTTGATCGACAAACGCAAGGGCGCCGCCCTCAATCTGTTCAGCGAATCGCCCAACACGTTCAATTCCGAGTCCGCGGGGCGGGCGGCGGTGCTAGCGGCGTTCGCCAGCGTGGCGATCAACGCGATCGCCCACGGGGAGGACGCGTCCAGCCTGCGACGAGGTCTGTTGAGCAACCGCGAGATCGGCAAGGCGGTCGGCATGCTGATGATGCTGCACGGCCTGGGCGAAGACGACGCGTTCGATCTGTTGCGGCGGCATTCGCAGAGCCTGAACATCAAGCTTGCCGACGTCGCGCGGCGGGTCATCGACGCCCGCGGCAACCTGCCGGCCGACGAGAACGTCTAGCGCGGCCTACTCCGGCAGCCGCAGCTCGGGCTTTTCGACCTCTTCGATGTTGACGTCCTTGAACGTCACGACCCGCACCTGCTTGACGAAGCGAGCCGGACGGTACATGTCCCACACCCACGCGTCGGCCAGCCGCAGCTCAAAGTAGACCTCGCCGTCGGCGTTGCGCGGCACCATTTCCACGCTGTTGGCCAGGTAGAAGCGGCGCTCGGTTTCCACGACGTAGCTGAACTGCCCGACGATGTCCTTGTATTCGCGGTACAGCGAGAGCTCCATCTCGGTTTCATACTTTTCGAGATCTTCTGCGCTCATCTGTTCAGACGTCCTTCTCCCGGAGCTGATGCCCCATCTTTCCTCACTGGTACGACCCGTGCTCGCCCGGAGGGTCGGGCAGGCACTCGGCCACGGTCCGGACGGTGGATCCCGTGGCCACCCGCCGGACGTTGATGAACGAATAGCGGTGCTCGGGGCACGGCCCCAGGCTGGCCAGAGCCCGGCCGTGCGCGGGGGTGCTGTAGCCCTTGTGCTCGGCGAAACCGTACCCGGGGTGCTTGGCGTCCAAGGCGACCATGAACCGGTCCCTGCTCACCTTGGCCAGCACACTGGCAGCGGCGATGCAGGCCGCGGCCGCATCACCACCGATCACCGGCAGTGACGGTACGGCCAGCCCGGGCACCCGGAAACCGTCGCTCAGCACGTAGCCGGGCCGCACCGACAAGCCGGCCACCGCACGTCGCATCCCTTCGATGTTGGCCACGTGCACGCCCCGCCGGTCCACCTCGGTCGACGGGATGAACACCACGTGATAGGCCACCGCATACCGGCAGATCAACGGGAACAGCTTCTCCCGCACCTTCTCCGTCAGTTTCTTCGAATCATCAAGCGCAGCAAGGCTTTCCAAGCGATTCGGGCCGAGGACGCAGGCCGCGACCACCAGCGGGCCCGCGCACGCTCCACGACCCACCTCGTCGACTCCGGCGACCGGCCCCAGCCCGCTGCGGTGCAGCGCGGACTCCAAAGTGCGTAATCCCGAAGACTTCCGGATTACCGTCCGGGGCGGCCAAGTGGTGGCCATAATTATTGCGCCTGCTGAGGGTTCACCGAACCTACGCCACCCCACCGCGACGGCGGCCACACGATGAACCTGGCCTTGCCGATCACGTTGGCCACGGGCACCGTCCCCGCCATCGGATCACCGGTGCACAACATCGGGCAGTGCGCGCGGGAATCCGCCGAATGGGTCCGGTTGTCGCCCATCACCCACAGCCGTCCCGGCGGGACGGTGACCGGTCCGAACTCGCTGCCCAGGCACGGATACACCGACGGGTCGGCCATCATGGTGTTCGCGTCCAGATAAGGCTCTTTGAGCGGCTTGCCGTTGACCGTCAGGCCCGTGTCGGCCCGGCACTGCACCGTCTGCCCACCGACCGCGATCACCCGCTTGACCAGGTCGTTCTCGTCGGGCGGCACGAAGCCGATGAACGACAACGCGTTCTGCACCCAGCGCAGGGCAGTGTTGGACGAGCGGATCGACTTGTACCCGACGTTCCAGGACGGCGGGCCCTTGAACACGATGACGTCGCCGGGCTGCGGCGAGCTGAAGCGGTAGGTGATCTTGTCGACCATGATCCGGTCCCCGACGCAGGTCGCGCACCCGTGCAGTGTGGGTTCCATCGACTCCGACGGAATCAGGTACGGACGCGCGACGAAGGTCAGCACGAAGTAGTAGATGGCGATCGCGACGATGGCGAGCCACGTCAGTTCGCGCAGCGTCGAGCGCTTCTTGGGGTTCGAGTCGTCGGTCTTGGAGTCCGATTCGGGCTCGGATCCAGGATCAGCGGCCGACGGGGAATCCTCCGGAGGAGAGTCCTCGGTTCCAGTCACGAGATCAGCGTAGCCAGCACTAGGTGTGCGGCTGCAGACGCCGGGACCCCACCAAGGTCAGCGCTTCTCCTTGATCTTGGCCTTCTTGCCGCGGAGTTCACGCAGGTAGTACAACTTGGCGCGACGGACGTCGCCACGAGTCACCACCTCGATGTGGTCGATGTTCGGCGAATGCACCGGGAAGGTCCGCTCTACGCCGACGCCGTAGCTCTCCTTGCGCACCGTGAAGGTCTCGCGGATGCCACCGCCCTGCCGCCGGATCACCACGCCCTTGAAGACCTGGATACGCTCCTTGGCGCCCTCGATAACCTTCACGTGCACGTTGATGGTGTCGCCTGGGCCGAAGGCAGGGATGTCGTCGCGCAGCGACGCCTGGTCGACGAAGTCCAGCCTGTTCATTGGAAAGACACTTCCTCGGGGTCGCGGCTTGGTCAACGGCCGCACGCGGGCGTGCAACGGTCACCAAGCCGATGGTTAGGGCTTCTGGGTGTACCTCGCAGCAGGCGGTAGGCACCTGGCCCGCCGGCAACCGCTGGAGACAACTGGCCAATTGTGCCAGATGCGGTGCATGCAGTGAAAATCACAGGAAACTGTCGTGATTCGCGCCCGGCGTAAACCCGCTGCAAATGGTACATATGACTGGGGCTGAACCGCGCAGATCCGAACCCATCGAGATACCCAAAATCCCGGCCCAGCTTCACGTTGCTGAACGCTTCACAACGCCGAAGGAGTGCAATGCGAGCCCGGCCGCTGACCATGCTGACCGCCGTCGCCGCGGCGGCTCTGGTGGTGGTTGCCGGCTGTGAGGCGACGGTCCATGCGAAGGCGTTCACCTCGACCGGTCAGGCGACGTCCCAGCCCGACCCGCAGCCGCAGCAGCAGCTGGTTGAGCTGCTATTGCGGGCCATCACCCCGACCGTGGCGCCGATGGCGCTGCCGACCATCGGCCTGGGCGGGCTCACCGGCGTGCAGGCGCGGATCCAGCAGGCCACCGATCAGGCCGCTGCCAGTGGCGCGACCCTGGCAGTGGCCATCTTCGACCGCGCCACCCACCAGCTGGTGTCCAACGGCAACAGCCAGATCATCGCCACCGCATCGGTGGCAAAACTTTTCATCGCCGACGACCTGCTGCTGCAGGAATCCGACGGCCGCGTGACGCTGTCCCCCGACGATCACCAGGCGCTGGACCTGATGCTGCAGTCCTCCGACGACGGCGCCGCCGAGCGGTTCTGGGGCCAGGACGGCGGCGACGCCATCATCACGCAGGTGGCCAGCCGCTACGGACTCACCTCGACCACGCCGCCCAGCGACGGCCGCTGGTGGAACACGATCAGCTCGGCGCAGGACCTGATTCGCTACTACGAACGGCTGCTCGACGGCTCCGGCGGGCTGCCGCCCGATCGGGCCCGGCTCATCGTCAACGACCTGGCCCGGTCCACCCCGACGGGAGTCGACGGTTACCCGCAGCGGTTCGGCATTCCGGACGGTCTGTACGCCGAACCCGTTGCCGTCAAACAAGGTTGGATGTGCTGCGTCGGTGCTGACTGGATGCACCTGTCCACCGGGATCATCGGCGCCGACCGCCGCTACATCATGGTCATCGAATCCCTGCAGCCCTCCGACGACGCCACCGCGCGCGAGACGATCACCCAAGCCGTCAAGACAATATTTCCCAACGGCCGCATCTGAGCGTCCCGTTTTCCCCGCGAGCAGACGCTAAAGCGCCCCAAAATCAGGGATTTTGGGTGCTTTAGCGTCTGCTCACCACAATCAATCCAGCAGTTCCGGTCGCCGTTCGCGAGTCCGCTGCAGCGACACCTCACGCCGCCACGCCGCAATGCGGGCATGATCCCCGGAAAGCAACACCTCCGGCACGTCCAGCCCTCGCCAGCTGGCCGGCCGGGTATAACTCGGCCCCTCCAGCAGCCGGTCCAAGGCCGGGGAATGCGAATCCTCTTGGAGTGACGCGGGATTGCCCAGGACGCCGGTCAACAGCCGCACCACGGCCTCGATCATCACCAGCGCCGCCGACTCGCCGCCGGGCAGCACATAGTCGCCGATCGACACCTCTTCGACCCGCATCCGGCGCGCCGAGTCCTCGACCACCCGCTGATCGATGCCCTCGTAGCGACCGCAGGCGAACACCAGGTGCCGCTCGCCGCTCCAGCGCTGGGCGGCGGCCTGGGTGAACAACACGCCGGCCGGGCTGGGCACCACCAAAAGGGTCTCCGCCGAACATATTTCGTCCAGCGCTTCCCCCCATACCGGCGCCCTCATCACCATGCCGGGCCCGCCGCCGTAGGGCGCATCGTCCACCGAGTGGTGCACATCGTGGGTCCACCGCCGCAGATCGTGCACCTGCAGATCCACCAGACCGGAAGCGATCGCCTTGCCCGGCAACGATTGTCGCAGCGAGTCAAGATAGGCCGGGAAGATTGATATGACGTCGATGCGCACGCTTACCCCAGGTCCAGCAGACCGTCGGGTGGTTCGATTTCAAGGGTGCCGTCGTCCAGCGACACCGACGTGACGATGGCGCTGACGAACGGGATCAGCAGTTCCCCGCCTTCGCGCTTGACCGACAGCAACTCGCCGCCGGCGGTGTGCAGCACCTCGGCAACCACCCCGATCTCCTGACCCGCGGTCGTCGCGACCCGCAAGCCCTCCAACTGGTGGTCGTAGTAGGTGTCAGGCTCGTCGATCGGCGGCAGTTCATCGGAATCGATGATGAACAGACTGCCGCGCAACGCGTCGGCGGCATCTCGGTCGGCCACACCCGCCAGCCGCACCAGCAGTCGGGCACCGTGCGGCCGCGCCGCTTCCACCACGTAGCTACGTGCGGGGCCGCCGTCGCGGGGCTTGCGGGCGCGCAGCGTGCTGCCCGGCGCGAACCGGACATCGGGATCGTCGGTGCGTACCTCGACCACAAGTTCGCCGGTGATGCCGTGGGCTTTCGCCACGCGCCCGACGATCAGCTCCATCGGCTGCGCTACTGGTCGGTGTCCACCACGTCGACGCGGATACCGCGGCCACCGATGCCGGCGACCAGGGTGCGCAGTGCGGTCGCGGTACGACCACCGCGACCGATCACCTTGCCCAGGTCATCGGGATGAACGTGGACCTCGACGGTGCGGCCACGACGGCTGGTCACCAGGTCGACCCGCACATCGTCGGGGTTGTCGACGATTCCGCGGACCAGGTGCTCGACGGCGTCGACCACGACGGTGCTCACGGCGCTGGTCAGCTTTCCGTCGCCGGCGCGGACTGCTCGCCCTGCTCGGTCTCAGCGGCGGCCGCGGCCTTCTCCGCCCCGGTCTCGGCTCCGGCCTCAGGCGCGGCTTCCTCGCTCTTGGCGGCCTTCTTCGGCGCGGACTTCTTCTTCGGCTTGGTGGCCTCGGTGGTCGGACCGCCCTCGGCCTCGGCCAGCGCGGCGTTGAACAGCTCCAGCTTGCTGGGCTTGGCGGGCTTGACCTTCAGCCGGCCCTCGGCGCCGGGCAGGCCCTTGAACTTCTGCCAGTCGCCGGTGATCTTCAGCAGCTTCAGCACCGGCTCGGTGGGCTGGGCGCCCACGGACAGCCAGTACTGCGCGCGCTCGGAGTTGATCTCGATCAGGCTCGGCTCTTCCTTCGGGTGGTACCGGCCGATCACCTCGATGGAACGGCCGTCGCGACGGGTGCGCGCGTCAGCGACAGCGATGCGGTACTGGGGATTGCGGATTTTGCCAAGCCGAGTGAGCTTGATTTTGACAGCCATGGTTAAGCGACTTCTCCTGTGTGTGTCACGCTGCAATTCAGCGACACGGGCGGGATGCCCGGGTCCGGTTTCGCCTCGCGTGTGTGACCACCGAACGATCTTGATCGCGCGGCGGACAGCGGCCAATTGTGCCAGAACCGGGTGCTGCGGACGAAATCAGAGCACTTTCTGGAACGTCTTCGTCTCCACCCGCCGCGTCATCCGCCAGCCCTGCTCGGTGCGCACGAACTTGTCGTCGTACCAGAGCCCGCAGAACAGGATCTGCTCCTTGTCCCCGCCCAGCACCATCGGGTTAAAGCAGATGACCCGCGACGACGCGGTATCGCCATCGATGCGGACCGAGAAGTTGCCCAACATGTGTGAGTACACCGGGAAGTTCGGCAGCACCTCCGACAACCACTTCTTGACCTCGGGGTATTCGCCGGCGATCCCGCCCAGGGCGGTGTAGTCGATGTAGGCGTCCGGGGTGAAGACGTTGTCCAGGTCGTCGAAGCGACGCGAGTCGATGGCGGTGGAGTAGTCCACCAGGAGCTGCTGGATCTCCAGGCGGTCAGAAATTTCGGCCAGGCTCAACATGCATCGATTCAACACCGCGGCCAGGACCGTTACACTCAGCGCCCATGCGAAAGCTCTTGGCCGCCGCTGCTGCGCTGGTGGCGATCTGCGCCAGTGTCACCACCGCGTCGGCCGACAGCGACGTACAGCCCGCTGGTTCGATGCCGATTCCCGACGGTCCGGCGCAGACCTGGATCGTGGCCGACCTCGACAGCGGTCAGGTGCTGGCGGGCCGCGACCAGTACGCGGTGCATCCCCCGGCGAGCACGATCAAGGTGTTGTTGGCGCTGGTCGTGCTGGACGAGTTGAGCCTGGACTCCACGGTGGTCGCCGACGCCGCCGACACCGACGTGGAATGCAACTGCGTCGGGGTCAAGGCGGGTCACAGCTACACCGCGCGCGAACTGCTCGACGGCCTGTTGCTGGTCTCGGGCAATGACGCCGCCAACACTCTGGCGCACATGCTGGGTGGACCGGGCGCCGCGGTGGGCAAGATGAATGCCAAGGCAGCCTCGCTGGGGGCTTCGAGCACTCATGCGTCGACGCCGTCCGGGCTGGACGGGCCCGATGGTCCGGGCGCATCGACCGCCCATGACCTCGCGGTGATCTTCCGTGCCGCGATGGCCAACCCGGTGTTCGCGGCGATCACAGCCAAGCCCTCGGCGACGTTTCCCGGCGGCCCCGGTGACGGCGGCGACGTGGTGATCACCAACCAGGACGAGCTGCTGCAGCGCTACCCCGGCGCGATCGGCGGCAAGACGGGCTTCACCAACGCCGCCCGCAAGACGTTCGTCGGTGCGGCGGCGCGCGGTGGCCGCCGGCTGGTGATCGCGATGATGTACGGGCTGGTCAAAGAGGGCGGGCCGACCTACTGGGACCAGGCCGCCAGCCTGTTCGACTGGGGCTTCGCGCTCAGTCCGCAAGCCAGCATCGGCTCGCTGTAGCTTTCCCTGCGCGAGCAGACGCGTAAGCCCCCCCCCCCCCCGGGGGGGGGGGGGGTTCCCGGCAGCTCG
>NZ_LZKQ01000007.1 GCF_001668675.1 Mycobacterium asiaticum | reverse complement strand
CCCCCCCCCGCCCGCGCGGCGCCCGCGGCCGCTTCGTCAAACCCCCCCCCGCCCGGCCGGCGGGGGCGCGCCGGGGGCGGCCCCCCACCCACGGCCACGAGGTGGGCTGGTCGATGCTTCCGGTGGCGCGTTCGGTGTTGCGGCGCATCGGTGACGACACCGACGTCGTGACCTTCGTCAGCCGCTACACCCGATCGCGCTTCGCACCGGCGTTCGGGCCGGCTGCCGCCATGGAGTACCTGCCGCCGGGGGTGGACAGCGACCGGTTCCGCCCCGGCCTGCCGGGCCCGCGTCGCCAGCAGGGCCAGCGGTGCCGCCGCGCCGAACCACACCGTGTCGATGTCGTGGTCGGCGATCAACCGGCGCATCCGGCTGTCCACGGCCGGGACGGGCAACATCAGCGTGGTGGGATGGCGCACCACCCGGAAACCCGTGTCGGCGGCCGCTTCGTCAAAAGCCTCCGCGCCCTTCCATTTCGGCGCGTACACCGTCACGGTGTGCTTGCCCGCCTTGACCAGTCGGCCGACGAATTCGCCGAGGTACGACTGGATGCCGCCGCGCCGCGGCGGAAAGTCGTTGGTTACCAGCAGGACCCGGCTCACGACGACACGTTAGCGTGGGCAACGTCGACGAGCGTGCCCGGAATGCCGGCCGGCGCGGCGTGTCGCTGAACCTGAGCGCACGTTCGCGGGCGCATCGGCATCAGCATCAGCCCGACCAGGTGACCCACTCCTGCCAGCGCGCCAGCAGGGCGGTGGCATCGACCCCCAGTACCCGCTCGGCGGCGGTGGGTACATCGGCATGCCCCGGCCCGCACGCTGCCAGATAGAGTTCGCGCAGCTTGGCCGGTCCGTAGCTGTCGGCGACGAAGCGGGTGAACCACCAGGCCCGGTCATAGGCGCGGGTGCGTGACGGCCCCGGAGTGTCCAACTCCTGGTCCGACGGCAGCGACGCCGCCGCGGGCGCCGCGTCGGCGGGCAGCGGCGCGGGCGGGCGTGCCACGTAGTCGGCCACGCCCTCGGTCAGCCACCGCGGCGCATCCAGCGCGGTGTCCGCGCGGGCCGCGTAGTGAAAAAGCTCGTGCGTCAACACGATTCGCAGCGCACCCGCACTCATGCCGGCCGCGCCGGGTGCGAATACGATGCGTTGCCCGGTCACCGACCTGCTGGCCGGGTCGACGTGCTCGGCCACCGTCACCGCGGCGATGTCGGCCCATTGCGCCGCGGGCCCGCCGCCGGCGGCGACCCGGAACTGCTCGTCCGTACCGGTGGCCAACACCGAGATTTCGCGTGGCCAGTCCCGGCCCCAGAACCCCACGACCGCTTCCACGGCGCCGCCCATTCCGGAAGCAACCCGCGCCAGCAGCTGCTCGGAGCCGCCGGCGCTGGTCAGCCGGACGGCGCGATCACCGACCGGTGTCAGCGTCTCGACGCTGGTGGCAGGAGCGGGCGCGGGGTGAGCCGGCAGGACGGCCGCGGTCACCAGCTCGATCAGGAACACACAGGCCAGCAGCAGCGTCAGCCGACGGCGCGGTGGCACCGCGCCGGGGCCGTCAGTAGCGGCGGGCGTCGTAGATCGGACCGGACGACTCCATCGGCACCACCCGAACCGGCTGCCCGTAGGTGGACGAGTGGACCATCATGCCGTCACCCACATAGATGCCGGTGTGCGAAGCGTCGGAGTAGAACGTCAGCACGTCACCGGGCTGCAGGTCCGACAGGGCCACCGGCTGGCCGCCGTGTGCCAGCGCCTGGCTGGAGTGCGGCAGCGAGATGCCTGCCTGCTGGAACGCCCACATCACCAGACCCGAGCAGTCGAAGCCGCCGGGTGCGGCGCCGCCCCACACATACGGCGAGCCGATCTGGGTGAGCGCGGCCTGCACGACTACGGCGCGGTCGCCGGTCGCCCCTTCACCGGGGCCGGTGTAGGGAACCGACACTCCGCCGGGTGCGGGCGCCTGACCGGGAGCCGGCGCACCGTCCGGGCCGGGCGGCAGGGCCTCGGGCGCCGGCGCTCCCGGAGCTCCGTCCGGAATGCGCTCCGGAACCGGACCGGGGTTGGCCATGGCGGTGCGCTGTTCGGGGGTCAAAGCCATGTACTGCGACTTGACCACGGCGATCTGCACCTGCAGTTGGCTCTGCTTGTGCTGCAGGTTGGCCCGCACGGCGGCAGCCTGCTCGGCGGCCGACTTGGCCTCGGCGGCCGACCGGGCGGATGCCTGCTCAGCCTTGACGGCCTCCTCGCCGGCGGCCTTGAAACTGGCCATCTGAGAAGACATTTGACGCGCCATCACGCGCTGCACGGCGAGCCCGTCGATCAGCAGCTGCGGCGACTCGGCGGTCAGGATCGCGTCCAGACCGTCGGTGCGCCCGCCCATGTACGTGGCGGCGGCGACCTTGTTCACCGCAGTCTGGAACGTGGCGAGGCGCTCTTTGGCGGTGGCCAGGGCGGCCTGGGCGTCGGCGAGTTTGCGCTCGGCGGCCTGTTGCGCGGCCAGTTTGTCGTTCAAGTCCAGCTGCGCGCTGTGCATCGCCTCGGTGGTCTGCTCGGCCTGCCGAGACAGTTCGTTGAGTTTGGCCAGCGCGTCCTCGGCAGGATCGGCCAGCACAGTGGCGGCCGAAACCCCCGCGAGAACAACGAAGCTGGCTAACGAACCGATGGCGGACCGCTTGACTACACGCGCGATCGAATGCCTATCGAGCCTCAAGATTTGCTTCCTTAAACTGCCATCGACGTAAATCCGTCGAGCTGGTTTAGGTCTCAAACAGGTTACGAAACGATATCGACGTTTGTCCAAAGGGGGGAGTTAAGAAATTGGGAAGATTTATGTCATTTCTATGTGAAAGGTCTGCAGCGCCGTCGACGACCCTACACGACTTCTAGGCCACGCCCGACGCACGACCGCGCCGCACCGGAACCAATCGCAATCGCGGCGCCATTCCCACCTCGGCCAACGCCTCCAGCGCGACTTGCTCGTCGTACGAAAGGGTTTCGGGCACGCCGAGTAACACACTGACCACACAGTCCTGGCAACCCGGCCCGCGCACCGCACAATCGTCGCAGTCGATCACCACCGGCTCCCCCGCTGCCTGGCCCGCTCTTTCGGCCCCGCTGCTGTGCCCCATTGCATCGGTCCTTCCCTTAATCATCAGCTCCCGAGTTCGTACTCATTCGCACGGTAACGGTGGGCACCGACAACCACGCCCGGCGTGGGAACAGATCGCTGTCAGTACCAATGCTTAACGTCACCGCCATGGGCGCGGCGGGTGGGACTCAACTCAGTTTCGCCGACGTCGCCGACATCGCCGGATCCCCCGGCTGGCAGGCGCCCAACGAGCTGTCGTTGCGGGAGACCACCTTCGTGGTCGTCGACTTGGAGACCACCGGCGGACGCGCCCGGGGCACCGAGGTGGCCACCCCGGACGCGATCACCGAGATCGGCGCCGTCAAGGTGTGCGGCGGCGCGGTGCTGGGCGAATTCGCCACCCTGGTCGACCCGCAGCGCAGCATCCCGCCGCAAATCGTTCAGCTGACCGGGATCACGACGGCAATGGTCCGCGACGCCCCGACCATCGACGCCGTGCTGCCGATGTTCCTGGAATTCGCCGGTGACGCCGTGCTGGTCGCGCACAATGCCGGCTTCGACATCGGCTTTTTGCGCGCCGCCGCCGAGCGGTGCCAGATCGCCTGGCCACGACCCAGGGTGCTGTGCACGGTCCGATTGGCGCGGCGGATCCTGAGCCGGGAGGAAGCCCCCAGCGTGCGGCTGGCCGAGTTGGCGCGGCTGTTCGCCGTGGCGACCCGACCCACCCACCGCGCCCTGGACGACGCGCGCGCCACGGTCGAGGTGCTGCACGCGCTGATCGAGCGGGTCGGCAACCAGGGCATCCACACCTATGCGGACCTGCGGTCCTATCTGCCCAACGTGACTCCGGCCCAGCGCCGCAAGCGGGTGCTGGCCGAGGGCCTGCCACACCGCCCCGGGGTCTATCTGTTCCGCGGCCCGTCGGGCGAGGTGCTCTACGTCGGCACCGCGGTTGACCTGCGGCGCCGGGTGAGTCAGTACTTCAACGGCACCGACCCGCGCACCCGGATGAAAGAGATGGTCGTGCTCGCCGAGACGGTCGATCATGTCGAATGCGCGCACGCGCTGGAAGCCGGGGTGCGCGAGCTGCGGTTGCTGGCCGGGCACGCCCCGCCCTACAACCGCCGGTCGAAATTTCCACACCGCTGGTGGTGGGTGGTGCTCACCGACGAGGCGTTTCCGCGGTTCTCGGTGGTCCGCAATCCGCGGCACGACCGGACGGTCGGCCCCTTCCGGTCCCGCGCCGACGCCGCCGATACCGCCGCACTGCTCGCCCGGTTCACCGGGGTGCGCACCTGCACCAAGCGGCTGGCACGATCGGCGCGGCACGGTCCGGCCTGCCCGGAGCTCGAGGTATCACCGTGCCCCGGCGCCCGCGACGCGACGGCACAGCAGTATGCAGCGGCGACGCGGCGGGCATTGGCGTTGATCGACGGGGTGGACAACTCGCCGCTGGCGGCGGCCGTCGAGCAGGTCGCCGCACTGGCCGAACGCCGGCATTACGAGAGCGCGGCGCGGCTGCGCGACCACATCGCCACTGCCGTCGAAGCACTCTGGCGCGGGCAGCGTCTGCGGGCACTGACGACGCTGCCCGAGCTGGTCGCGGCCGCGCCCGACGGGCGGGGCGGCTACCACCTGGCGGTCATCCGCCACGGGCAGCTCGCGGCGGCCGGCACCGCCCGGCGCGGGGTGCCGCCGATGCCGGTGATCGACGCCATCCGAGCCGGCGCGCAGGCGATCCTGCCGGCCTCGGCTCCACTCGGCGGGGCGATGGTCGAGGAGACCGCGCTGATCGCGCGCTGGCTTGCGGCGCCGGGGGTGCGCATCGTGCGGGTGACCGGGGCCTGCGACACCCAGGACCAGGGCTGGGCCAGCCCGATCGGGTCGGCCGGCGCGTGGGCGGCGTGGGCGGCCACCGCACGATCGGCACGACTGGCCGGCCGCCAGGCCTCAGACTTCGTGACTGAACCGCACCCAACGCGCGAGGAGCTGTTCGGCCGCCCCGCTGTCGATCGCGTCGCCGGCCCGGCGCAGCCCGTCCTCCCACGCCGGCAGCCATTCAGCGCGGCTGGATAACCCGGCGTGTGCCACCAGCGCGCCCGCGGCGTTGAGCACCACCGCGTCGCGCACCGGCCCCTTGGCGCCGGCCAACACGGCCCGCACCTCGGCCGCGTTGGCCTCGGCGTCGCCGCCCCGCAGTTCCTCGATCTCCGCGCGCGCGAAGCCGAATCCCGCGGGGTCGAACTTCAGCTTGTCCACGGTGCCGGCCTGCACCCGCCAGATGGTGCTGGTCGTGGTGGTGGTCAGTTCGTCCAGGCCGTCGTCACCGTGCACCACCAGCACACTGGACCGACGGGCAGCAAACACCCCGGCCATCACCTCGGCGAGCTCGGCGAACGCGCAACCGATCAGTCCGGCTCGCGGCTTGGCTGGATTGGTAAGCGGCCCAAGCAAATTGAAGACGGTAGGCACCCCGATTTGACGTCGTATCGCCGCGGCGTGCCGATACGACGGGTGGAATTGGGGCGCGAAGCAAAACCCGATGCCCAGCTCGGCGAGGCTGCGCGCGACCTGCTCGGGCCCCAGGTCGATGCGCACCCCGAGGGCCTCCAGCGTGTCGGCGCCACCGGACAACGACGACGCGGCCCGGTTGCCGTGCTTGACCACCGGCACCCCGGCCGCGGCCACCACGATCGAGGCCATGGTGGACAGGTTGACCGTATTGACCCCGTCGCCGCCGGTGCCGACCACATCCACCGCGTCCTGGTCGACGGGCACCGGGACGGCATGGTCGAGCATCACGGCGGCCAGGGCGCTCACTTCGTCGGAGGTCGGTCCCTTCATCTTCAGCGCCACGGCGAACGCGGCGATCTGGGCGGGCTCCGCGTCGCCGGTCATGATCTGGTCCATCGCCCAGGCGGCCTGAGCGCGCGTCAGGTGCTGCCGGTCGGTCAGCCGCCCGAGCACCTGCGGCCAGGACGACCCGGAAGACGACAGAGCCTCAGACGACGCAGCCACGCCGCCGATGGTCCCACGAGAGACAGCGGCTCCCAAGCGGTGTCCCAGCCCGGTCTCAGACACGCAACGAACGAATTCCTGCCCCGGGTAGAGTTCGACAACTACAAAGCGTCATACTTGCGGATGTGACGAGTGCTGTAGGGACCTCGGGTACTGCGATTACGTCGCGCGTGCATTCGCTGAATCGCCCCAACATGGTCAGTGTTGGCACCATAGTGTGGCTTTCCAGCGAACTCATGTTCTTTGCTGGCCTGTTCGCGTTCTATTTCACGGCGCGATCGCAGGCCGGCGGGAACTGGCCGCCGCCGCCGACCGAGCTGAATCTGTATCAGGCCGTGCCGGTGACGCTGGTGTTGATCGCCTCGTCGTTCACCTGCCAGATGGGCGTGTTCGCGGCCGAACGCGGCGACGTGTTCGGGCTGCGCCGCTGGTATGTGATCACGTTCCTGATGGGGCTGTTCTTCATCCTCGGGCAGGCCTATGAGTACTTCCACCTGGCCACCCACGGCACCACCATCCCCGGCAGCGCCTACGGCAGCGTGTTCTACCTGGCGACCGGTTTCCACGGGTTGCACGTCACGGGTGGTCTGATCGCATTCATCTTCCTGCTGGCCCGCACGACGATGAGCAAGTTCACCCCCGCGCAGGCCACCGCCAGCATCGTCGTCTCGTACTACTGGCACTTCGTGGACATCGTGTGGATCGCGCTCTTCACCGTGATTTATTTCATCCGATGAGCCCGCGGCTCCGAATACAGCAATGAAAAGGAGTGCTCGGTTGAAGAAAATGGGGTCCACCCGATCAGGCGCGGGCCGCGGTGCCCGGTCCCGGCGGCGCCTGCACCGCCGGTTGTCCGGCGGACTTTTGCTGCTGATCGCCCTGACCATCGCGGGCGGGTTGGCGGCCGTGCTCACGCCGACCCCGCAGGTAGCCGTCGCCGACGAGTCCGGCTCGGCGCTGCTGCGTAACGGCAAGCAGCTCTTCGACACCTCGTGCGTGTCCTGCCACGGCGCCAACCTGCAGGGTGTGCCCGACCACGGGCCCAGCCTGATCGGCGTCGGCGAGGCCGCGGTGTACTTCCAGGTCTCGACCGGCCGGATGCCGGCGATGCGCGGGGAGGCGCAGGCCCCCCGCAAGGACCCGATCTTCGACGAGGCGCAGATCGACGCGATCGGCGCGTACGTGCAGGCCAACGGCGGCGGCCCGACCGTGGTGCGCGAGCCCGACGGCAGCATCGCGACCCGCTCGCTGCGCGGCAGCGACCTGGGCCGCGGCGGCGACCTGTTCCGGCTCAACTGCGCGTCCTGCCACAACTTCACCGGTAAGGGCGGCGCGCTGTCGTCCGGCAAGTACGCCCCGGACCTCGGCCCCGCGAACGAGCAGCAGATTCTCACCGCGATGCTGACCGGTCCGCAGAACATGCCGAAGTTCTCCGACCGGCAGCTGTCGTTCGAGTCGAAGAAGGACATCATCGCCTACGTGCGGACCGTCGCTGAAGAGCGATCACCGGGCGGTTACGGGCTGGGTGGGTTTGGACCCGCGCCCGAGGGCATGGCGGCTTGGATCATCGGCATGGTTGCGGCCATCGGGCTGGCACTGTGGATTGGGGCACGGACATGAGTGGCGGATCTGACGTGACGGGCGGCGCCGGCAACCAGGGCAGCTCCGACACCGACACCAGCACCCACATGGGTGCCACGGAGCCGGACGACGCGGCGCTGTCCCGGATGTCCCGCCAGGAACTCCTGGAGCTGGGCAGCAAGATCGACGGCGTCCAGATCGCCTACAAGGAATCGCGCTGGCCCGTCGAAGGCACCAAGGCGGAGAAGCGCGCCGAGCGCTCGGTGGCGCGCTGGCTGCTGCTGGGCGGCCTGTTCGGGCTCGCACTGCTGCTGGTCTTCCTGTTCTGGCCCTGGGAGTACAAGGCCAGGGAGGCCAGCGGCAGCCTGTGGTACTCGCTGGCCACGCCGCTGTACGGCCTGACGTTCGGGGCGTCCATCCTGTGCATCGCCATCGGCGCGGTGCTGTTCCAGAAGCGCTTCATCCCCGAAGAGATCACGATCCAGGACCGCCACGACGGCGCCTCGCGGGAGATCGACCGCAAGACGGTGGTGGCCAACCTGGCCGACGCCTACGAAGGCTCGACCGTGGGCCGTCGCAAGCTGATCGGCCTGTCCTTCGGAATCGGCTTGGGCGCTTTCGGTTTGGGCACGCTGGTCGCGTTCGCCGGCGGTTTGATCAAGAACCCGTGGAAGCCCGTCGTGAACACCGCCGAGGGCAAGAAGGCGGTGCTGTGGACGTCGGGGTGGACCCCGCGGGTCAAGGGCGAGACGATCTACCTGGCGCGTGCCACCGGCGCCCACGACGGCCCGCCGTTCACCAAGATCCGGCCCGAGGACATCGACGCCGGGGGCATGGAGACGGTTTTCCCGTGGCGCGAGTCCGACGGCGACGGCACCACCATGGAGTCCCACGAACGGCTTTCGGCGATCTCGATGGGCATCCGCAACCCCGTCATGCTGATCCGCATCAAGCCCAGCGATGTGGACCGGGTCGTCAAGCGCAAGGGTCAAGAAAGCTTCAACTTCGGCGAGTTCTTCGCCTACACGAAGGTCTGCTCGCACCTGGGCTGCCCGGCCTCGCTCTATGAGCAGCAGTCCTACCGGATTCTGTGCCCGTGTCACCAGTCGCAGTTCGACGCCCTGCACTTCGCCAAGCCGATCTTCGGTCCGGCGGCGCGTGCGTTGGCGCAGCTGCCGATCACAATCGACTCCGAGGGGTATCTAGTCGCCAACGGCGACTTCATCGAGCCCGTCGGACCGGCATTCTGGGAGCGCACGACATCATGAGTCCTAAATTGAAACCCCCGAAAATCGGCGACGTCCTCGCCAGCCAGGGCGAGGCCATGGACAGCCGCTACCACCCGTCGGCAGCGGTGCGCCGCCAGCTCAACAAGGTGTTCCCCACCCACTGGTCGTTCCTGCTCGGCGAGATCGCGCTGTACAGCTTCATCGTGTTGCTGATCACCGGCGTGTATCTGACGCTGTTCTTCGACCCGTCGATGGCCGAGGTCACCTACAACGGCGTCTACCAACCGCTGCGCGGCGTGGAGATGTCCCGGGCGTACGAGTCGGCGCTGAACATCTCCTTCGAAGTCCGGGGCGGGTTGTTCGTCCGGCAGATCCACCACTGGGCCGCACTGATTTTCGCCGCGGCGATCATGGTGCACCTGGCGCGCATCTTCTTCACCGGGGCGTTCCGGCGGCCGCGTGAGGCGAACTGGGTGATCGGTTCGCTGCTGTTGATCCTGGCCATGTTCGAGGGTTACTTCGGTTACTCGCTGCCCGACGACCTGCTGTCCGGCATCGGTCTGCGCGCCGCGCTGTCCTCGATCACGTTGGGCATGCCGGTGATCGGCACCTGGCTGCACTGGGCGCTGTTCGGCGGCGACTTCCCCGGCACCATCCTGATCCCGCGGCTCTACGCGCTGCACATCCTGCTGCTGCCCGGCATCATCCTGGCGCTGATCGGTGTGCACATGGCACTGGTGTGGTTCCAGAAGCACACCCAGTTCCCCGGGCCCGGCCGCACCGAGCACAACGTGGTCGGCGTGCGAGTGATGCCGGTGTTCGCGGTCAAGTCGGGTGCCTTCTTCGCCGCCATCGTCGGCGTGCTGGGCCTGATGGGCGGTCTGCTGACGATCAACCCGATCTGGAACCTGGGGCCCTACAAGCCATCTCAGGTTTCGGCCGGTTCGCAGCCGGACTTCTACATGATGTGGACGGAGGGCCTGGCCCGTATCTGGCCGCCATGGGAGTTCTACTTCTGGCACCACACCATCCCGGCCTCGGTCTGGGTAGCGCTCATCATGGGCCTGGTCTTCGTGCTGCTGATCGTCTACCCCTTCCTGGAGAAGCGGTTCACCGGTGACTACGCGCACCACAACCTGCTGGTGCGCCCGCGGGACGCCCCGGTGCGCACCGCGGTCGGCTCGATGGCGATCGCGTTCTACATGGTGCTGACGCTGGCGGCGATGAACGACATCATCGCGCTGAAGTTCCACATCTCGCTGAACGCGACGACGTGGATCGGGCGTATCGGCATGGTGGTGCTGCCGCCGCTGGTGTACTTCATCGCCTACCGCTGGGCGGTCGGGCTGCAGCGCAGCGACCGCGGGGTGCTCGAGCACGGTGTGGAGACCGGCATCATCAAGCGGTTGCCGCACGGCGCCTACATCGAGCTGCACCAGCCGCTGGGACCGGTGGACGCCCACGGCCACCCGATCCCGCTGGAGTACCAGGGTGCGCCGCTGCCCAAGCGGATGAACAAGCTGGGCTCGGCGGGCACACCCGGTAGCGGCAGCCTCATGTTCGCCGACCCGGCCTCGGAGGACGCCGCCCTGCGGGAGGCCAGCCACCGGGCCGAGCATCGGGCGCTCACGGCCCTGCGGGAGCACCAGGAGACCATCGCGGGCTCCAACGGGCACGGCTCTAATGGGCACGGCTCCAACGGGCACGGCGCGCCGACCGGCGAGCACGACGCTCCCCCGGGCGCCAGCAAGCGGTAACCGGCACTACGAGACGGAGCGGATGGGCGGCCCAGCGGCTGCCCATCCGCTCCGTTCTTGTCTGGGCGGTCTGGGCCGGCCTTGAGGTGTGGGTGTGAGCGCGGCTAGTCGGCCGCTAGTCGCGGCGCAGCTGCCGGACGTAGAGGAACTCGATCGCGGGCAGTCCCAGTGCAATAGCCCCGGCGAAGCCGTAACTGACCCACGCCCCGCTCTCGTGGCCGGCGGCCAGCAGGTAGGTGCCGACCGCGACGGCGGTCAGCGAGGCCCCGATCGCCGTCGTCAGAGCGACCGTGCCGCGTAACCAGATTCGATCGACCGCTTCGCCGGACCACTCATTCAGTGCCCCATAGGCTTTGACCGGCTCTCGGCGCGCCGACTCGGCGAGGCCCCGCGCTCCGGCACGCGCTGCCGGTCGCGTGGGCGGCCGAACCGCGCCGCCCTGCAGCGCGCGGGAGCGCACCACCGGCTCGGACTGCGTCGCGCGACGGGCGCGCAACAGGACCGGGATGGCGCCCG
>NZ_LZKQ01000006.1 GCF_001668675.1 Mycobacterium asiaticum | reverse complement strand
AGCATCAGACGTTAGGTCAACGCCATCAGTGGCCGCGATGGTTCCCCGAGCGCTCAGGCCGTGCGTCTGGCGCGGCGAATCTCGCGGGCCGTCGAGGCGACATAGTCGATTCCGGTGATGACCGTGAGCACGATCGCCAGCATCATCACCACCTGGGCCGCGGTGTGCAGTAAGCCGGACAGCGGCAGCACGAACAACCCGATCGCCACCGCCTGGGTCAGGGTTTTGAGCTTGCCGCCCCAGCTGGCCGGGATGACGCCGCGCCGGATCACGGCCAGTCGCAACACGGTAATCGCCAGCTCACGGGTCATGATCAGGACGGTCACCCACCAAGGCAGATCGCCAAGCATCGACAGTCCGATCAGCGCCGCGCCGATCAACGTCTTGTCCGCGATCGGGTCGAGGAATGCCCCGAATTCGGTTGCCATGCCGTAGTTACGGGCCAGTTGCCCGTCGAATCGATCGGTGATGCACGCGACCGCGAATATCGCCCACGCCACGATGCGGGCGGTGGTGTGATGACCGTCGCCATAGAAGAGTGCGAACAGAAAAATCGGGACCAGCAAAAGCCGCAACAAGGTGAGAATGTTGGCCAAATTCGCAATACGGACAGCACCCGCCATCTCACCGGTTTCAGGCTGCCCCGACACGGCAACAGAATAGCTGTTGACCAGCTCAAGCGAACCTCGACGTCGATACTGTGGCGACGTGACCGAAAGTCCTGGGGATTACCGGCCGGTGGTTCGCCGAGCGCGCACATCCGACGTTCCCGCGATCAAGCATCTCGTCGACACCTATGCCGGACGAATCCTGCTGGAAAAAAATCTGGTGACGCTCTATGAGGCGGTGCAGGAATTCTGGGTGGCCGAACTCCCACAGGTTCCCGGCCAAGTGGTGGGCTGCGGCGCGCTGCACGTGTTGTGGTCCGACCTCGGTGAAATCCGCACGGTGGCGGTCGATCCCGCATTCACCGGCCACGGGATCGGCCACGCGATCGTGAACAAGCTGCTCGAGGTGGCTCGGGAATTGCAGCTCGAGCGGCTGTTCGTGTTGACGTTCGAGACGGAGTTCTTCGGCCGACACGGGTTCACCGAGATCGAGGGCACACCGGTGACCGCCGAGGTGTACGAGGAGATGTGCCGCTCCTACGACATCGGTGTCGCGGAGTTTCTGGATCTGAGCTACGTCAAGCCGAACATCCTGGGCAACTCCCGGATGCTGCTGGTCCTTTAGCCCTTGCGCGAGCAGACGCTCAGGTCCCCGACACGCCGTGCGAAAACTGGCTTTTGCGTCTGCTCGCGCTTAGGAGTCTTCGTCTCCGCCGTCGGCGTTGGCGCCGCCGCGGATCAATGCCAACGTCCCAGCTAGCTCGTCGGGCTTGATCAGCACCTCGCGAGCCTTTGATCCCTCGCTCGGCCCTACGATGCCGCGGGTTTCCATCAAGTCCATCAACCGGCCGGCCTTGGCGAAGCCCACCCGCAGCTTGCGCTGCAGCATCGAGGTCGAGCCGAACTGCGACGACACCACCAACTCGACGGCCTGCAGGAAGACGTCCATGTCGTCACCGATGTCGGGGTCGACGTCGGTGCGCTCACCAGTGGGCTTGGCGGTGGTGACGCCCTCGGTGTATTCCGGTTCGGCCTGGTCTTTGCAGGCGGCAACGACGGCCTGAATCTCCTCGTCGGTGATGTAGGCGCCCTGCAACCGGATCGGCTTGCTCGCACCCATCGGCAGGAACAACCCGTCGCCCATGCCGATCAGCTTCTCCGCGCCCGCCTGGTCCAGGATGACTCGGCTGTCCGTCAGCGACGACGTTGCGAACGCCAATCGGGACGGCACGTTCGTCTTGATCAGGCCGGTAACCACGTCGACCGACGGCCGCTGGGTGGCCAGCACCAGGTGGATGCCGGCCGCGCGGGCCTTCTGGGTGATCCGCACGATCGCGTCCTCGACGTCGCGCGGCGCCGTCATCATCAGGTCGGCCAGCTCGTCGACGATCGCCAGCACATACGGGTAGGGCCGGTACACCCGCTGGCTGCCGAGCGGAGTGGTGATCTCACCCGAGCGGACCTTGGCGTTGAAGTCGTCGATGTGACGCACCCGGGACGCCTGCATGTCCTGGTAGCGCTGCTCCATCTCCTCGACCAGCCAGGCCAGCGCGGCGGCCGCCTTCTTCGGCTGGGTGATGATCGGGGTGATCAGGTGCGGAATGCCTTCGTACGGCGTCAGTTCCACCATCTTTGGGTCGATCAGGATCATCCTGACCTCTTCCGGGGTGGCCCGGGTCAGCAGCGAGATCAGCATCGAGTTGACGAAGCTGGACTTGCCGGAGCCGGTGGAGCCCGCGACCAGCAGGTGCGGCATCTTGGCCAGATTCGCCGAGATGAAGTCGCCCTCGATGTCCTTGCCCAGCCCGATGACCAGCGGATGGTGGTCGCGACGGGTGGACGGCGCGGTGAGCACGTCGGCCAGCCGGACCATCTCCCGGTCGGTGTTGGGCACCTCGATGCCGACGGCGGACTTGCCCGGGATCGGGGCCAGCATCCGCACACTCTCGGTGGCCACCGCGTAGGCGATGTTCTTCTGCAGCGCGGTGATCTTCTCCACCTTGACCCCCGGCCCGAGTTCCACCTCGTAGCGGGTCACGGTCGGTCCGCGGGTGCAGCCGGTGACGGCCGCGTCGACTTTGAACTGGGTCAGGACTTCGCCGATGGCCGAGGCCATGTGGGTGTTGGCGGCGCTGCGCTTTTTGGGCGGATCGCCCGCCACCAGCAGATCCATCGGCGGCAACGTATAGGGACCTTCGACGACCCGGTCCAGCGGCGCGGTGTCCGTCTTCTTGGCGGCGCGCCGACGGCGTGGCTCCGGGACGGTGGGCGTCTCGTCCGCGATGGGTTCTGCCGCTGCCACCGCTTGGGCCGAGGGCCACGCCTTCGGCACGTCGTCGATCGCCTCGTCGTAGTAGCCGTCGGAAAAGTCTTCCGCCGGTGTGACCTCGACGGTGTCCGCGTCGTCGCCGGCGAAGTCTTCGTATTCGTCCTCGTCGTCGTAGTCGCGGGTGAACAACCGGGTGCCGAACATGTTGCGCAGGGCGTCGGGCACCTCGCGGATGGTGATACCCGTCAGCAGCAACAGCCCGAACAAGCCGCCGATGAACAGCAGCGGCGCCGCGATCCAGGCGGTCAACCCGTCCGACAGGGGACCGCCGATGGCGAAGCCGATGAATCCCGCCGCGCGCTGCCGCAAGTCGGGGGCTTCCGGGGATCCCGACCACAGATGACGCAGGCCCAGGAACGACAGCGCGATCAGGCTGGAGCCCAGGATCAGCCGCGGGCGCGCCTCGGGGTTCGGCTCGGTCCGCATCAGTATTACCGCGACGGCGGCCGCGACCAGCGGCAGCAACACCACGGCCGCGCCGACGAAAAACCGCAGGCCGGCGTCCACCCAGGCGCCGACCGGACGGGCGGCGTCGAACCAGGAGCTGGCGGCCACGATCACCGCCACGCCCAGCAGCACCAGGGCGATGCCGTCACGTCGGTGGCCCGCCTCGATGTGGCGGGCCTGGCCGACCGACCGCGCGGCCCGGCCCGTGCCCCTGGCGGCGATCAGCCAGGTCGCGCGCGCGCTTCGGCCGGCCAGCGCCAGCAGCGATCGATTGCGGCGCTTGGCGGGCCTGCCGGTCCGCTTGACGGGCCTGGTCGCGGGCTTTCTGGGCTTGCGCGCCGGACCGCCCGAGCGTCCCGCCGCCTGCCCACCACGGGCCCCGGACCGGGGGGTGGCCTTCGGGTCCTGTCGAGAAACTTGCCGAGACCTGCTCGTTCGAGTTCCGGAGCGGGCTGCGGTCTTACTGGCCATGCCCGCAAGCGTAGTCGCAGAAACAACATCTGCACCACCCGCCACACTGGTAACGGCACCTTCACCGCTCCGTGCCCGCGCCGTTATGAGTAGGGTGACAACCGAATCCCACTGCCGTCAGGAGGCCCAGCCATGCCCGTCGTCGTCGTCGCCACACTGACCGTCAAGCCCGAATCGGTCGACACCGTCCGCGACATCCTGACCACCGCGGTCGAAGAGGTGCACGGCGAGCCGGGATGCCAGCTGTATTCGTTGCACCAGTCCGGCGAGACCTTCGTGTTCGTCGAGCAGTGGGCCGACGAGGAGGCGCTCAAGGCGCACAGCACCGCCCCGGCGGTGGCCAAGATGTTCACCGCCGCGGGTGAGCACCTGGCCGCAGCTCCCGACATCAAGATGCTGCATCCGGTTCCGGCCGGCGACGCGGACAAGGGCCAGATCCGGCCCTGATGGCACGTCCGCTGGAAGGCCAGGTCGCCTTCATCACCGGCGCCGCACGCGGCCAGGGGCGCGCGCATGCGGTGCGACTCGCCAGCGACGGTGCGGACATCATCGCGGTCGATCTATGCGATCAGATCGCCAGCGTGCCCTATCCGCTGGGCACCTCCGAGGAACTGGCCGGCACCGTCAAGCTCGTCGAGGAAACCGGGGCTCGGATCGTGGCGCGCCAGGCCGACGTACGGGACCGTGCCGCGCTGCACGCAGCCCTGCAGGCCGGCATCGACGAGTTGGGCCGCCTCGACATCGTCGTCGCGAACGCCGGTATCGCGCCCATGCAATCGGGCGATGACGGCTGGACCGACGTCATCGACGTCAACCTCACCGGCGCCTACCACACCGTTGAAGTGGCCCTGCCGACGTTGAAGGAGCAGGGCGCCGGCGGGTCGATCGTGTTGATCAGTTCGGCGGCGGGGTTGGCCGGCATGGCCAGCGCCGACGCCGGCGCGATCGGATACGCGGCGTCCAAGCACGGGCTGGTGGGATTGATGCGGGTCTACGCCAATCTGCTTGCTCCGCATGATATTAGGGTCAATTCCGTACATCCCAGCGGCGTCGCTACACCGATGATCAACAACGAGTTCACCATGAAGTGGCTTGCCGACATGGCCGCCTCCGGCGCGGGTACCGGGGGCGGCAATGCGCTGCCGGTGCAAATCCTGCAGGCCGACGACATCGCCAACGCGGTGGCGTGGCTGGTGTCCGATCAGGCCCGCTACATCACCGGGGTCGCGCTGCCAGTCGATGCGGGCTGCGTGAACAAGCGGTAATCATGGCCCAAAACCCTGCAGCGAGCACCGCATTCGGCCCGATGTTGTTGGCGGCCGTCGAGCAGAACGAGCCGCCCGATCGTCGGCTGGTGGACGACGACCTCGCCGAACTTTTCCTTCCGGCCCCGCTGCGCTGGCTGGTGGCCGGCACGCGGGTGCCCGCGATAAGACGGGCGTTCATCGGTGCATCGGAATTCACCGGCCGCGGTTTGTGGGCGAATCTGGCCTGCCGCAAGCGGTTCATCGGTGACAAGCTCGCCGAGGCGGTGG
Organism: Mycobacterium asiaticum; assembly: GCF_001668675.1. Classification (GTDB taxonomy): domain Bacteria; phylum Actinomycetota; class Actinomycetes; order Mycobacteriales; family Mycobacteriaceae; genus Mycobacterium; species Mycobacterium asiaticum_D. Next base: position 5,406 of record NZ_LZKQ01000006.1, on the reverse strand, counting down.
GCGACATCGACGCGGTGGTCATCCTCGGCGCCGGATTGGATACTCGCGCATATCAACTCAACCGACGGGTCCGCAAGCCGGTGTTCGAGGTGGATCTGCCCGTCAACATCGCCCGCAAGGCCAAGACCGTCCGCCGGGTGCTCGGCGAGCTGCCGCTCTCGGTTCGGTTGGTGGCGTTGAACTTCGAGCAGGATGACCTGCTGACCGCGCTGGCCGAGCACGGTTACCTCACCGACTACCGTGTCTTCCTCATCTGGGAGGGCGTCACGCAATACCTCAGCGAGGATGCCGTCCGGACCACGCTGGAGGGGTTACGGCCGACGGCACCGGGCAGTCGCATGGTGTTCAGCTATGTCCGCCGCGACTTCATCGACGGCAGCAACCGGTACGGCACCCGCACGCTGTACCGGTCGGTGCGTAAGCGACGGCAGTTGTGGCACTTCGGTATTCAGCCCGAAGAGGTCGCGGGGTTCCTGGACGAGTACGGGTGGCGGCTGATCGAACAGGTCGGACCGGACGACCTCCTCGAGCGTTACGTCGAGCCGACGGGCCGCAGGCTCAAGGCGTCCCAGATCGAGTGGTCGGCGTACGCCGAGAAGGTCTAATGCGATCTGATGCGCGCCGAGCGTGGGGGAAATGTACCCATCTTCATGGTTTTCCGTCCTTAAGGCTCACGTTCGGCGAAGGCTAAACCTCCAGCACCGTCGGCACGATCATCGGCTGGCGCCGGTAGGTCTCGCCCACCCATTTGCCGACCGTGCGACGCACGCCCTGCGCGATCCGGATCGGGTCGGTGACGTTGTTGGCGGCCAGCTGTTCCAGCTCGGCTTCCACCTTGGGCACGACGGCTTCCAGCGCCTTGGGGTCCTCGGAAAACCCGCGCGAATGCAGGTGCGGCGGCGCCACCGCCTTGCCGGTCCCCCGCTTGACCACCACGGTGACGGCGACGAAACCCGACGAGAGGATGAGCCGCTCCCCCAGGGTGATGTCGCCGACGTCGCCGGTGATCAGGCCGTCGACGAACATCTTGCCGACCGGTACCGCGCCGGCGATGGTGGCCTTGCCGGCCACCAGGTCGACACTGACGCCGTTCTCCGCCACCAGGATCGATTCCTCGGGCACTCCAGTGCTGGCGGCCAGTTTCGCGTTGGCCCGCAGGTGCCGCCAGGTGCCGTGCACCGGCATGACGTGCCGCGGCCGCACCCCGTTGTAGAGAAACAGCAACTCACCGGCGTAGGCGTGACCCGAAACATGCACCCGCGCTTGAGCATTGGTGACGACGCGGGTCCCGATCTTGGCCAGCGCGTCGATGACGCCGTACACGGCTTCCTCGTTGCCGGGGATCAGCGATGACGACAAGACAATGAGATCGCCTGCGGTCAGCGTGATGCTGCGATGCTCCCCGCGCGACATGCGCGACAACGCGGCCATCGGCTCACCCTGCGTGCCCGTGGTCACCAGCACCACCTGGTCCGGCGGCAACATCTCGGCCGCGGCGATGTCGACCAGGTCGGCGTCGGCCACCCGCAGGAAGCCAAGATCGCGGGCAATGCTCATGTTGCGCACCATGGATCGTCCGACGAACGCCACCCGCCGGCCCAAAGCGACCGCGGCGTCGATGATCTGCTGCACGCGGTCGACGTTGGAAGCGAAGCACGCCACGATGACCCGCCCGTCGGCGCCGCGGATCAGCCGGTGCAGCGTCGGGCCAATCTCGCTCTCCGACGGACCGACGCCGGGATGCTCGGCATTGGTCGAGTCGCACAGGAACAGGTCAACCCCGGCATCGCCGAGTCGCGACATGCCCGGCAGATCGGTGGGGCGGCCGTCGAGCGGCAGTTGGTCGAGTTTGATGTCGCCGGTGTGCAGCACGGTGCCAGCCCCGGTGTAGACGGCGATGGCCAGCGCGTCGGGGATGGAGTGGTTGACCGCGAAGTACTCGCATTCGAACACCCCGTGCCTGCTGCTCTGGCCCTCCTTGACCTCGACGAATACCGGCTTGATGCGGTGCTCGCGGCATTTGGCGGCGACCAGCGCCAGGGTGAACTTGGAGCCGACCACCGGGATGTCGGGACGCAGCTTGAGCAGGAACGGGATCGCCCCGATGTGGTCTTCGTGGGCGTGGGTGAGCACCAGCGCCTCGATGTCGTCGAGTCGGTCCTCGATGTGGCGTAGGTCCGGCAGGATCAGGTCGACGCCGGGCTCGTCATGGGTGGGGAACATCACCCCGCAGTCGATGATGAGCAACCGGCCCAGGTGTTCGAAAACCGTCATGTTGCGTCCGATTTCGCTGATGCCGCCCAGCGCCGTGACACGCAACCCGCCCGCGGTCAGGGGACCTGGTGGGGCGAGCTCCTCGTTCACCGGTGACTCACCTGAGTACAGAGGCCGCACGCATGTCGGCGGCCAGCGCGTCGAGTTGCTCCGGTGTGGCCGCGACCTGTGGCAGGCGTGGGTTGCCGGCGTCGATGCCCTGCAATCGCAGGCCCGCCTTGGACAGCGTGACGCCGCCCAGTCGGCCCATCGCATTGCACAGCGGGCTCACCGAGACGTTGATCTTGCGGGCAGTGGCGATGTCTCCGGAGTTGAAGGCGGACAACAACTCTCGCAGCTGCCCCGCGGCCAAATGGGAGATCACGCTGATGAAACCCGTGGCCCCCATCGCCAGCCAGGGCAGGTTGAGCGCGTCATCGCCGGAGTAGTAGGCCAGTCCGGTTTCGGCGATGATCTGCCCCGCGCTGTGCAGGTCGGCTTTCGCGTCCTTGACGCCGACGATGTTGGGATGCGCGGCCAGCGCGCGCAACGTGTCCGGTTCGATCGGCACGATCGACCGCGGTGGGATGTCGTAGAGCACGACAGGAAGGTCGGTGGCGTCGGCGACGGCGGTGAAGTGTGCCCGCAGCCCGCTTTGCGGCGGCCGCGAGTAGTACGGGGTGACCACCAGCAGCCCGTGGGCACCCTCGGCGGCGCACGCCTTGGCCAGCTTGATGCTGTGGGCGGTGTCATAGGTGCCGGCGCCGGCGATGATCCGCGCGCGATCGCCCACCGCCTCCAGCACGACCCGCAGCAGCTCACGCTTCTCGTCGTCGGTGGTGGTCGGCGACTCGCCCGTGGTTCCTGAAACGACCAGGCCGTCGCAACCCTGCTCCACCAAATGGTTGGCCACCCGGGCCGCGGCAGCGGTATCCAGGGCGCCGTCGGAGTCGAATGGTGTCACCATCGCGGTCAGAAGAGTTCCCAGCCGGGCTGGGGCATCGAATCCGACGGTGCTCACGGTTGTCCAGATTACCTGCCTGCAGCAAGGTCATTTGCAGTGACGCGGCCTCGAGCTTCGGTCGCTAGACCCGATGGCGACCTCACCCTTCCCCCGCTAACGCGGCCTCAGGCTTCGGTCGCTAGACCCGATGGCGACCTCACCCTTCCCCCGCTAACGCGGCCTCAGGCTTCGGTCGCTAAAGGGCTGGTGGCGACCTCGCTCCCATCCGCCAGCGTCGACACCTCGAAGTCGGCAAACACTGCGGGCGCGACGTCGGCGAGCTGACGCAGGCAGGCGATGGCCAGCCGCCGTATTTCCATGTCGGCGTGCTCGCTGGCCCGCATGGCGATGAAGTGCCGCCACGCCCGATAATTGCCGGTCACGACGATGCGGGTCTCGGTGGCATTCGGCAGCACGGCCCGCGCGGCCTGACGTGCCTGCTTGCGGCGCAGCACGGCGTTGGGCTGGTCGGCGAACTTGGCTTCCAGCTTGGCCAGTAGCTCGGTGTAGGTGGCGCGGCTCGCATCCGCTGCGGCGGCCAGGATGTCCCGGAGCTCTTCGTCGTCCTCGATGCCCGGCGGCAGCACCACCTGCGAATCGGTCTCCGGCACGTAGCGCTGCGAGAGCTGGGAGTAGGAGAAGTGTCGGTGCCGGATCAACTCGTGGGTGCAGGACCGGGAGATCCCGGTGATGTAGAACGACACACTGGCGTGCTCAAGCACCGAAAAATGCCCGACGTCGATGATGTGCTTGATGTAGCCGGTGTTGGTCGCGGTCCGTGGATTGGGCTTGGACCAGCTCTGGTAGCAGGCGCGTCCGGCGAATTCGACCAGCGCGGAGCCACCGTCGGCGTCGGTTGACCAGGGAACGTCCGGCGGTGCCAGGAACTCGGTCCTGGCGATGAGTTGCACCCGTAACGGCGGGGTCTCGGCCACGGCGGCCAGCCTATCGCGCACCAACACCACGGCGGACAGAACACGTCCGCGTGACGGCGCGGATCACTCGATGGTTGCAGCAGGCGGGGCTGGACCGCTCGTCGAGGTCTCTGTTACCCAGAATGCGAGTCGCACATGAACCTGGTTGCCTTGCGTGACCCACCAGTGCACACCCCTTAGAATGGCTCAAGCTAGGCGCAAGTCAACGAGAGGTCGTCCAAATGTGTACGCGCGTAGTCCATTCGAGAGATGGCGAGCCCGTGCTCGTTGGCCGCAACATGGACTATCACTGCGACACCGGAACAAATCTCTGGGTTCTTCCTCGTGGCATCGAGCGGAACGACGGTGTCGGTGGTTCGCTGAGTTGGACCGCCAAATATGGCAGCCTCATCGCCAGTGCATACGACCTGATGTCGGTCGACGGCGTCAACGAGGCGGGATTGGCCGGTCACATCCTCTGGCTCACCGAGTCGGACTACGGCACCCACGACGCCACAAAACCAGCCTTGAGCATGGCGATCTGGCTGCAGTACTTCCTGGACAACTTCGCTACGGTAGCCGACGCTGCGGCATGGGTGAACGAGACGAAGGTGCAGGTCGTGCCCTTGGCCGATCCGAGCACCGGAAGGGTGCCAGCAGTCCATCTCGCTCTTGACGACGCGTCCGGCGATTCGGCGATCATCGAGTACGTAGCTGGTGCGCCAACCGTGTGGCACAGCCGCGAGTACCGCGTCATGACCAATTCCCCCACCTATGACAAACAACTAGAACTCCTTACTCGATTCGAAGAGTTCGGCGGCAGCCAGACCCTGCCCGGAACCACGCTGGCGTCCGACAGGTTCGCTCGCGCCAGCTACTACGTCGAGCGGCTACCCCCGGCGGCCGACCAGGTGTCCGCGATCGCCGGCATGCTCAGCGTCATCAGGAACGCAGCCCAGCCGTTCCGGATCCCGGACCCGGGCAAACCCGAGGCGTCGCAGACCATCTGGCAGACGGTGACCGACCTGACGAACCGGCGCTACGTCTACTCCTCGACGACCAGGCCGAACATCGTGTGGGTGGACCTCGGCGAGATCGACTTCAGCGAGACGGCCCCCGCGCGCAAGCTTGACCTCACCGCGGACACCGCGCTCGAGGACGGCCTGGTCGGGAACGTCACGACGAAATTCACCGCCACCGCGCCGATGCAGTTCTTGACGCTCTCGTCCTAGTCGC
>NZ_LZKQ01000005.1 GCF_001668675.1 Mycobacterium asiaticum | reverse complement strand
GTAGACGAAGAGGGTGTCGAAGAGCCGGTCGTGGCCACTGAGCCGGTGGATCTCGGTCAACGCCAAATGCTGATGCTCCAAGGTCTCGTTGTGCACCCGGTGCAACTGACCCAACAAATCCGCCGCACTCATCGACGGACTCAACCGCGCCCGCACCGGCACCGTATTGATCAACAAACCCACCATCGAATCCGCACCCACCACCTCCGCGGGCCGACCCGACACCGTGATCCCGAACACCACATCCTGCTGCCCGGTCAACCACATCAACACCTGCGCAAAAGCACCCTGCAACACCGTATTCACCGTGGTACGACACGCCCGCGCCAACTCACCCACCGCACGCGTGGTCTGCTCGGACAGCCGGAACAGTTCTGCGCTACGAGGGTTCGGTCCGGTCCGGTGTGGCGGTGCGATCAGTGTCGGGGTGTCGAAGCCGGCCAGTACAGCGCGCCAAGCGGCGCGGGCGGCGTCGAGATCACGGTCGGCCAGCCACCGCACGTAGTTGCGGTAGGGCGCCGCCGCGGGCAGCCGCTGACCCTGATACCCGGCGAAGATCTCCCGCAACACAATCGGCATCGACCAGCCATCGACCACAATGTGGTGATTGGTCAACACAAACCGATACCGATCCCCACCCACACCAATCAACACCGCCCGAAACGCCGGCGGCCGCCCCAGATCACACACCGCCGCACGCTCAGCCGCACACACCCGCCCAACCTCGGCCTCAACACCCGACTCGCCCAAACCCGCATCCAGCTCGACATAGCGCCACACCGCCACCGGCTCAGCCGGAATCACCTGCACCGGCTCATCAAACTGCGCACAAAACCGGGCC
>NZ_LZKQ01000004.1 GCF_001668675.1 Mycobacterium asiaticum | reverse complement strand
TGTGCCAGCACGGCTGGCGCTACGACGCCATCGCCGTGCCGCGCAACCCGCTGCTGCCCGCCAACAAGGACGCACGCCACTTCGACGTCGGCCTGTGCCAGACCGCCCGGACGCTGAAATGGCCGGAGCCCGACCAGTGGTGCGGCTACTTCCGCACGGCCGGCCTGCGCAACGTGGCGGTGCGCCAGACGTTCATGCACAACGGCGTGTTCCGCACGCTGCGCGACACGGTGTCGTTTTATGCCACGCGCTCGACCGACCCCGCGCAGTGGTACCCCGGCGGCAAGCGCTTCAACGATGTGCCGGCCAAGTACCAGGGCAACATCAACGTGAATGCCGTGCCGATGAACCGCCGCCCCGGCACCACGCCCGCGCTGACGGAAGACGAAATTGACGACATCGTTGCATTCCTGCGCACGCTCACCGATGCGCGGTATGTGGCGCTGATGCCCGATCCGGCTGCCGACAAGGCGCGCTCCGCGCATGCGCCAAAGGTGGCCGCGAAGACGGTCGCCCTCGAACGTCAGCCTCCCGCGGGCACCAACACGCGGGGCCCCTGCCCGCCCCCGGGGGGTGGTGCGTGGTTGTTCGGCCATGGCGGCGCTGGTGGCGGCGGCGGGTCCGGGTTAGCGGGTGCGGTGGGGAGTGCAGGCGCCGAGGGCACGCAGTTTGTGGCCGGCGGCACCGGCGGCTCGGGTGGCGACGGCGGCGCGGCGGGCGCCGGTGGAGTTGGGGGCCGCGGTGGTCTGGTATTCGGCAATGGCGGCGCCGGCGGTGCTGGCGGTGTGGGCGGTCTCGGGGGCGCCGGTGGAGCTGGCGGTGCGGGTTGGTCGGCGACGGCACCTGGTGGCACGGGCGGCGAGGGCGGTGACAGCGGCTCCGGCGGAAACGGCGGTGCTGGCGGTGCCGGGGGCGCCGGTGGACATGGCCACGGTCTGTTCGGTCGGGCGGGGGTTAGTGGTTCGGGCGGCGCCGGCGGTGCTGGCGGTAATTCCGGGATTGCGGGTGTTGGTGGGGCCGGCGGGGCCGGTGATGCCCTGAC
>NZ_LZKQ01000003.1 GCF_001668675.1 Mycobacterium asiaticum | reverse complement strand
TCAGGCACAGCGACTGCTCACTCGGGTAACCGACGACCCGGAGCTGGATCCGATCGACGTCGGCTGGGCGCTGGCCAGCGCCGCCCGGATCACCCGTTGTTGCGAGGGGCCATTCGGGGTCGCCAGACCGTTCGATGCGCCGTCCTGATTGACCGCCGACCCGCGGATCAGGGCCAGCACCGGATGGCCGAGGCGCTGTGCGTCGGCCAGCCGCTCGACGACCAGTGCGCCCGCGCCCTCGGAGAACCCGGTGCCGTCCGCGGCGCCCGCATAGGCCTTGCACCGCCCGTCGGGCGACAGCGCCCGGCTGGGATCGGCTGACGTCGATCTGGTCGAGGGGCACGGTACCGGGACCACGCTCGGGGATCCCATCGAGGCCCAAGCGTTGTTGGCGACCTACGGGCAGGACCGGCCTGCCGATCGGCCGTTGTGGCTGGGTTCGATCAAATCGAACATGGGACATACCTCGGCGGCGGCGGGAATGGCCGGGGTCATGAAGATGGCGCTGGCGATGCGCCACGAGGTGATGCCCAAGACCTTGCACGTGGATTCGCCTACGCCGCATGTGGATTGGTCCGCGGGCGCGGTGTCGTTGCTTACCGAGGCAAGGCCTTGGCCGCCGCATCAACGCCCCCGGCGGGCGGGTGTCTCGTCGTTCGGAATCAGCGGGACGAACGCGCACGTGATCCTCGAACAGGGGCCGCCCGCGGCGGCGGCAACGCCTGCCGAGCGGGATACGAACACGCCCACCGCGTGGGTACTGTCCGCCCGCTCCCCGGCCGCGCTGACCGGTCAGGCACAGCGACTGCTCACTCGGGTAACCGACGACCCGGAGCTGGATCCGATCGACGTCGGCTGGTCGCTGGCCACGACGCGGTCGGCGTTCGAGCACCGTGCCGTCATTGTCGGGGCGGGCCGCGCGCAGCTGGTTGCCGGGCTGAGCGAGCTCGCCGCAGGCGAACCGGCAGCCGGTGTCGTGGTCGGCCGTACGGGCCATGCCGCCGACCGAACCGTGTTCGTCTTCCCGGGTCAAGGTTCCCAGTGGGTCGGCATGGGCGTTGAACTTTTGGACGACTCAACGGTTTTCGCCGACCACATGCGGCTTTGTGAGAAAGCGCTCGGCGAATACTTCGGCTGGTCGTTGACCGATGTGCTGCGGGGAGTCCCGGGCGCCCCCGGGCTGGACCGGGTGGACGTGATTCAGCCGGTGCTATGGGCGGTAATGGTGTCGCTGGCCGAGTTGTGGCGTTCGGTCGGTGTGGTGCCCGACGCGGTCATCGGACACTCCCAGGGTGAGATCGCCGCCGCATACGTCGCCGGCGCGCTGTCTTTGGAGGACGCCGCGAGGGTGGTGGCGTTACGAAGCCAATTGCTGGCACAACTTTCGGGCGCCGGCGGCATGGTATCGCTGGCATGCGGCCTGCAACGCACCGAGGAGCTGTTGACCGGATTCGGTGACCGGTTGGGTATCGCTGCGATCAACGGTATTTCGGCAGTGGTCGTCAGCGGTGAGTTGGCGGCTCTGGACGAGTTGGAGCGGCGGTGCGAGGCAGAAAGCGTTCGCGCGCGCAGGATCGAAGTCGACTATGCCTCGCATTCCGCGCAGATCGACCGTATCCGTGAGCCATTGATCCAAGCGCTGTCCGGTATCGCTGGCCGCTCCGCACCGGTGGCGTTCTTCTCTACTGTCGCCGGTGAATTGATGGACACCGCCGCACTGACCGCCGACTACTGGTACCAAAGTGTGCGCCAGACGGTGCAATTCGACCGGGCGGTGCGCGCCGCCGCCACGGCGGGCCATCGGGTGTTCATCGAATCCAGTCCGCACCCGGTGTTGATCGCCGGAATCGAAGAGACCGTCCCGGATGCCGCCGTTATCCCTTCCCTCGGGCGCGACGACGGCGGGCCAACGAGGTTCCTGCTGTCGATCGGTCAGGCCAATGTCGCCGGCGTGCAGGTGGATTGGCGGTCGGTATGTGCGGGTGGGCGCCGCGTCGACCTTCCCACGTACGCCTTCCAGCGACGGCGATTCTGGTTGGGCGGCGGATCCACCGCCGCCGACGCCGACGGCCTCGGAGTGGCCGGCGCCGGGCATGCAATGTTGGGGGCGGTGGTGGAGCGCCCCGATGGCGGA
>NZ_LZKQ01000002.1 GCF_001668675.1 Mycobacterium asiaticum | reverse complement strand
TCGGCTCGACCCTGGAGGTCTGCACGCTGCCCGACGACCTGGCCGGACGACTCGAGGGCAAGTCGTCGCTCGGCCGGCTGGGGCTGCTGACGCACTCGACCGCCGGTTTCATCGATCCGGGTTTCAACGGCCACATCACGCTGGAACTCTCCAACGTCGCCAACCTGCCGATCACTCTGTGGCCCGGTATGAAAATCGGCCAACTCTGCATCCTGCGCCTGACCAGCCCGGCCGAGCATCCGTACGGCAGTTCCCGCGCGGGGTCGAAGTATCAGGGTCAACGGGGTCCGACACCGTCGCGGTCGTACCAAAACTTCATACGAATCACCTAGGCATCGCACAGCTTTCGCGCGCACAATGGGGGTCGCGCAACACTGGGGACTGTCTGTGCGGTGCTCGGGGCAAAGCTTTGGGAGGGGCTATGGACGTCGTGCTGGGAGTGTCGATGGCACCCAGGGATGTCCGTATCGCGCTGGTCGAGGGTGAAGACGCCGACGGCGTCATCGTCGACGAAGACAGCTTCCGCCTGCCCGGCGACGAAGAGGCCACCTCGGCCTCGGACCGGGTGCTCGAAGCGATCCTGGGTACCCGAGAAGGGGCCGCCGACGCTGGCCTGCGGCTGTCGTCCATCGGGGTGAGCTGGACCGATCAGATGCAGGCCGCCGCGCTGCGCGAAGCACTGGCCGCCCGCAAGGTCGAGAACGTCATGCTGGTCTCCGCCTTTCTTGCCTCGGTCGCGATGGCCCAGGCCGTCGGCGAATCCATCGGCTACCGCCGGACCGGTGTGCTGTTCATCGAGCCCGACAGCGCCACCCTGGCCGTGGTCAACACCACCGACGGGTCGATGTGCGATGTGCTGCGGCGAACCCTTGCCGATGACGACGACACGGCGGTGGCCGAGCTGACCGAGCTGGTGTCGGGTGCCGAGACCATGACTGCTCGCCCCGACGGCCTCTATGTGGTCGGTTCCGGCGTCGACGTGCCGATGATCAAGCCGGTGCTGGAGGCGGCCACGTCGCTGACGGTGAACATGCCCGAAGAGCACGAGATGGCGCTGGCCCGTGGTGCGGCACTGGCATCCGGACGCGCGCCGCTGTTCGCTTCATCCACCGCTGCCCTGGCGTATGCGCAGGATCCTGAGGACCGAGCCGCCACCGATCTGGCGTACAGCGCGGTGCCGGACGAGGACGACGCTGAGCAGGCCGAGCGGCGCAGGCCGGCGCTGCTGGTGGGCAGTGGTTTGGCAGTTGTGGCCATCGCGGCGGTGGTCGCGCTGGAGGTCGCGCTGGCGATCAACATCCGCCCGACCGTTGCCCTGCAGCCCAGGCCCAACGAGAACCATTTGGTCGCGCCCGCCGCACCGCCACCCGCGCCCACCCAGGTTGCCGCGCCGCAGCCCAAGCTTGACGTTCCGGGTCCAGCGGTGCCGCGCGCCGTGCCGCCGCAGCCTGCGCCGGCACCCGCGGCGCCCGTCGTGCCCGCCCCAGAACTGCCCGCGCCGCGGTTGCCCGAGCCAGTCGCGGCCCCCCCGGTGGTGCCCATCGTGGTGCCGCCCGTGCAGATCCCCCGACCCGACTCGTTGCTGCGTCCGCCGGCGATCCAGGTCCCGCGCCAGCAACCCCAACTGCCTGCGCCCCAGCTTCCGGTCCCAGCCGCGCCACCGCGGGTGGTAAACCCCGTTCCGCAGGCGCCGGTGATTCAGGCACCCAACCCGAGCCGGGGGCCCTTCGGCGGTGGCCGCGGTCCGTTCGGTGGTGGCGGCCCAGCGGAACGCGGTCCGTTCGGTGGTGGCGGCCCGTTCGGTGGTGGCGGTCCGGCTGATCGCGGTCCGTTCGGCGGTGGCCGGGGACCGTTCGGTGGCGGACCGGGAGGTGGCTTCGGTGGTGGTCACGGTCCGTTCGGCGGTGGTGGTGGCTTCGGTGGTGGTCACGGTCCGTTCGGTGGTGGCGGTGGCGGCGTCGGCGGTGGTCACGGTCCGTTCGGGGGCGGCGGTGGCGGCTTCGGCGGCGGTCATGGCGGCTTCGGCGGAGGTGGCCACGGTCACAGGTAGTGCTAACCGCCGTGGGGCGGGTGACGGCCTAGCTGGTCGAATTGCGAAATCGCTTGTGCTGCTTTGACGAAGCGCGTCAGTGAGTTCAGTTACACAACAAACTCAAAGGGAATGTTTCTCCACGCCTGGGTACGTTGTAGGTAACGGGTTGGGGGATCTAAGCATTCGATTGGGGGAGTAGTGGACACCGTCCTTGGTGTGTCGATGGCGCCCACGGCCGTCCGGATGGTGCTGGTAGAGGGCGAAAACGGCGACGGCGCCCTGGTGGACGAAGAGAAGTTCGACGTCGGCGCAGAACCGCCAACAGCCTCGACCGAGTCGGCCGAACAAGTGATCTCTGCCATCCTTGGCACCCGCGAAGGCGCAGCCCAAGGCGGCTATCAGCTGGCTTCGACCGGCGTGACCTGGCAAGACCCGAGTCAAGCCGCCGCACTTCGTGACGCGCTGGCCACCCGCAAGGTCGAGAACGTCATGCTGGTTTCGGCCTTCCTCGCCGCAGCCGCGCTGGCCCACTCGGTCGGCAACGAAACGAACTACGCGCAGACGGCCCTGCTGTTCATCGAGCCGGACGCCGCGACGCTGGCCGTGGTGGACAGCGCCGACGGATCGATCGCCGACATTCACCGCCAGCCCCTGGCCGCTGACGACGACGCGGCCGTCGCCCAGCTGGCCTCGCTGGTGTCGGCAGCGGAAGAGCTGGCGACGCGCCCGGACGCCGTATTCGTCGTCGGCTCCGGGGTCGACGTGCCAATGATCAAGCCGGCCCTTGAGGCCGCCACTACATTGCCGGTGACCGCACCGGAAGAGCCGGAAACCGCCCTCGCCCGGGGTGCGGCACTGGCCTCTGCGAACACGCCGTTACTGTCGTCGTCCACGGCGGCGCAGGCCTGGGCCCAGGACCCCGGCACCGGGGCTGTCACCCCGCTGGCTTTTGACCCGGTCCACTTCGAAAGTGCGGAGTCCGGCCTGGCTTACAGCGCCGTGGACAGCGCCGACAGTGCGGACGTCGCTGATGAGCAGGAGGACCGGAAGCCATTCGCCCTGCTGGGCAGCATCCTGCTGTCGATCTTCGTGATCGGGGTGGCCTCGCTGGTCGTTTCGCTGGCGGTCAGCATCCGCCACACCTCCGGCACCCGGCCCGAGCCCGGCCAGGCCATCGTGGTGCCCACCGAGCAGGTGCCCCAGGCGCCCGCTCCGGCGCCGCAAGCGCCCGCGCCGGTTCCCGAACAGGCCCCCGCGCCGATTCCGGAGCAGGCGCCGGTTCCCGAGCAGCCACCCGTGCAGGTTCCGCAGGCGCCAGTGAACGCGCCGCAAGCGCCGGTAGAGGTTCCGCAGGCGCCCGCGCCGGTACCGGTGCCGCAGGCGCCGGCCCCGGTTCCCGCCGCGCCGGCCCCCGTTCCGGTTCCCGTGCCGGTGCCGTTGCCGCCGATCTTCACCCCGCAACTGCCCTCGCTGGACCCACCAGGTCGAGGAGGCGGTGGCAAGCCGCCCAACATCGGCAAGCCGTCCGGCCCCAAGGGGCCCGGCGGTGGTCCCGGCAAGGGCGGAAAAGGCGGTCGCGGGGGCGGCGGCGGCCGGGGTGGCTTCAACATCCCCGGCATCCCCGGCATCTGATTTCGCCGGGTAGCCGTCTGCCGTTCAGCGTCGCGATGCGGTTCGCTCATCGCGGCCACTTACACACGGTGGTATGCGCTGCACCGTCTTTGGTACCGGCTACCTGGGCGCCACCCACGCTGTGGGAATGGCGGAGCTCGGACATGAGGTCGTCGGAGTCGACATCGACCCGGGCAAAGTCGCCAAGCTCGCCGGTGGCGACATTCCCTTCTACGAACCCGGCCTGCGAAAGCTGTTGACCGCCAACCTCGCTGCGGGACGGTTGCGATTCACCACCGACTACGACATGGCGGCCGAGTTCGCCGACGTCCATTTTCTCGGTGTCGGAACCCCGCAGAAGAAGGGCGAATACGGCGCCGACCTACGGCATGTGCATGCCGTCATTGATGCCCTGGTGCCCCGGCTTACCGGGCTGTCGGTACTGGTCGGCAAGTCGACGGTCCCGGTCGGGACGGCGGCTGAACTGGCTCGGCGAGCCGCGGCGCTGGCCCCGCCGGGCGTCGACGTCGAGATCGCCTGGAACCCCGAATTCCTGCGCGAGGGTTACGCGGTACACGACACCCTGAACCCGGACCGCATTGTACTTGGGGTGCAAGAGGATTCGTCGCGGGCCGAGGCTGCGGTGCGCGAGGTGTACGGTCGGTTGCTGGCCGCGGACGTGCCGTTCCTGGTGACCGATCTGCAGACGGCGGAGTTGGTCAAGGTCTCCGCGAACGCGTTTCTGGCTACCAAGATTTCATTCATCAACGCCATCTCCGAGGTGTGCGAGGCCGCCGGAGCCGATGTCAGCGTGCTGGCCGACGCACTGGGATATGACCGCCGGATCGGTCGCCAGTGCCTCAATGCGGGCTTGGGGTTCGGCGGGGGCTGCCTGCCCAAGGACATTCGCGCATTCATGGCCCGGGCCGGCGAGCTGGGCGCCGACCAGGCGCTGACCTTCCTTCGCGAGGTGGACAGCATCAACATGCGACGCCGCGCCCGCATGGTCGAATTGGCCACCGCTGCCTGCGGCGGCTCGCTGCTGGGTGCCAACATCGCGGTGCTCGGCGCGGCATTCAAGCCCGAGTCCGACGACGTACGCGACTCGCCCGCACTGAACGTGGCGGGTCAATTGCAGCTGAACGGGGCCGCTGTCAACGTGTACGACCCGAAGGCCCTGGACAACGCGAACCGGCTGTTTCCCACCCTGAACTACGCGGTGTCGGTCGAGGAGGCCTGCGAGCGCGCCGATGCCGTCCTGGTGCTGACCGAATGGCGCGAGTTCGTCGAACTCAACCCCGATGCCCTCGCCGGCCACGTGCGGGCCAGGGTGATCGTCGACGGGCGCAACTGCCTCGACGTGGCGAAGTGGGAACGCGCGGGTTGGCGCGTGTTCCGGCTGGGTGCGCGACGACCTACACGCTGATCGGGACGGGCACGTTGCGTGGTTGGGCGTCGGCGCGCAGGAATCCGCCAGTACGCTCGCGTCCGAGGACCTCGGTGGGCCTGCCGTCCCGGAACACTTCGCGCCCGGAGACGAACACCGACTTCACCGTCGCGTCGTTCCGGTTCACCATCCGCGAAAGCCCGTCGTAGACATCGATTTCCGCTTCGTGGTAGGAGTCCAGCGACTCATCGAGGCGTTCGGGATCGATGACCACCAGGTCGGCCCAGTCGCCCACCCGCAGATGGCCGGCATCGATCCCGTACCAATCGGCGAGCTCACCGGTCAACCGGTGCACCGCCTGCTCGATGGATAAGAAGGGCCGGCCTTCGTTCGCCGCGTCCCGGACGTGACGGAGCAGCCGCAGCCCGGAGTTGTAGAACGCCATGTTGCGTAGGTGCGCCCCCGCGTCCGAGAAGCCGATCTGCAGACCCTTCATCTGGGCCAACCGCCGCAGCATCTCCGGGCGATGGTTGGAAATCGTTGTGCGCCAGCGGATCGCGGTTCCGTGCTCGAGTACCAGGTCGAGGAACGCGTCGACGGGGTGCAAGCCCCCGCGCTCCACTCCGACCTCACCGAACGACTTGCCTACTACCGATTCGTCTGGGCAGGAGACGATCTCGGCGTCGAAGAAGTCCCGGTGCCAGGCGCGGGGACCGAACTTGCTGTCGTAGTCTTTGCGGAATTGCCTGCGGTAGTTCTCGTCCCGCAGCAACTCGTTGCGCTCGACCTCGTCCTTGAGATGCAACGCCGCCGCGCCGGCGCCGAACTCCTCGAACACCACCAGGTCGATCCCGTCGGCGTACACCTCGAACGGCACGGGTAGATGCTGGAAGCGGAAGTCGCCGCCGAACCGGTTGACGAAGGCCGCCAGCCCGCTGGTCAGCCAGATGGTCCCCGGTGCCGACTTCATGTCCGCCGCGGCGAGCAGGCTGGTTTTCAGCAGCGGCCGCCGGATACCGAGCGACTGCAGCGCCTGGGAGACGATGTTCTGCGGGTGGGTGATGTCGGGACCGGACTGCAGCGCGCGGCCGGCCCGCCGCAGCAACGTCTTGAGTCGGGTCAGTTCGCGGCGCTTGGCATACGTCGAGGGCAGCGTGCGCGACCGGCAGGTGTCGCCGTCGATCTTGTCGAAAAGCAGCTGCTGCGAGGACATTCCGATAAACCCGGCATCCAGCGCCTCGGTAAGCATCCGCTCCATCCGGGCCAATTCGGCTGCGGTGGGCCGGACGTCTTTGCGGGTGGCACGGTCCAGGCCCATCACCGCGGTCCGCACGTCCGAGTGGCCGATGAACGCCGTCACGTTCGGGCCGAGCGGCAACGACTCCAACGCATCGATGTACTCCTGCGCGTTGTTCCATGTCTTGCGCTCACCGACGATGCGCACCACGTGCTCGTGCGGGATGGCCTCCACCCGGCCGAACAGGTCGGCGGCCTCGCCGGCGTCGACGTGCACGGTGGACAGCGAGCACGACCCCATCACGATCGTCGTCACGCCGTGCCGCAGCGACTCCGAGAGCGTGGGCGCCGCCAGCACCTCGGCGTCGTAGTGGGTGTGGATGTCGATAATGCCGGGCATCACCCACTTTCCCTGGGCGTCAATCACATTCGGGCACCCGTCGGTGTCCAACGGTGTCGGCGACACGGCGGCCACCCGGCCGTCGCGAATGCCGATATTGCGGATCGCCGAGGGTCCGCCGGTGCCGTCGAACCACCTGCCGTTTTCGACCACTGTGTCGAACGTCAATGCAATCACCTCACTCGACTGGACAGCTTACCCAAATTGTCAAACCGCTGGGACGTCACACCCGATGGCTGGCGATTTCGGCCATCAGAACCGGGGCCACCCACCGTCGCAGATAGGCGCGCAGCACTTCACCCGTGCGCGGCGGGCGGCCCGGGTCGATCATGAAGGACTGCAGAATTCGCAGCGTGTACTCCGCCAGGTCATCGAGGTCGGCGTCGGTCAGGCCAAGCGATGCCCAGTCGACGTCCAGACCGGCCAGCAGCCCGTGGCCGAACCTGATCCCCAGTTCCGAGGTCACACCCGTGGACGCCTTCGCGAAATCGTGCACCAACATCAGCTGTACGTGTTTGTCGTCCGGCAACCATTCCAGGGTGAACGCCAGGCTTTCGACGAGCGCGTCCACGGGATCGGTCATTCCGGCCAGGTGCTCGGCCAGCCTGTCCAGGAACCGCACGCTCGATCGCGTGGCGGCCGCCTCGATCAGCGTGTTCGTGCCCGGGAAGTAGTTGTAGACGGTCTGCCGCGAGACCCCGAGGCTTCGAGCCACATCGGCGATCCGCATGTCTCCGCCACGCTCATCGATGGCCTGGCTCGCGGCATCGAGAATGCGTTCGATCGCCTCTTCGTCGGTCGCGGGCTTGGCACCGCCCCACCCATGGGTGCGCATCCCTCAAACGTTACGGCCTCGGGCGGCTCCGGTGAACACGCCTAACGCGCGCGCCACCGCTTCCAGACGGCGTGACCCGTGGCGCGGGTCTTGTCCTCGTACACCAGCTCGGCGTCGCAGACGATCTCGGCCTCCGAGGATTTGACGATGACCGCCTTCAGCTCGATCTCGTTGTCCAGCGGACTGGGGCGCAGATAGCGGACGTCGATGCCGGCGGTTACGAAGGGTATCAACGCCCCGGGCGGGGCCTCCCAGCCTTGCGCCGCGGCCTCATTCATCACACCGGCGGCGGTGTGGCAGTCCAGCAGCGTGGCGATGATGCCACCGTTGAGGAAACCCATACCGTTGTCGTGTTCGGGCCAGGGTGTGAACGTCGCCCTGACGTGGCCCTCGGCCAGGTAGCTTTTCAGGCGAAGGCCGCGCGGGTTGGCCGGTCCGCACCCGAAGCAGGTCATGCTTGGAAACAGCCGGTCCTGAATGGCAATCGTGTCCACGGTCGAACAGTACGCGCTCGGTGCGTGACGATTGAGCAAGAATTTCCCAAGACGTAGGACGCAGACTTTCGGGCATGGCGAAGGTGACCGACCCGCAGGGCGCCCAGTGGAAAGTGCGCCGGCAATGGTTCTTCGACTGGGATTTCGAGCTCCTCGACGACGGTGACGAAGTGCTCGGTGTGCTGATGTTTGTCATCTGGCCGTTCTGGTTCGCAGCGCACTGGTGCGGCTTGCGCTGGGTGGTGCTGGTCGAGCGCGGCGGAATCGAGATGGGTTCGCAGCGAGTGCGCGGTTGGGCGGCGTCGCGGCGCCGGATCGACGAGATTGCTCAATCGGTGGCCGAGGGCACGTGGCAGCCATGGTCGGTTCGCGTTGGTACACCGCTGCCGGGGCAGCCCCGACACCTGGCGAGCTGAGTCGTTATCGGGCCCGTTTGAACCCGGCATTGAACCGGATCTCGATGTCGTCGGGCCCCGGCGCCGAGGCATCCGTCTCGTCGGTCAGGCGCACACGAACCGGTCGGCCCGTGTCGGCGGCCACGAAACGCAGCGGTCCCTGGCCGTTCTGCAGGTGCTTGTCGCCCCACTGCATCAACGACAGGAACACCGGCAGCAGGTCCTCGCCCGCCAGGGTCAGCCGATACTCGTCGCGGGCCCGCTTGCCCGGTTCCTGGTAGGGCACCCGGGTCAGGATGCCGGCCGTCTCCAGCTGCTTGATCGCCCTCGAAACGGCGGGGGCGGAGGCGCCGATCCGCTCCACGAAGTCTTCGAACCGCGTTGTGCCGTAGAAGCATTCACGGACGACGAGAAAGGCTGTCTTAGTGCTGAGCAGGTCGAGGACTTTCGCCATGGAGCACCCGTCGCCGATCGACCACTGCTGCCGATCGCGAAGCTTGGTCTCGAATTCCATGGCCCACCTCACATGACTAACGCTTGCATTACTCAGCCTACAGTGCTTATATCTGACTAACGTAGTCGTTATTCAGACAAAGGAGCGGTCCGGTGGTTGCAGTAGCGAACAAGGTAGTCGTAGTCACGGGTGGCCGGCGCGGGCTGGGTGCGGCCCTGGTCGACGAGGTGCTGGCCCGCGGCGCGCGCAAGGTGTACTCGACGGCCAGGTCACCCTTCACCGACGAGCGGCCCGCGGTGGTCACCCACCAGCTCGAGGTGCGCTCCGAAGAATCCGTGGCCGCGCTCGCCAAGATTGCCGGTGACGCCGAGATTGTGATCAACAACGCCGGCGTCCTGATTCCCGACTCCCTGCTGACAGGAAAATTCGATTCCATCTCGGAAACCTTTGACACCAACGTCTTTGGGCCGCTGCGCGTGACGCGGGCGTTCGCGCCGATCCTGGCGGCCAACGGCGGCGGCGCGGTGGTCAACGTGCACTCGGTGCTGTCCTGGCTGGCCGGGAGCGGAGCCTACGGCGCATCGAAAGCCGCGATCTGGTCGGTGACGAATTCACTCCGGGTGGAACTCGCGGCACAACACACCCAGGTCGTCGGGGTGCATGCCGGGTTCATCGACACCGACATGGTTTCCGCGCTCCCGCTGCAGAAGACAACGCCAGCCGACATAGCCAAGCGCATCGTGGACGGTCTGGAGGCCGGTGCCGTCGAGGTTCTCACCGACGACGTCACCGCCAACGTGAAATCCATCCTGTCCGGCCCCGTGGAGAACCTCGCTTTCTCGCTGGCCCAGTAACTCGACCGAACAGGAAAAGGACCGGAAAGGAAACGCCATGCCGCTGTGGACGATTCACCACACGCCGGGCCTGATCAGCGACGAGCAGAAGCGCGAGCTGTCCGCCCGGATCGCCGATCACTACGAGAAGGCCGGACTGCCGCGGTTCTATGTGATCACCATCTTCAACGAGACCCGCCCCGAGGACTTCTACGTCGGCGGTGAGCCCACCCCGGTAGGCCTGCGCGTCGTCATCGACCACATCGCCCGGCGCGCCGCTGACAAAGAGGATCGCCAGCGCATCGCCCGCTGGATCAACCGGCTGATCACGCCCTTCGTCGAGGCACACCCTGACTTGCATTGGGAGTTCCACGTCGACGAGACCAGCGAGGACCTCTGGATGATCAACGGCATTGCCCCGCCACCCGCAGGTTCGGACGCGGAGAAGGCCTGGGCGGAAGCCAACGCGGTATCGGCGTACTGACGCGGCGAGTAGCGTCATCCCGGTGGATTACGCCTCGGCCTATCTCCGAGAAACCCGCGCGTTCGGGGAACTGGTCCGCACCGCCGATCAAGCTGCGCCGGTACCGACCTGCCCGGGCTGGACCATCGAGCAACTCTTCCGCCATGTCGGTCGAGGCGACCGGTGGGCTGCGCAGATCGTGCGCGACCGGATGGACAGCTTCCTGGACTTCCGCAGCGTCGAGGCCGGCAAGCCGCCACCCGACCTCGACGACGCGA
This sequence comes from Mycobacterium asiaticum, assembly GCF_001668675.1. Classification (GTDB taxonomy): domain Bacteria; phylum Actinomycetota; class Actinomycetes; order Mycobacteriales; family Mycobacteriaceae; genus Mycobacterium; species Mycobacterium asiaticum_D. The sequence continues at coordinate 9,102 of NZ_LZKQ01000002.1, read as the reverse complement.
TCTCCTGGTTGAACGGCGGCGCGCAGCGGCTGGTCGACGCGGTCGAACTGACGGGCGTTGAGACTCCGGTATGGACCTTCCTCGGTCCGCGGCCGGCGAATTGGTGGATCCGGCGTCGACTGCACGAGAACGCGGTGCACCGTGCGGATGCCGCGATCGCGCTCGGCACCGACTTCACCCTTGACCCCGAAGTGGCGGCCGATGCGATCGAGGAGTTCCTGGAGCGCATCGCGATCCGGTCCGGAGCCGACGGCGCGGAGCTACCGATCGAGGGCGAGGACTCAATGCACCTGCACGCCACCGATCCGGGACTGGATCCAGCCGGCGAATGGACGATCCGCCTCGACGGGGGCGCGATCACCTGGGCGCACGAACATGGCAAGGGCACCGTCGCACTGCGCGGTACGGCCACCGAGTTGCTGCTGGCGATGACGCGCCGGGTCCCGCTCGGCAACACCGGTATTGCGGTGTTCGGCGACGAGTCCGTATGGCAAAGATGGCTGGATCGCACGCCTCTTTAGACTTGCAGACCATGACCACATCGGAGATCGCCACCGTGCTGGCTTGGCACGACGCTCTCAACAGCTCCGACATCGATACGTTGATCAGTTTATCCAGCGACGACATCGATATCGGTGACGCGCACGGCGCCGGCCAAGGGCATGATGCCCTGCGCAGGTGGGCCGCCTCCCTCACAGCGCGGACCGAACTGGGTCGGATGTATGTGCACGACGGCATCGTGGTCGTCGAACAGAACATCAGCGACCGAAACAAGCCCTTCACAGCGGCAACCGCAGCATCGGCCTTCCGCGTGGTGCGCGACCACGTGACATCGGTGTTCCGGCACGAGGATCTGGCCTCGGCCTTGGCGGCAACCGAACTGACCGAAGACGACCGGGTCGACTGAGCTTAAGGAGCCAGTTATGCGCGGCATCATCTTGGCCGGCGGTTCGGGCACCCGCTTGCACCCAATCACCATGGGCATCAGCAAGCAGTTGCTGCCGGTGTACGACAAGCCCATGGTCTACTACCCGCTGTCGACGCTGATGATGGCCGGCATCCGCGACATCCTGATGATCACGACTCCGCATGATGCGCCCGGCTTTCACCGGCTTCTGGGCGACGGCAGTCAGTTCGGCATCAACCTGAGCTGGGTGACTCAGGACAGTCCGGACGGTCTGGCGCAGGCTTTTGTCCTCGGCGCCGAACACATCGGCGGTGATTCGGTGGCATTGGTGTTGGGCGACAACATCTTCTATGGCCCTGGCCTCGGCACCAGCCTGAGCCGCTTTCAAACCATCAGCGGCGGAGCCGTTTTCGCCTATTGGGTGGCCAATCCGTCGGCATACGGTGTCGTTGAATTCGATGCCGACGGCATGGCCGTGTCGCTGGAGGAGAAGCCGGAAACCCCGAAGTCTCACTATGCGGTGCCGGGCCTGTACTTCTACGACAACGACGTGGTCGAGATAGCCAAGGGACTGAAGAAGTCGGCGCGCGGGGAATACGAGATCACCGAGGTCAACCAGATCTACCTGGATCGGGGCCGGCTCTCGGTCGAGGTGATGGCCCGCGGCACGGCCTGGTTGGATACCGGCACATTCGACTCGCTGCTCGACGCGTCCGACTTCGTTCGCACGTTGGAACTGCGACAGGGCTTGAAAGTCAGTGTGCCCGAGGAAGTCGCATGGCGACGAGGCTGGATCACCGATGAAGAATTGGCGCAGCGGGCCGGTGCGCTGGTGAAGTCCGGGTACGGTAGCTACCTGCTGGAGTTGTTGCAGCGCAACTGATTTCTGATCTAACGCAAACCTTTCGCCCCGTTCCATCCGAGCAGCAGCCCGCCGGTTCCGCCGCCACCGCCGGTACCGGCGGTGGAGCCATTGCCACCGTAGCCACCATTACCGCCGTTGCCGATCAGCACGGCGGCGCCGCCGGCACCGCCGTTACCGCCGCTCGTGTTCCCGAGGATCGCGCCGCCACCTGACCCGCCGTCGCCGCCGTTGCCGATCGCTCCGGCCTTGCCTCCCGAGCCACCGTCGCCACCGCTTCCTACGCCGAGGCTGGCACCCCCGATGCCGCCACCTCCGCCGTTGCCGGCGACGAGGCCGGCGGCGCCACCACCCCCGCCGTCCCCGCCGTTCTGGGCGCCGGTGCCTCCGGTACCACCGGCACCGCCGGAACCGAAGAGCATGCCGGCGTTGCCGCCGGCACCGCCGGTGCCGCCTGCGGCCCTCGCTGGGTCCGTGCCTGCCCCTCCTGCGCCGCCTGCCCCGCCGTCACCCCAGAGTCCGCCGGCGTTACCGCCAGACCCGCCGCCCCCGCCGACGACCTGGCCGAGACCACCCGTGCCGCCGTCACCCGCGGTGCCGTAGAGGAACCCGGAGTTGCCGCCGACGCCGCCGGACCCACCGACGATGGTGCCGATCCCGCCGATGCCACCACTGCCGCCGGATCCGCCGAGCATGCCGCCAACTCCCCCCGTGCCACCCTTGCCGCCGAACGTGCCGCCATGGCCGCCGAGTCCGCCAGCACCACCGTTGCCCAGCAAACCGCCGGCGCCTCCGGCGCCACCCTGTCCACCGGTGAACGTCGTCCCTGCATTTCCGCCGGTGCCCCCGGTGCCGCCGGTTCCGAACAACCCGGCGGCCCCACCCGCTCCGCCTGCTCCGGCTGTTCCGAGGTTGGAGTTCCCGCCGGTGCCGCCGGTGCCACCTGTTCCGAACAGCAGTCCGCCCGCGCCGCCCGCCCCACCGGATAGGCCGGCGCCGGCGGGTACGCTGCCGGCAGCGCCACCGGCGCCCCCGTTGCCGAACAATCCGGCGGCCCCGCCATTGCCGCCGTTCTGACCGGGGGCGCCAGATCCGCCCGCTCCGCCGTTGCCGAACAAGAGCCCGCCGGCGCCGCCGTTGGCCCCGCTTCCGGGTGCGGCATTGGCTCCGTCACCGATCAGCGGCCGACCCAACAGGGTTCGGAAGGGAGAGTTGATCACGTCCATCGCTTCTTGCAGGGGGTTGACCGCAGCGGCTTCAGCGCTGGCATACGACTGAGCACCCGCGGTCAAGGTCCGCACGAAGTCCTCGTGAAACGCGGCTACTTGGGCGCTGAGCGCCTGATACTGCTGAGCATGGGTAGAGAACAACGCCGATAGTGCTGTCGACACCTCATCGGCCGCCGCCGCCAGTACCGTCGTCGTCCGGGTGGCCGCTGCCGCATTAGCCGCACTCAGTGTCGACCCGATGTTGGCCAAATCCGAGGCCGCCGTCGAAAGCATTTCGGGCGCCGTGATCACAAACGACATGAGCTATCTCCTCACTGATTGAGTGCGGAAATAGTCGCTGCTACAGCGGTGGCGACACATGGGGCATTCGCCCCAAATGTTGAAGGTTCAGACGAGTGGCAAGGTCGTTGTCCAATGTGAATCTCACGACAGGACACGCCGACGCGGCGTCGTACGATTCACGCTCGCGCAGAAGGTTGTCTTACTGCCGGTAGCTGACCAGGAAGTTGCCGAGGCGGTCGATTGCGGCCGCCAGATCGCGGGCCCACGGCAGCGTCACGATGCGCAGGTGATCGGGTGCGGGCCAATTGAATCCGGTGCCCTGGGTTACCAGGATTTTCTCTTGCAGCAACAGATCCAGTACCAGTTGCTCGTCGTCAGCGATGTCGTAGACCTCGGGGTCCAGTCGGGGAAACGCATACAGCGCGCCCTCTGGCTTGGTGCAGGACACCCCGGGGATTTCGTTGAGCTTCTGCCACGCGATGTCGCGCTGCTCGAGCAGCCGGCCGCCGGGAAGCACCAGATCCTCGATACTCTGGTGACCGCCGAGCGCGACCTGAATCGCGTGCTGCGCCGGAACATTCGGGCACAGCCGCATGTTGGCCAGCAAGCTGATTCCCTCGATGAAGCTGCTGGCATGGTCCTTGGGACCGGTGATCGCCAGCCAACCCGCGCGGTATCCGGCAACCCGGTACGCCTTGGACAGACCGTTGAACGTGAGACACAGCATGTCGGGCGCTAGGGAAGCCACGCTGATGTGCTTGGCGTCGTCGTAGAGGATCTTGTCGTAGATTTCGTCGGCCAGCAGCAGCAGTTGGTGCTTACGCGCCAATTCGACTATCTGGCTGAGGATTTCGCGGCCATACACCGCGCCGGTCGGATTGTTCGGGTTGATCACCACCAGCGCCTTGGTGCGCTCGGTGATCTTGGACTCCAGGTCGGCGATGTCGGGCTGCCAGTCCTGCGTCTCGTCGCACAGGTAGTGCACGGGGGTGCCGCCGGCAAGTGACGTCGACGCCGTCCACAGCGGGTAATCCGGTGCCGGGATCAACACCTGGTCGCCGTTGTCCAGCAGCGCCTGCAGCGTCATCGTGATCAGTTCGGAGACCCCGTTGCCGAGGTACACGTCGTCGACGTCGAACCGTGGGAATCCGTCGATGACCTCGTAACGGGTGACCACCGCGCGTCGGGCCGACAGGATGCCCTTGGAGTCCGAATAGCCCTGCGCGTACGGGAGGGCCTGGATCATGTCACGCATGATCACGTCGGGCGCCTCGAAGCCGAACGGGGCCGGGTTGCCGATGTTCAGCTTGAGGATGCGGTGACCTTCGGCTTCCAGCCGCGCGGCGTGGGCGTGTACCGGGCCGCGGATTTCGTACAGGACGTCCTGAAGCTTGGACGACTGCGCGAACGCCCGCTGCCGATGGTGGCCAGAGGTGTGCACGGGCAGCTGGTGGGTAGTCACGTCAACCATCGTCCCATCACTGTCCACCGATATTTGCTGATCGGTGTCAAACCGTGATCAGCGCTTGCCCGGTGGGCGGGCACCCTTGGCCAGGCCGAGGCCCTTGACCGGCTCGGCAGGCTTGTCGGGTGCCGCCGCGTCGCCGTTCGCGTCCGAGGACGGCGCGGGCTCGGACTTTGCTTCCGGCGCCGCGGGCGCGGGTTCCGGCTCGGCCTTGGCGGGTTCCGGCTCGGCCTCGGCAGCTTTCGGCTCCGCCTTGGCGGGCGCGGCTTTCTTGGCGCCAGGGCGCTTGGCGCCGGCCGCGATGCCCAGACCCTTGACCGGGGCGGCGGGCTTGGCAGGTTCGGCCTTTTCCTCCGCGGGCGCTTCGGTGGCTGCAGCCTTGGTCGGCTCGGCCTCGGCCGGCTCAGCCGCGGGCTTCGCGGGGGCAGCGGGGGCAGACTTCTTGGCGCCGGGTCGCTTGGCTCCGGCGGCGAGGCCGAGGCCCTTGGCGGGCGCCTCGGTCGCGGCAGCCTTCGGGGTCTCGGCAGCTTCCTCGGCGGCCGGCGCGGCGGCCTTCTTGGCGCCGGGTCGCTTGGCCCCGCCCGCTATGCCGAGCCCCTTCGCAGGGGCAGCGGCGGGCGCGGCTGAGGCCTCGCCGGCGGGAGCCGCGGCGGCCTTCTTACCGGGCTTCTTGGCCCCGCCCGCAACGCCCAGGCCCTTGACGGGAGCGGCTGCGGCCGGCTTGTCCGCCGGTGCCTTGGCCGGCGCGGCGGCCTCTTCGGCGGCGGACTCGGGCTCCGCCTCGGCGGGCGCCGTCGGCGCCGTAGCCTTCGGCTTGGCCTTCTCGGCCTGGGCGGCACGCTGTTCCGCCTCCTTGGCGGCGGTGCCCTTCTCGGGCAGCTTCACGCTGTCGCGGTCGAGCGATCCCAGCAGCACCTGCGCGACGTCGAGCACCTCGACGCCGCTGCGCCCGGCCTCTTCCTGCCGGTCGTTGACACCGTCGGTGACCATGACCCGGCAGAACGGGCACGCGACGGCGACGGTGGCGGCGTTGGTGGCCAGCGCCTCGTCGACACGCTCGTGGTTGATGCGCTTGCCGATGTGTTCTTCCATCCACATCCGTGCGCCACCCGCGCCGCAGCAGAAGCTGCGCTCGGCGTGGCGGGGCATCTCGGTCAGGTTGGCGCCCGCGGCACCGATCAGCTCGCGCGGCGCTTCGTAGACCTTGTTGTGCCGGCCCAGGTAGCAGGGGTCGTGGTAGGTGATGTCCTGGGAGACGGCGTTGACCGGCACCAGCTTGTTGTCGCGTACCAGCCGGTTCAGCAGCTGGGTGTGGTGCAACACGGTGTAGTTGCTGCCGAGCTGCCGGTATTCCTTGCCCAGGGTGTTGAAGCAGTGCGGGCAGGTGACGACGATCTTGCGGTCGACGGTTTCCACGCCTTCGAAGAGGCCGTCCAGCGTCTCGACCGCCTGCTGCGCCAGTTGCTGGAACAGGAACTCATTGCCCGACCGGCGTGCGGAGTCGCCGTTGCAGGTCTCGCCGGTGCCCAGCACCAGGAACTTGACCCCGGCGATGGACAGCAGTTCGGCGACGGCCTTGGTGGTCTTTTTCGCCTTGTCGTCGTAGGCGCCGGCGCAGCCCACCCAGAACAGGTACTCGAAGCCGTCGAAGCTTTCGACGTCCTCGCCGTAGATCGGGACGTCGAAGTCGACCTCGTCGATCCAGGTGGTGCGGTCCGAGGCGTTCTGGCCCCACGGATTGCCCTTGTTCTCAAGGTTTTTGAACAGGACCGACAGCTCGGAGGGGAACTCCGACTCCATCATCACCTGGTAACGGCGCATGTCGACGATGTGGTCGACGTGCTCGATGTCCACCGGGCACTGCTCGACGCAGGCGCCGCAGGTGACACATGACCACAGCACGTCCGGATCGATGACGCCGCCCTGTTCGGCGGTGCCCACCAGCGGACGCGTCGCCTGGTCGGGACCCGAGCCCATGATCCGGCCGAAGCCCGACTCGGGGACATGGTGCGCCTCGTCGTGCTTCTCCCCGCGCAGCTCCTCGCCGACGCCCCCCTCCGGCGTGCTCTCGAGGGGCGTTTCCTTATCGCCGAGGATGTACGGGGCCTTCGCCATCCAGTGGTCGCGCAGGTCCATGATGACGAGCTTGGGCGAGAGCGGCTTACCGGTGTTCCACGCCGGACACTGCGACTGGCATCGGCCACACTCGGTACAGGTGGCGAAGTCCAGCATGCCTTTCCAGCTGAAGTCTTCGATCTTGCCGCGGCCGAATTCGGCGTCGTCCGGCGGGTTTTCGAAGTCGATCGGCTTGCCGTCGGCCTCGATCGGCAGCAGCGGTCCCAAGCCGTCCGGCAGCCGCTTGAATGTGACGTTGATCGGCGCCAGGAAGATGTGCAGGTGCTTGGAGTGCAGCACGATCAACAAGAACGCGAGCATGACCCCGATGTGCAGCAACAGGGCGACGGTCTCGACGATCTCGTTGACGTGGGGTCCCAAGGGGTGCAGCAAAGAACCCATGGCGTGCGAGAAGAATGCGCCGTTGCCGTACGGGAACTCGTCGCCCAGCGCGTTCACCGACGCGCCGCGGAAGATCGCGTACGTCCAGATGACGTTGAAGATCATGAACAGGATCAGCCACGCACCACTGGTGTGCGATCCGTAGAAGCGCGAGTCGCGGCCATATTCCTTTGGCGCCGTGCGCAATCGGATGATGGCGAAGGTGACGATGCCGGTGAGCACGGCGAGCGCGAAGAAGTCCTGCAGAGCTCCCAACGCGTCCCAACGACCGATGATCGGGATGTGGAAGTTCGGCTGGAAGAGCACGCCGTAGGCCTCGATGTAGACCGTCAGCAGGATGAAAAAGCCCCACATGGTGAAGAAGTGGGCGGCCCCGGGCAGCGACCACTTGAGCAGCTTGCGCTGACCGAACACCTCGGCGACCTGTGCCCAGATCCGCTGGCCGATGTCGTTGGTGCGTCCGCCGCTCGCCGGCTGCCCGGACATGACGAGCTTGTACAACCACCAGACCCGCTTCAGGGCCAATAGGATCACGACCGCGGTCATGCCCAGGCCCACTACCAGCCGGATGAGCGTCTGCGTGGTCACGGAAGGTCACCCCAATTCGTCGTCACTCACAAGGCAGCGCGCGTTAGAGGCGCCTTTGCTGCTTAACCAGCCCATACTGACACCTTCTTGGCGTTCGCCGCGAGAAAGGCTGACCTAAGTTTGCGTGCACCACCAGCCCCGACGGTTGGGGAGTGTGATCAGTTCTACATCGACGCCACTTGAGGCCAAAGCGTTCACCAGAACGCGGCGTGAGCCGGTGTGGGATGCCAGTTAGCTTTGCGGGACAAGCATGCTTCGCAGCATCGACAGCATCTCCGACCGGGAGCCGGCCCCGAGTCGGCGGCGGATCCGCGCCACATGATGCTCGACGGTTTTCGCCGAGATGAAGAGCTGGTTGCCGATGTCGCGGTACGGCATGCCCAGGAGCAGCAGTTCGGCGACCTCACGCTCGCGATCCGACAGCGGTGACCGCGACTGTGGTTGGCGCGGTGCCGGGGGAGCCGCGTCCAGGGCGGGCGTCGCGCCGGGGATCTCACCGCCAAAACCGGTGCCCACTTTGAGATCCCGGGCAAGTTGCAGCATTGCCCCGGACACCCGCGAGTCGGGGGTCTGCAGCGCGGCCTGACCGGCCAGGCGGGTCGCGTCGGAGGTCAGCCCGACGTGGGCAAGGGATCGCGCCGCGGCGGCGACCTCGTCAACCTCCACCTGATTCGCGAGCACCCGAAGCCAGGTCCGGCCGGCATTCGAGAGGGCATAGGCCAGGCTGCTGTGGGCGGCCGCGGTGCTGAGTGCCTGTCCATGCGGTGCAACGGATTCCGGCGAGCTGGCCAGGATCGCGGCGTGCACACCCGCCCAGTGCAGGGGGTTGGCCCACAGCGGTGGGTTGCCCAGCGCGCCGAGCAGGGTGAAGGCCTGGTCCAGGCTGTGTTGTAGCTGGTCCACCTGGTGCATGCGGGCCGACGCGACCCACAACTCGCCCAACGGCAGCAGCGCGAACAGGTCGAGTGAGTATTCGGTGAGGACCTCCATGGCCGCGTACCAATGCTTCTGCAGCGCACCGGTGTCACCGCTGCGACGCGCGATGGCGGTTTGCAGCGCCGACGCCCACAGCGCGTCGCGGCGATGCAGCTCGACACCCGAAGTCGCCGCGACGACGTCGGTGCCGGCCGCGGCCAGCTGCCCGTCCTGCATCTTGATCCAGCCGGACAGCAGCAGGTGTCGAGCCAGGAACGGCGCCTCCGGGCCGGATCGCACCGCCCGGCCGATCACGCTGTGGGCCCGCACCGGGTCG
>NZ_LZKQ01000001.1 GCF_001668675.1 Mycobacterium asiaticum | reverse complement strand
ATCTGGCCGGGGTGGTGCGCAGTGTGCAGTCGGGCACTGGTGGTCTGGCGAATCTGCGTCTGCATGAGCTCGGTGGCATACCGACCGGCGGCGCCACGGCGGCCAGTGGTTGGGGATCGTTGGGGCGCAATGGTTTTGGGTCGGGTTCCTGGGGCCGTTTCGGCGGTTCGGGTGCTGGTTTGCAGGCGTTGGTTGCGGGTCTGTCCGGTTCGGGTGGGTTGAACAGTCTGCTCAACAGCGCCACCGTGACGACGGCGTTGACCGGCGCGTTGAGCAGCCCGACTGTGGCCACCTTGCTCAACAGCCCGACTGTGGCCAACCTGCTGAACAGCCCCAGCGTGTCCAGCTTGCTGAGCAGCCCGACCGTGAGCAGCCTGCTGCGTAGCCCGGTGGTCAGCAGCCTGCTGAGCAACCCGGCTATCAGCACCCTGCTGAGTGGGACGAGTCTGTCGGCCAAGCTGAATGGTTTGTTGACGGTGAACCCTGCCGCCGCTGAGGCGGCGGTCACCGACATCTTCGGTAATACCGGCACCGGCAATATCGGGTTCGGCAATACCGGTGACAACAACATTGGGTTCTTCAACACCGGTGACGGCAACGTGGGTATCGCCAACTCCGGCTTTGACCTCAAGGGCATTCTGAACGCCGGGGTCGGTAATGCGGGGTTGTTCAACACCGGCAGCTACAACACCGGGATCGGGAATTCCGGTATCGGCAACACCGGGTTGTTTAATCCGGGCAACTTCAACACCGGTATCGGTAACCGCGGAAGCTATAACACCGGAAGCTTCAATGCGGGCAGCTTCAACAGCGGTGATTTCAACGGCGGTGACACCAACACGGGTTGGTTCAATACCGGCAACCTCAACACCGGTATCGGCAACTCCGGCAACATCAACACCGGTATCGGCAACTCCGGCAACATGAACAACGGGATGTTCGTCCGCGGCGACGCCCA